>JBKPPH010000122.1:0-45891 GCA_046733535.1 Acidobacteriota bacterium
GGCTTGAATCAATCCGTTTGCGTCTTTATACGGTATTAGCAGAAGCGGCATGTTGTAGTTGCGCGGTTTCCAGATGTGGACCACCCCAGACAGTTCCTGCCAGAAACCTGGTACGCCTACCACGCCTGCGCCTGAATGAGATTGGGCGTATGCGGGGAAGCGGGCGCTCACATAATCATTCAAGATACCAGCAAGTGTTGCACGCTCCCGTTTTGTTGGAGGCAGCGCTCCGTAGCTGGTTGTGTGTTCTTCAAGCAGTCCTCGTGACAGCAAGCCTCCTGGGCAGGCGACAAGTTCCTGCCTGTAATTCGAAGCTGGAGAGATCCGTATCAATTCCCGAAACAGCGTCTCTGATTTCAAGAGAAGCCGGCGAAATTGACTGGTTATTGGGTCGCAAGATTCTTAGTCGAATGGTGATGAATGGAATTTCCGGATGGACGTGTATGTTTCCACCGTTGCGAGATGGCCCGCGAGATGTGCACTGATGCGCATGCAGATCGAAGTACCTTCGTCCCTTGAGAAGCCACAATAAGTCGGTTTCCCACAAATCCGACACGCGCGTTTCTTGCTAACACGCTCAAACCCGACCGAAATCATAGAATTACCTTTTGTTACCAGCTTGAGATGAGATCGTCCGCGCAATTTCATTTAATGCCGGACAAATTTCACTTTATGCCGGACGAATTTCACTTTATGCCGGACGATTCATTTAATGCCGGATCCCACAAACAAAACAACGCGCGATGAGGGGTTTTCGATCTTGCTGAATGAGCGTTCATTCAGTATCATGCCCTTAACTTCCGGGGAGTCTAAAGAACAGAAGAAAGAGGAGCGGGTGATGATGCGGATTGAGAGGGCGGCGGTGTTGGGGGCGGGAACTATGGGGGCGCAGATCGCCGCGCACCTCGCTAATGCAGGGGTGCCCACGCTGCTGCTCGACATTCCGCCGCGTGAAGTCAATCCGGAAGAACAGAAGAAAGGATTGACACTCGAAAGCGCGCAGGTGCGGAATCGCATCGCGCGCAGCGGGCTTGAGGCCGCGGTGAAAGCGAAACCAGCCGCATTCTTTGTCCCTGAACTGGCCTCACTCGTCACGCCCGGAAATTTCGACGACGACCTCGCCAAGATCAGAGACTGCGATCTCATCGTCGAGGCTGTCGTAGAAAATCTCGACATCAAACGTTCGCTGTTCGAGCGCGTCGAACAACATCGCCGCCCAGGTTCGATCGTCGCTTCAAACACCAGCGGCATTCCCATTCACTTGCTCGCCGAAGGTCGTTCCGACGACTTCAAACAGCACTTTCTCGGCGTTCACTTTTTTAATCCACCGCGTTATCTACACCTCGTCGAGATCATTCGCACTGAATGGACCAAGCCTGAAGTCTCGTGCTTCCTTTACGGCTTTCTCGATCAACGTCTCGGTAAAGGCGTTGTGCCCGCGAAGGATCGTCCAAACTTCATCGCCAATCGCATCGGCACTTTCGGCGCGCTCTTCACGATCAAGACGATGCTCGAGGATGGATATTCGATCGAAGAAGTCGACAAGATGACTGGCCCTGCCGTGGGCCGTCCAAAGTCGGCAACCTTCCGGACGTTTGATTTGGTCGGGTTGGATGTCTTTACTCACGTCATCAAAAACCTCTTCGAAGCGCTTCCGGAAGACGAAGAGCGCGAGATGTTCGTCGTGCCCGAAGTGCTTGCGGGGATGGTCCAACGCGGCTTGCTGGGCAACAAGACCAAGAGCGGTTTTTACAAAAAGCAGAAGGGCGAAGGCGACAAGAGCGAAATCTGGGCGCTCGACACGGCCACACTGGATTACCGGCGCACCGAAAAAGTCAAACTTCCTTCGCTCGACATGGCGAAGAACATCGAAGCCGCGCCCGAGCGGATCAAAGCACTGACCTGGGGCAAAGATCGCGTGGGCGCGTTTTTGTGGAAGACGCTGTCACGCACGCTCACGTACGCGGCCAAGCGCATCCCGGAGATTGCAGACACCGTGGTCGAAGTCGATCGCGCGATGCGCTGGGGCTTCGGTTGGGAGTTGGGGCCATTCGAAGTTTGGGACGCGATCGGCGTGGAGAAGTCTGTCGCGCGAATGAAAGAGGAAGGCATGACGGTGCCGAGCAACGTCGAACAGATGCTCGCAACCGGCGCCACATCCTTTTACAAGAAAGAGAATGGAGAACAGTTCTATTTCGATTTCGCGTCGGGCAAGTATGTGCCGCTGAGTGACGCGCCGGGCGTTTTGATTCTGAAGTCAGTCAAAGATCGAACCGGCGTGATCAAGAAGAACGCGGGCGCATCGCTGATCGACATCGGCGACGGCGTCGCGTGTCTCGAGTTCCACTCGAAGATGAACGCGATTGGCGGCGACACGCTTCAAATGTTGAAGTTCGCGCTCGCTGAAGTCGAGAAAAACTTCGTCGGGCTAGTCGTCGGCAATCAAGGCGTCAACTTCTGTGTCGGCGCGAACATCATGCTGATGCTGATGGAGGCGCAGGAGGAAAACTGGGAAGAGCTCGACCTGATGGCGCGAGTTTTCCAGAACTCCACGATGAGTTTGCGTTACTCGCCGAAGCCCGTCGTCGTTGCTCCGTTCCAGATGGTCTTCGGCGGCGGTTGCGAGATGGTGCTGCACGGTGATCGCGTCAGAGCGGCAGCCGAGACTTACATCGGACTCGTCGAAGTTGGCGTGGGAATCATTCCCGCGGGCGGCGGCACGAAGGAGATGTTGCTGCGCACCCTCGATTCGATTCCCAAAGGTGTTGACGACGCGGATCCGTTTCCGTTTGTGAAGCGCGCGTTTGAAACGATCGCGCTCGCAAAGGTCGCGACTTCAGCCGAAGAGGCAAGAACGCTCGGCTTCCTTTCTGCTGACGATACGATTTCGATGAACGTCGATCGTTTGATAGCCGACGCGAAGAAGGAAGTGCTCGCACTGGCAGCAAGCGGATACGTCGAGCCGCAACCCCGCAAGGACATTCTGGCGTTGGGCGCACCCGCGCTCGCGACGTTGAAACTCGGTATTCACCAGATGAAGCGTGCGGGATATATTTCAGACCACGATGCGGAGATTGGCACCCATCTGGCCCGCATCTTAACGGGCGGAGACTTGAATCATCCGACGCGTGTTTCCGAGCACTATCTTTTGGACCTCGAGCGTGAGGCGTTCCTTTCACTCGTCGGCAAACGCAAGACGCAGGAACGGCTCGCGCACATGTTGAAAACTGGAAAGCCGTTAAGAAATTAACCACGGATTTAACGGATCTTCAAAGCAGGATTTACACGGATTGGGGTTTTGTTATGAGAGATGCAGTGATCGTATCGGCGGTTAGGACCGCAGTCGGAAAGGCGCCGAAGGGGACGTTGCGCACAACGCGACCCGATGAAATGGGTGCGGCAGTAATAAAGGACGCGGTTGCGCGCGTGCCGGGGTTGGAGACGTCTGAAGTCGAAGACGTGATTATGGGGTGCGCGATGCCGGAGGCCGAGCAGGGCATGAACGTCGCTCGCGCCGCGGCGATTCGCGCAGGCTTGCCCGTTGAGACGAGTGCGATGACGATCAATCGTTTTTGTTCGTCGGGGTTGCAGTCGATCGCGATGGCGGCGGAGAGAATCAAGAGCGGCGGCGCGGAAGTGATCGTCGCGGGCGGGCTGGAAACGATGTCGATGATCCCGATGGGTGGTCACATCATCCGGCCGAATCCTTACCTGGTTGACCACTATCCCGATTTCTATTTGAGCATGGGATTGGCGACGGAGAATGTTGCGCGCAAGTATGAAGTGTCGCGTAAGGAGCAGGATGAGTTTGCGCTGCGTTCACACACGCGCGCTGCGGCTGCGCTGGATGCAGGGAAGTTCACTGATGAGACTGTTCCGCTGAACGTGACGCTCGAAGACCTGGATGAAAACGGAAAGAAGCAGCGACGCGAAGTCGTGTTTGATAAAGACGAGGGCGTACGGCGCGACACGTCAGCCGAAGGTCTTGCGAAACTCAAGCCGGCGTTTCACGTCAAAGGAACGATCACCGCCGGCAACGCGTCGCAGATGTCCGACGGTGCCGCCGCGGCGATCGTCATGTCTGACGCACGCGCGCGCGACTTGGGAGCGAAACCGATGGCGCGTTTTGTTGCGTACGCGACCGCGGGTTGCCCGCCGGAAGAGATGGGCATTGGACCGGTGTTCGCCATTCCGAAGGTGTTGAAACTCGCCGGGCTGACGCTCGCCGACATCGATGTGATTGAGTTGAACGAAGCGTTTGCGGCGCAGTCGCTCGCCGTGATCAAAACGTTGGGACTCGATCCGGAGAAGGTCAACGTAAATGGCGGTGCGATCGCGCTGGGCCATCCACTCGGCTGCACGGGGGCAAAACTCACCGCCAGCATTCTGCGAGAGTTGGAGCGTCGCAACGGTCGATACGGAATGGTGACGATGTGTGTTGGCGGCGGCATGGGCGCCGCGGGAATTTTAGAGAGGCTGTAACCACGGATTACCCGAATTGAATACGATTGGGAGGAAACTATGTCAGCCGTAGCCGAACAAAGACAGCTCATCAAGGGTGGGGCGTTTCTGATCGAAGAACGGACCACCGACGAGATCTTCACACCGGAAGACTTCAGTGAAGAGCATCGCATGATCGCGGAGACCACGCGGCAGTTTATCGATAACGAGGTTGTTCCTCGACTGGACGAGCTCGAGCAGCACGATTGGAAACTGGCGCGCGAACTCGTCGGCAAAGCGGCTGAACTCGGATTGATCGGCGCCAACATACCCGAAGAGTATGGCGGGCTTGGTCTCGATCAAACGAGTGGCGCGCTGGTCGGCGAGAACATCGGCCGCTCGGCTTCTTTCGCCACGACACTCGGCGCGGAAAGCGGCATCGGCCTGTTGCCGATCATCTATTTCGCGACTGACGCCGCGAAGCAGAAGTACCTGCCCAAAATCGCAGCCGGCGAGTTGATTACGGCTTATGCGCTGACTGAGGCCGGCTCCGGCTCCGACGCAATGGCCGCGAAGGCGACAGCACGTTTGAGTGACGACGGAAAGGAGTACATTCTCAACGGTGAGAAGATGTGGATTACCAACGGCGGCTTCGCCGACATCTTCATCGTGTTCGCAAAGGTCGACGGTAACAAGTTCAGCGCGTTTATCGTCGAACGGCAACCGGGACTCACTTCCGGCGCCGAAGAACACAAGATGGGAATCAAAGGCTCGAGCACGACGGCGCTCGTGCTTTCGGACGTGCGCACGCCAGTCGAGAATCTGCTCGGCGAAGTTGGCAAAGGACACAAGATCGCTTTCAACGTGCTGAACATCGGCCGGTTCAAACTGGGCGCGATGTGCGTCGGCGGAATGAAGTTGATGGTCAATGAATCGGTGCGTTACGCGAATGAGCGCCATCAGTTTGGCAAATCGATTTCGTCGTTTGGTGCGATCAAAGCAAAACTTGCGGAACAAGCGATTCGCACGTGGGTAGGCGAGTCGATGATCTATCGCACGCTCGGCATGATCGAGGCTGGTATCGGCGCGGTTGATTCGAAGGATATGGACGCGCGTCTACGTGCGATCGAAGAGTACGCAGCCGAGTGTTCCATCATCAAGGTGGCGCTTTCTGAGTACTGCGATTTCGTCGCCGACGAGATGGTCCAGATCTTCGGCGGCTACGGTTACTCGGCTGATTATCCCGCCGAGCGCGCGTATCGCGATTCGCGCATCAATCGCATCTTCGAAGGCACGAACGAAATCAATCGCATGCTGATTCCTGGTCGATTGATGAAGAGTGCGCTCAGCGGCAACCTCGCGCTGCTGCCCGCCGCGCAGGCGCTGATGGATGAAGTGCTGTCGCCGCAGGTGGGCGGTTTTGATGACGACGACAGTTTGCTTGCGGCTGAACAGAAACTCACTACCAACGCCAAGAAAGTTGCGCTCATGACGCTTGGCACTGCGGCGCAGAAGTACATGATGAAACTCGGCGATCAGCAGGAAATCCTGATGGGCATCGCCGACATCATCATGGATACGTACGCGATGGAGACTGCGATTCTCCGGGCGCGTAAACTCGCCGCGAAGCAGGGCGAAGACGCATCGGCGCGTTATCTGGACATGACGCGCGTGTTCTGCAATGACGCGGTCGAACGAATCGAGGCTGTCGCGAAGAACACGCTCGCGGGAATGGCTGAAGGTGATGAACTGCGGACGCTGCTGGCCGCGTTAAGACGGTTCACGAAGTTGCAGCCAATGAACACCATCGCGGCGCGCCAACGCATCGCCGACGAAATGATCGCCGCCAACAAATGGACCTACTAAAAACGAGCCGCAGATAAACGCAGATCAGCGCAGATCCGCGTTTATCTGCGGCTAACTTCTTAATGCGCGTCATTCCGATCTCAGTTCCAACGCCTTTCTACATCGGGCCGGTCAACGTCTATCTCATCGCCGAAGATCCGTTGACGATCATCGACACTGGTCCAAAGACGAAAGAAGCCATCGAAGCTCTCCGCGCGGGTTTGCGTAAAGCCGGCTTCCTCGTTTCGGATCTGCGTCGTATCGTGCTCACTCACGCGCACGAAGATCACTGCGGCCTGGCGAAATCCCTGCGCGACGAAGCAAAGAACGCGGAAGTCTTCGTTCACAACTGGGAGACAGGTCATCGCCACAGCCGGCTCGAGTATGAAGAGCACCGCACGTTGCTTGTGCGCGCCGGTGTTCCGGAAGAGGAAATCGAGCGCATGCGCGGCATGTACGATCGGATGCGGAAGTATGCCGACTCATTCGGCGACGACGAATACACCGCGCTTTCGGACGAGGCTGAACTCGAGTTTGAATCCGGCAGCCTGCGCATCCTGCACACGCCCGGCCACACACCCGGCTCCTGCTCGTTTCTTCGTGAAGCCGATCGCACGGTGATCGCCGGCGACTGCGTGCTGAAACGAATTACTCCAAACCCCGTCTTGTCTCCCGATCCGATCGATCCGTCGCGGCGTTTCCCGTCCCTCGCGGAGTATCTCGTTAGCCTCGCGCGGTTGCGCTCGTTCTCGCCGACGCTCGTTTACGGCGGACACGGCGAGCCGATTAACGATTACGAGGAACTGTTTCATCGTTACTTCAGAGCATTTCAGGAACGGCAGTCGCAGGTGATTGCCCTCGTCGCGAAGGCGGGCGTGACCGCGTGGGACGTCGCCCTAAAGATGTTTCCGACCGCCGACGACGTACACCGCTTTCTTTCGGTTTCAGAAGCAGTCGCTCACCTTGATCTCGCACACAGCGAACGAAAAATCGCATTCGAACTGAACGGCGACACCGAAGTCTACAAACCTTTTTCTTAAGCCGCAGATAAACGCAAATAAACGCCGATCAGATCCGCGTTCATCTGCGAAAATCAGCGGCTAAGTTTTTGGAACCGTCCCTCCGGGCACGCGTGTAAAGCGCAAACTCTTCCGGAGGAAATCTGTATGAAAATCAAATTCTTGATTGGTCTCCCCGCCGCTATTTTTCTGGTCGCGGGCTTCGCGTTCGCGCAGCAACCCGCCCCGCCTGCGTCCCCAGATGAACCTCTTGAACAAAACTTTTCACTCATGATCGACGGCGGCGGGTTTTTGGGTATCTACGCCGAAAACATCAGCCGCGAGAACATGGACCGCTACCACATGAACCAGGTGCGCGGCGTCGGCGTGACCCAGGTAATTAAAGACAGTCCCGCCGAGAAAGCGGGCTTGCGAAAAGACGACGTTATCCTGCGCATCGACGGCGAGAACGTCACGAGCGTTCGCAAACTCAACCGCGTTGTTTCTGAGCTCGCGCCGGATCAGTCGGTAAGAGTGACTTTTAGTCGCGGCGGCGCGGAGCAGGAGATCACCGCAACGATCGGCAAACGAAACAACACCAGCATGGTTGGCGATCTGTTTCGCGGTGAGCCCCGGGTTTGGAAATGGGAAGGCGATCTGAAGAACTTCGATCGGAAGAACTTCAAATTCGAAGGCCTCGACAAGTTTCGTGACAACGGCGATTTGACTTTCGTTCTGGGCAACAGCCGCAGGATCGGCGTGAGCACGATGGAGCTCACGAAACAACTCGCCGATTACTTTGGCATCACAGGCGGCAAAGGCGTGCTCGTAACGTCAGTCAGCGACGATGGTCCAGCGGCGAAAGCGGGCGTGAAAGCCGGCGACGTGATCACCGCTATCGACGGTGAAGCGGTCGATTCGCCGGGCGACATCTCGCGCGCGATCAACCGTAAGAAGGACGGCGACGTCACGTTGACGATCATCCGCAACAAATCCCAACAGACGATCCACGTGACTCCGCGTGAAGGTGGTGGCTTTGGAACGTTGGGCCAGCCGCAGATCGGGCGCCGCATCGTTATTCCTCGAATCGAGTTCCCGGACATCGATATCGCGATGCCAAACATCGTGATTCCGGCCATTCCGGCGATCAACATCGCAATGCCACGCGTGCGCGTGACGCCGCGAGCGAGGATCCTGCGATCTGAGCGCGGCCCGATTTAGTTAATTAGAAAACCGCAGCTTGACGCAGAAAAACGCAGATCAGAAAACTCTTTCTGATTTGCGTTCATCTGCGTGCATCTGCGGCTTTCTCTAGCGGCGCTTGCGCCAAACGCTTTGTTGTGTGATGATCACCCAGCAATGGGATTCGTCATACTCAGCCCTGATCTTTTGAGGAGTGCATAAAGCGTGAAAGCGGAATTACAGAAGTTAATCGCTTTGCAGAATCTTGACACCAGCATACGAAAACTAGAAAAAGACCAAGAAGCGATACCAGAAAGGCGCGCCGAGATCGAAAGAGAGTTCGATCAGCGCGCCTTTGAAATTAGGGCGCTCGAAAGCCGCCGCGATGAGGCGAAACACACCCGCGCCCGTTTGGAAAACGAAGTGGTCGAACAACGAGGACGCGCCGAGCGGGCAGAACGAAATCTGATGTCCTCAAAGAAGCAGGACGAATACACGGCGGCGATTCGCGAAGCAGATGCGGCCCGCAAACAGATCTCGGCGTTGGAAACGCAGGTCCTCGAACAGATGGAGAACCTCGAACAAGCGGAAGCAGCTTTGAAAGAACGTGCCGACGAGATTGCGACTCTCAATTCCGATCGCGAAGCCAAACTCAAGGCCTTCGACGACGACTCCGGCACGATCGGAGAACGATTGGCAACAGCTCGCAAAGAACGCGAAGAGTTGTTTGCCAACTTGCCAAAACAGATCAGCGGGCTTTATTCGCGGATTAAAAATCGCATTCGCGACGGAGTCGCAGTCGCCGAAGCGCGCAATCGTTCCTGCACCGCGTGTTTCATGTCGCTCAGGCCACAAGTGATGGCGGAAATACGGCGCGGCGAGGAAATCATCACCTGCGACAATTGTGGTCGCATCCTTTACTACGTTCCGACCGAGTCCATCAAAGCAGACGCGGCAGCGCCTCAGCCTAACGTTGCCATAACCTGATAAAATTTCTGACAGGATTTCGCATGCGCGTTTTAGTCACCGGAGGCGCCGGCTACATCGGCAGTGTAGTCAGCGAGCAGCTCGTCAAAGACGGCCACCAGGTGGTGGTCTACGATAATCTCGTCAAGGGCCATCGCGGTGCGGTCGTCGACGGAGCACAATTCGTCGACGGCGATCTGCACGACGGCGAAGGCCTGCGCCAAACACTCAAAGACAATCAAATCGAAGCCGTCATTCACATGGCTGCGTATTCGCTCGTGGGTGAGTCGGTCGAGCAACCGGCGAAGTACTATCACAACAACGTCGTCGCAGGGCTCGTGTTGCTTGATGCGATGCGTGAATGCGGAGTGAAAAGGATTGTTTTCTCTTCAACCGCGGCGACGTACGGCGAACCCGAAGCGCAACCGATTTTTGAAACTGCTTCCACCAATCCGACAAATCCGTACGGCGAATCGAAGCTCGCTTTTGAGCGCGCGATGCACTGGTACGAGCGGGCGTACGGGCTGCACTACGCTTCGATGAGATATTTCAACGCCGCGGGAGCAAGTGAGCAGTGCGGTGAGGATCACGATCCGGAGAGTCACATCATTCCGATCACGTTACAGGCGGCGACCGGCAAACGCACTCACGTTGAGATCTACGGCGACGATTATCCGACATCGGACGGGACGTGTATTCGCGACTACATTCACGTGATTGATCTGGCGCGTGCGCACATCCTCGCGCTCGGCATCCTGGATGAACGTAGTGCGATTTACAACCTTGGTTGCGGCGGCGATGGGTACAGTGTTCGCGACGTGATTGAGACCGCGCGGCGAGTTACGGGGAAAGAGATTCCGGTGCGCATGGGACCACGGCGCCCGGGTGATCCGGCGGTTTTGATCGCAAGCTCCGACAAGATCAAGAGAGAACTCGGCTGGCAGCCGCAGTTTCAGGACCTCGGATTGATCATCGAGTCAGCCTGGAAATGGATGATGGCCCACCCGAACGGGTACACGCCTTCATCTGTGGCCTAAAATATCGAAATCAAATCTGACGGTGCCACTCACGCGCACCATTCCATGAAACGCCGACGTCGCCTTCACTTTGAAGTCGTCGCGATCGATGCTGAACCCGCCTACCGCATGCAGATTATTTCCGTTGAGCGTCACGACTGCCGGGATCGTTATTCGACGCGTAACGCCGTGCAGCGTTAGATCGCCGTCGATCTTCACTTCATGACGATCGCCGGCTGATTTCTTCACCGTGACGTTCGTGCTTTGAAAAATGATCTCAGGATACTGATCTGGATGCAGCACGATGTCGTGCAGTTCTTTGTTGATGATCTGCTTTTGCGGTTCGGTGAAGTCAGCGCCGGTTTCGTGCAACGAAGCCGCTTTCACGACGAGACGCAACGAGGCAGGCGTGACTGTTCCCTCCGTAATCTGGACCTGACCGCTGAAGTCCCCGGCGTCAAGGTGGTGACTGTGGCCCTTGAACCAGAAGAGACCGCTCCTGTTCGCGTGGGCCATGAATTTGCTTTGGCTGGGGTCGAGATTATAAGTTACGGTTGCCGGCGCTGCTCCCGGCAATGAAGTGAGCACAGTTAGCAGCAGGGTGATAATTATTGTTCGCATGGTAGGACCAATTTTAGAGCACTTCCGTGAAAGTTGCGTTGTAAACTTCTTCGATTATTGCACGGTTTGAGAGATGCCAAAAGAAGGGACTAAGACGTCCGGAGTCAAACGCACGCGGCAAAAAGGTGGAACTGTCATCACGACGGACGAGTTCCTCAGTTTGGACCGGCCGAAAGGCGATCTGCTTCTCAAGGTGGGCCGCGAACAGGTTTCAGTCACGAGCCTGGACCGTATCTATTGGCCCGACGAGAAACTCACCAAGTTTGATCTGCTGAGTTATTACTTAAAAATCGCCGATTACATCATGCCGTACCTGCAGGACCGGCCGGCGATTCTGCAACGCTATCCGCGCGGCATCAAGGCGCCGATGTTTTTCCAGCAGGACCTCGATAGCGCGCCCGACTTCATCAAAACGGCGCGACTGACAAACCAGGAAGGCCGGGAATTGGATTACGGCGTCTATTCCACGGTGGGCTCGTTGCTTCACTTCGTCAATCTCGGAACGATCGAGCAGCATCCCTGGCATTCCGTCGTTAAAAGGCTCGACAAGCCGGATTGGATCGCGATTGACCTCGATCCGAAGACCGCGCCGTGGGAGAACGTTTTGCAAGTTGCGCTGGTCGTAAAAGAAGTTGCTGATGAGGTCGGGTTGGAGGCGTTTCCGAAAACGTCGGGCTCTTCCGGGATTCATATTTACGTGCCGTTGAAACCGGCGAACGAGTACGACAAGGTGGCGGAGTTTGCGAGACTGTTCGCGAGTGAAGTTGCGCAACGCGCGCCAAAGATCGCGACCGTCGAGAGGACGATTGCGAAACGAAAGAGCACGCAGGTTTATGTCGACTGGATGCAGAACGCGCGAGGGAAGAGTTTGGCGGCGGCGTTTACCGCGCGAGCGAAGCCTAAGGCGTCCGTGTCGATGCCGTTGACGTGGAAGCAGGTCTCGGAGGGCGTGAAGATTGCGGACTTCACGATCGTGAACGTGCCCGAGCTGTTGAAGAAGGGCGACGCGTGGGCTGATTTTTTCAAATCACGGCAGACGCTGCGGCTGAAGTAAAGAGGCGATTTCGGGATTTAGGAGGATTGACAAGGGATTTATGGAGCGCTTATCCTGTCTTCACGTCATGAGCCAGAGCCTTTATCGCTATTATTACTATTACGGCCCGCTCTCCGTTGGGAGGGACGGTCAGGCGATGGGCTGTCGGCGTGCGTTGACGATATAGCACTTTAGACAAGTTTCCTAAACCGGCCATCAATCCCAGGCGGATTGGTGGCCGGTTTTTTTGTGCGCTGAAACCGAGGAGGTGAACCAAAGTGACGACACTAACCGAACCCCAAACTCTTTTACGCGACCATGTGGACGTTCGCATGCTGACAGCGAATGGCGATGAAACCGGCCTGGATCGCAATGCGATCGTGAAACTCGACCCGGACCACCCCGGCTTTCGAGACCAGGAGTATCGCGCCCGCCGCAACGCCATCGCTCAGATTGCTATGTCTTACGAGCCCGGTTCACCCATCCCTGCTGCTCCCTATACGGAACTCGAACATGGCGTCTGGCAAACGATTTGGGAAGCGCTGCGCCCCGCACACCGGGAGCATGCCTGTGCGGAGTATCTCGAATGTCTGAAACGTCTCGACTTTGCCGCCGATCGCATTCCGCAGCTCGACGAAGTCAGTCAAAAAGTCGAAGCGATCAGTGGTTTCAGACTGGAGCCGGTGGCGGGACTCGTCGAGCCGCGAGTCTTTCTCGAGTCGCTGGCCCAGGGCGTCTTTCTTTCGACGCAGTACATTCGCCATCACTCCACGCCGCTGTACACGCCGGAGCCGGACGTGGCCCACGAGATAATCGGCCACGCGGTAACGCTCGCAAGCCCTCGTCTCGCGGAGCTCAATCGTCTGTTTGGCGAAACGGTGAAACGCACGACGCGCACTGACGATTTCGATCGTCTCGCGCGCATCTACTGGTTCACGATTGAATTTGGCGTGTTGCGTGAAGACGACCGGATCAAGGCTTACGGGACCGGTTTGTTGTCGTCGGCGGGTGAGCTGGCAGAGATGCACAAGGCTGAGCTGCGACCGTTGGATCTGACAGCGGCTGCGAACCACGTCTACGATCCAACGCACTACCAGTCAATCCTGTTCTGTGCGGACTCGTTCGACGCGATGTATAGGATGCTCCGCGATTTTCTGGTTCAGTGGTAAGCATAACCACGGATGACACGGATAAAAATCCGGATTTTAAAATCCGTGTTATCCGTGGTCACGATTTAGCCCCCCTGTGTTTTCGGATCGCCCTTGTGGTTTTTGGATCGGAGCTAAACGTCAAAGCACGATTTGCTAAGGAAATGTGGTGGCCGAAGGTCGACTCTTTCGGCATCCCCATTGCTTAAAGCCTTTTTCTCTCCCGTTTGAAATGCTTGCCCAGCCATGGTCAGGAGGTTTTTATGCTAAGCAAAAGAATCGCACTGTTCTTTCCGTTCTTGATGCTCGTAGCCGCTCTCCTAGCGACTTCCTCAGCATTGGCCCAATCAACAGCTACACTTCAGGGCACTGTCACCGATTCAAAAGGCGCGGTGCTCCCGAATGCGACCGTCATCGTCAGAAATAGAAACACGTCTACCGAGCGCACCACGCAAACCGACACCGACGGTAATTACCAGGTGGCTGCGTTACCTGTCGGCGTCTACACCGTCGAGGTAAGGGTCGAGGGCTTCAAGACCCAGGTTGCCGATCAGGTCAGGCTCGAGGTTGCGAAAACCGCGGTCCAGAATTTCCAAATGGACGTCGGCGCGATTTCGGAACAAGTTCTCGTCTCGTCGGATGTTCCGGTTATCGAGACTGCAACCACGTCAGTCGGCACTGTAATCAACCAGCGAACCGTGCAGGAGATCCCGTTGAACGGCCGTCACTTCGTTGACCTCGGCCTGCTCATTCCCGGTTCCGTGACGCCGCCCCAAAATGGCTTTTTAACCGCGCCACTCCGCGGCCAGGGTTCGTTCGCCTTCAACACGGCCGGCGGCCGTGAAGATACGGTTAACTTCATGATTAACGGTATCAACCTCAACGATATGGCGCAGAACCAGATTACTTTCCAGCCGTCCATAAACACCGTGCAGGAATTCAAAGTCGATAATTCGACTTTCAGCGCCGAGTACGGCCGAAACTCCGGCGCGATCGTGAACATCGCGACCAGTTCCGGCACGAACAACTACCACGGCGAGTTCTTCGAATTCCTGCGCAACGAGGCGCTCGACGCGCGCAACTTCTTCGACGCCCGCAAGCCCCCGTTCAAACGCAATCAGTTTGGTTTCAACCTTGGCGGCCCGGTAAACCTGCCGCACTTCGGCACGGGCGGCGACGTGTTTAGTTATAACGGCAAGAACCGCACTTTCTTTTTCTTTAGTTATGAAGGACTGCGGCAACGCCAGGGCTTGACGCTCACCGGTAACGTTTTGACCGATGCGCAGCGGGCGTCAGTCGCAAACTCAACCGTCCTGAAGTTGTTGCCATTGATTCCGAAAGCGACGAGTGTCGATACTGTCCTCGTCAATAATGTACCGACACAGATAGCCAGGTTTTCAGGCTCGGGCACAGCACCGGTCGACATCGATCAGTGGACTGTCGATATGAGTCACAACTTCAATGCCAACGATCGTCTCCACGGTTACTATGCTTTTCAACGCGACAAACGTGGCGAGCCAAACCTGCAGGGCAACACCCTGCCCGGCTTTGGCGACACGCGACAGTCGCATCGTCAGATTTTCACTCTCAACGAAACGCACATCTTTGGTCCAAACCTGACCAACGAAGCGCGCCTGGGCTTCAATCGCATCAACATCACATTCTCACCCAACCTGCAGGTGAATCCTGTTGACTTCGATATACACAATGGAATCAACGAGGACCTCGGCCTGCCACAGATAAGCATTACGGGCTTCAATTTCAATATCGGTGGTCCAGCGGGATTTCCGCAGGGCCGCGCGGACACAACTGTCGTTTTTTCTGACACGCTCAACTATCTGAAAGGCAACCACTCGTTCAAGTTTGGTGGTGAGGGGCGGCGTTTCTATAACAACAATTTCGCCCGCGATACCGGCTCGTTCGTTTTTCCGAACCTGACCAGTTTCATCAATGGAACTGCCAACTCATTCAACATCACGTTGGGTGACCGCTCGAATTCCATCGTTCAAAGCGCGCTCGGGCTTTACGTACAGGACAACTTCAAGGTCCGTCCAACCGTGACGCTCGAACTCGGATTGCGCTACGACTGGAACATGACTCCGAGCGAGCGGTACGACCGGTTTGTCGTTTTCGATCCAACGACGAGCTCGTTGGTCCGCGTTGGTTCGGGCATTGACAAGGTCTATCACGAAAACAATAAGAACTTCCAACCACGCGTCGGCATCGCGTGGGATCCATTCAACGATGGGAAGACGTCGGTGCGTGCTGCCTACGCGATTCTGGCCGATCAGCCGGTCACAAACGTGGTGAACCCGCTGACGGGCAATCCTCCGTTTGCCGATCCGCGCACTTTCACGGGCGCGATAACTTTCGCCAATGCCGATCTGATCGCGGCGGCTGCGGGCCTCGCTCCTGGCACTGTCGATCCTGATTTCGACAATGCCTACGTACAATCGTGGAACCTCAATATTCAACGTGAAGTGGCGCGCGACCTCGCCGTGACTATCGGCTACTTCGGCACAAAGGGAACTCACCTGAGAATTTCGCGAAACATCAACCAACCGATTAAGGGTGGTCCGCGACCGTTTTTGAAGGTTTCCGGCTCGAGTCCGATTCGTGCCAACGCTGCCTTGAACAATATCGTGCAGATTGAAGGCACGGCAAACTCGAGTTACAACGC
The DNA here is from genome assembly GCA_046733535.1 of Acidobacteriota bacterium. Classification (GTDB taxonomy): domain Bacteria; phylum Acidobacteriota; class Blastocatellia; order Pyrinomonadales; family Pyrinomonadaceae; genus PSRF01. Next base: position 15,930 of record JBKPPH010000122.1, read on the forward strand.
GCTCTGGCTCACGGCGACCAAGCGCCTATCGCGCGGGTTCCAGTTCAACGCGTCGTACACGTTCTCGAAGTCGATCGATTACAACTCGCTGAATAGCCAGGGCGTCATCGTGCAGGACAGTTACGACCTGCGCGACAGCCGCGGTCTTTCGGATTTCGATGCGCGCCATCGCTTTGTATTCAGCGGGCTGTACGAACTGCCGTTCCGCGGAAATAAATTGGTCGAGGGCTGGCAGCTATCGTCGATCGTCCAGTCGCAGAGTGGGAATCCGGTTAACATCGTGATCAATAACTCGACGTTCACGGGTACAAACAACACGGTGAGACCCGACGTGACTGGTCCGATTGAGATCATCGGCACTCCGAACCGCTGGTTCGATACGAGTCCGTTTATCGTGCCGGTGGGACGCTTTGGGAGTCTCGGCCGCAACGTCGTGATCGGTCCGGGATTCAACAACACAGACTTCTCGGTGATTAAGCGGACGAAGTTGACTGAGAGCCAGCTAATCGAGTTTCGATGGGAGGTTTTTGATCTACTCAACCACGCGAATTTTGGTCAGCCGGGTCGTGTGGTGGGAACTGGCAACTTCGGGCAGATCACGAACACGCGTTTTGCGACAGGCGATTCGGGAAGTTCGAGGCAGATGCAGTTCGCGTTGAAGTACAAGTTTTAAAGCGTAATCCTGTCAGCTATGTCGTCGACACTTTCTGAAGCGACGATGCTGATGTGAACGTCTGCAAGTCCATAAATCGGCCGCCGGTGAGCGAAGAGAGCCTGCGCCTGCTCTCTCGTTTTCCCCAGCGGCCGATGCTCTTCGGACGCCTCAATCCTCTTCCAACAGATTTCAAAAGGCGCGTCCAACCACACACTCAAGCAATCGTTCTGGTGAATCAACTCGCGATTTGTCTCCTGAATCCACGCGCCGCCACCGAGTGCAATCACACCCGCCGCATGAGTCTTCAGCAATTCACGCAAATGATGCGTCTCGATAGCACGAAACGCCTCCTCCCCATCTTCTACGATCAGTTGCGCGGGCGATCGTCCTTCTCTTTCCGTGATGAAGTTATCGAGGTCAATCATTCCGAGATTGAGTCGCCGCGCCAGTGCACGCGCGACCATCGTCTTCCCGCAGCCCATGAAACCGGTGATTACTACTTTCATCTCACGCTGACCGACTGAAGCAGCCCGAAGAACTCAGGAAACGAAATCGCGACGCATTCTGAACCGGCGATCTCTGTTTCACCATCGGCGATGAGCGCCGCAACCGCGAACGCCATTGCGATCCGGTGGTCGCCACGGGAATCGATCGAGGCGCCGTGGAGCCGTGCCGGCCCGGCGACAGAAAGCCCGTCCTCGAACTCCTCCACCTCCGCACCCATCGCGCGCAGGTTTACCGCCGTCGCAGCGAGCCGGTCACTCTCTTTCAGCCTCAACTCGCCCGCATCACGAATGCGAATGCCGCCTTTGATCTGCGAGCCGGCGACAGCCAGCAACGGCAGTTCGTCGATCAACGACGGAATCATCGATCGGCTCAGCGTTCGTTCGTCTTCGTCGGCGACTCTCGTAACACCTCCGCGCACGTTGATCGTTCCGTATGGCTCGTTTCGTTCTGTTTGTAAATCCGAAGTTGAAATGTCTGCGCCCCATGAACTCAGCACCGAAAGAAAAGCTGCGCGTGTAGGATTCAACCCCACTTCGTCAATGGTCAGATCTGACCGGGGCAGCAGCATCGCGGCCACGACGAAATATGCCGCCGATGAGACGTCGCCGGGAATCGTTATCGCGCCGCCGTTGAATCGCCCCGGGCCATCGAGCGTGACAGACAAATCCGTCGTGGTGACTGGCACACCAAAACCATTGAACAGCCGCTCCGTGTGGTCGCGCGTCGGCGACGGTTCGATAACGGTCGTTCGACCTTCGGCATTGAGCGCGGCAAACAGAATTGCGGATTTGACCTGGGCGCTGGCGACTGGGAGTTTGTAAGTGATGGGAGCCGGTTTCCGTGCGCCACGAATCTTTAGCGGCGCCTTGCCATCAGTCGATTGAATCTTCGCTCCCATGTGCTCGAGCGGTTCGATGATTCGTCGCATCGGACGCGAACTCAGCGATTCATCTCCGACAAGTTCGGCAGTGAGATCGTGCCCTGCCAGGACTCCGGCGAGGATGCGCAAGGTGGAACCGCTATTCCCGCAATCCAGCGGCTTGACTGGTTCAACCAGTTTTTCACCACCTGCAAAGAGCAGTTTGCCGTCCTTCTGTTCGATGGAAATACCGAGATCCCGAAGGCAATCGAGGGTCGAGGCGCAGTCACGCGCGGTGGAAAAATTGGAGATTTCAGAGCTTCCGGAGGCGAGCGCTGCAATCAGTGCGGCCCGGTGAGAGATCGACTTATCTCCCGGCAAACGCAACCGACCATTGATCTGGCGTGCTGGTGCAATTGTCATTTAAGTTTGTCCGACAACGGACACAAAGCGATTGAGTATGTTATAAGTAATCCATCCCGCAAGGCATTTCCCCTCCGGCTCGGGATTTCCCCTGACGATCCCCCCTAACAAGCTGGGTAGCAGTACGGCATTTAGCCTGATGTGGGAAGCAGTGTCTTCAATTATTAATCCAACAGTGCTGGTGGCTGAAGATTCGTTCGACACGCGCATTATGCTCAAGCGCGCCTTCGAAATGAAAGGCTACCGCGTGTTTGAAGCCGAAGACGGCCAACAAGCGCTCGAAATCGCGCAACGGCATCGTCCGAGTCTTATCGTTATCGACCTGAATATGCCTGTTCTCGATGGGTTGGAGGCGGTGAAGAACTTCCGGCAGTTCGAGGGGAGTGGTGAGAAAGTACCGATCGTCGCGATCACTGCTTACGACGTCTACGGCATGAAGGAAGCGGCACTGGAAACCGGGTGTAATAAATATCTCAGCAAGCCTCTCGATTTAGAGGAGCTCGATCGCACGTTGAAGGGCCTCGGTTTCATCGTTTGAAAATCCGTAGCGCCATTCTTGACACACACACACGCAGCGTGGTACATCCTCAAACTCCTGATAAGTGTCTGATGGTATTAGAAAGCAGCCCGAGTCCTCGCGCAGTGGCTTTCGGAGAGGTCATGCATAAGAGTTGTGGCCGTAGAGACGAGCGAGCTAACTTTCCCCAGCAGCATTGACACGGTTGCTACTGCGGCCGCCGCAGTTGCTGATTTTGTTGGCCGTTCCGGGATCGCTGATGACGCTGCGTTTGGAATCGACATGGCCGTGCGCGAGGCCGTGACGAACGCTGTGCTTCATGGCAATCGTGAGGACCAGGGCAAGGTCGTAGAAGTCATTTTGAAGAGCTCGCCTGACGCTGTTGAAATCAGCGTGCACGACCAGGGGCCAGGGTTCAACCCGGAAGAAGTCCCAGATCCAACAGAACAAGAGAACATCTTGAAGACCTCGGGCCGTGGCATCTTTTTTATGCGCACTTTTATGGATGAAGTCGACTGGTCGATAAGACCCGGCGGTGGTACAACAGTGCGCATGCTCAAGCGACGTTAATCGCAATTGCATAAAGGAGATTTCTGAAATGGCTGAGTTGAATATCAACGAGCGTCAAGCCGGAGATGTAACCGTGCTTGACATGAGCGGGAAGATAACGATCGGTGAAGGAAGCGTCGCGCTACGCACCGCCATCCGGCGTGTGCTCGAAGAGGGCAAGAGGCGCATTCTGCTAAACCTCGCGGGTGTGGGTTACATTGATTCCAGCGGCATTGGTGAACTGGTGTCGAGTTACACCGCTATCAACAAAGACGGAGGACAGCTCAAGCTGCTCAATCTCACACAGAAACTTCAGGATCTGTTGGCCATCACCAAGCTCCTGACTGTCTTTGACGTTTACGAAAGCGAAGCAGAGGCCCTCAACAGCTTCAAATAAACTCCCGGCGTTTTCGTTGGGAAGCTGAACGGAGGAAGTAATGGCTGAGCTCGATGTGAAAGAACGACAAGCAGGAGACGTCACCATTCTCGATTTGACTGGTGAAGTCCGTATCGGTGAGGGCAGCATTGCGCTGCGCGATGCAATCCGGAATCTGGCCGACACCGGCAAGAAAAAGCTTTTGCTCAATCTCGCGGGCGTTAAGTACATGGACTCGAGCGGTATCGGCGAATTGATTGCTAACTACACGACCGTGAAACGTCAGGGTGGCCAGCTCAAGTTGCTGAATCTGACTGACAGAATCCAGAATTTGTTAGTAATTACAAAACTGCTTACTGTCTTTGACGCGTACGACAACGAAGCAGAAGCATTGAAGAGTTTTCAGTAAAGTAGGTTTCGGCCGCAGATTCTCGCAAACGAACGCAGTCCGCGTTCATCCGCGAAAATCTGCGGCCAGTATGTAATGTTTCGTGCCGCATTTCGCCGTCTGCTTGCGATCGATGATCCACCGGAGCGGACGGCGCTTGCTTTTTCCATCGGCGTCTTCATCGCGTTCTCGCCGTTTCTCGGTCTTCACACGCTTTTGGCGACCGCGCTTGCCTTCCTCTTTCGCTTCAACAAAGTCGCCATCTACTCGGGCACGTTCGTCAACAACCCGTTTCTGACGCTCGTACCGATCATCATCGCGTCGTATGGCGTTGGCGCTTTCATCCTCGGCCGCCCGTGGCGCATTCCGGATGAAGGACTCGAACTGCTGAAGAACCCGCACCTTTTTTCCGGCGACTATTACCGGCTTCTGTTTGTGCAAAGTTGGAGTATCGTGTGGCCCTTTGCAGTGGGCGGGATGATACTCTCGGTCGTTTGTTCACTCCTGGCTTATCCGCTAACATTACGGGCGCTGCGTGCTTATGGCCATCACAAGAGCCACAGATTGAGACGGAGTGATACCGATTGAAGCAATACTTACTGATCTTACTCACCACAATTCTGGTTTCCCCAATTGTTTCAGCGCAAACAGTTCAACAGCGGCCCGGCGCGACCTTTGAGATTTCGGAATACGGGGTCGACTTCCAGGCGGACCCGCGACTCATTCTCGTGATGGCAGCGTTGGATGTTGCCGGTCTCGATACGACGCCCACCGGCAGATCGCCTTCGACGTTTCGCGCGAAGTTGCGCAAGGACCTGGCTAGCCTCGATCCCGATCTGCGCGCGCGTTTGAAAACTTTCTACGAGCGCAACCGGCTGCCTGCTCCGGCAACGCCGGCGGATCAGGCGGCGCGTTACGTTTCTCTCGCACTCGCGCTCGGCCAGTCGCCGACGTTTGACGCTCCTGCGCGTTCCGAGGACATGCCTGCCGGGCTTTTGGAGGTGCTCGATTTTGCGCCCCTCGTGCAGGAGTTTTATCGCCGCTCGGGAATTGACGAGCACATGGTCGAGTATGTGCGCGCCTACCAGGCGGAAGGCGATCGGCTGCGCGCGCCCACGACCGAGATGGTGCGATCACTGCTCACGTATCTTCACACGAGGCCGATGACTTCTTCGTCGGAACGAGTCGAAGTTAAAGATCCTTCGAAGAAGAACAGCAAAGAAAAGAGGTACACGTTCCGGCAGAAAGAGCGCCGGTTTTTGATCCTGCCGGATCTGCTCGCGGCGCGCGGGGCGATAAACTTCCGCATCATCGGCGATGATTATTACGCAGTTGTGCCGGAGGGCACGGACCCGACCGCTTCCGAGTTGCGCCGCGCATACCTGCAATACGTCATCGACGCGCTCGTGCTGCGATTCAATAAAGACATCGCGCAACGACGCGAACAGGTCAAGCAGCTTTTGACGGAACGGCAAAAAGCGGGCGCGCAGGTCAGTCCGGATGTGTTTCTGAGTGTGAGCCGTTCGCTGGTGACCGCAGCCGATGCGCGTTACGAAGAGTCGCGCAGGCTCGAGATGCTTACCCGCGACAGTCGCGCGCGATTGGCGGCCGCGAAGACTGATGCGGAGCGAGCGGCGATCGGGAAGTCGGCGCAAGCCGAGATGAAGGAGATTCAGGACGAGACGGTCGCGCGTTTGGCTGAGGAGTACGAGAAAGGTGCGGTGCTGTCCTTCTTCTTCGCGGATCAGTTGAAAGGCATCGAGAGTGCGGGGTTCGATCTCGCAAACTTCTTCGCCGACATGATCGCGTCGTTCGATCCGGTGCGAGAGGCGAAGCGTCCGGCGGAATACGCTGAGACAGTGCGGCGAGCGTTGGCGGCGCGCGAGGCGCGTACCGCGGCGCGAAAATTCCAGTCGGAAGTGGTCACTAATGCAAGCGGTCGCGAGTCGGCGCTTGTGCGTGATCTGGCTGCGATCGAAGACACCTTGCGGAACAAGGATTACAACGACGCCGAAGCGCGTTTGCGGGAGATGTTGAAGGAGTATCCGCGCGAGCCGCGCATCTTTTTCGCGCTGGGGCGAACGGCGAGTCTTGCCGCGATGGACGCGACGGACGAGCAGGTGCAGGCTGAACGGTTGAACCGCGCGCTGGGCCAGTACCGTTTGGCGATCGCGGCCTCGTCACCCGAGACTGACAAGGCGATCATGTCGCGGGCTCACGAATCGATGGGACGCATCAACGCGTTTCTGGAAAACACGGCTGAGGCTGTGAAGGAGTTTGATGAAGCCATCAAACTCGGGGACGTCCGCGGCGGCGCTTACCGTGAAGCCCTCGACGGTAAAAAGAAACTAACCAACCCTTAATCCAGCTTTATCCGCGGTCTATCCCGTTCTTAAATCCGTGTAATCCGTGGTTATTTAACCGCGGATAAACACGGATTTTAAGACGGATTTAATTCTCTAGAGCTTTGGCGGCGTTGATTCTGCCACCGGTCACGGTCTTACCTTTCAACGCCACTATCGGATCACTCGAAGCAAGCACTTTCTTCTTCAACTCGTCAACGGAGAGGCGCGGATGTTCGGACAGCACGAGCGCCGCGACACCCGCAACGACCGGCGTCGCCATCGACGTCCCCGACTTCTCCTCGTACGCATTCCCCAACCACGTGCTCAGAATGTCCACACCCGGCGCCGCGATCGCCACGCTCTTCGCGCCGTAGTTCGAGAACGATGCCAGCGCATCGTGTCGATCCAACGCCGCCACGCTGATCACGTTCGGCACGTTGTAGCTCGACGGGTAATGCGGTGAACGATCGTTGTTGACGCTCGCATTCCCCGCCGCGGCGACAAACAGAATATCGTTCTCGTAAGCTTTGCGAATGACTTCTTCGAGCGCACGAGACCGCTGCGTCGAACCCCAGCTCGCGCTGATGATGCGAACGTTTACGCCCGCCTTCTTCCGCTCGATAACGTAATTGATCGCCTCGATCGCATCTTTCGTCGTCCCAAATCCGCCCGCGTTCATGAACTTCAGCGGCATGATCTGGACCTTCCAGTTCACGCCCGCGATCCCGAGATTGTTTTCACCTTCAGCACCGATGATGCCCGCGCAATGGGTTCCATGACCATTTTCATCCATCGGATCGGAAGCGTTATCGATCGCGTTGAAACCGTTCAGGTCGTCGACGATCCCGAGCTCGGTGTCGCGGTAAGGCGCCATGCCCGCCGGACGCACCCACATGTTCGACGCGAGATCTTCGTGCGTGTAATCGACGCCGCTGTCGAGCACTGCGACCACGACTTTGTCGCTGCCCGTGGTGATGGCCCATGCAAGCGTGGCGCTGATGTCTGCGCCTTCCTTGCCACCGCGCTGGCCTGAGTTGGCGAGCGCCCATTGATCATTGAACTGCGGATCGTGCGGAAGCACCGGCACAAGTGGTCCATCGATCGAGTCAGGCAACTCGATCTCGAAATTCGGTTCGGCGTATTCGACTTCAGGCAGGCGGCTGTACTCCGCAACGACCTCCGCTGCGTCCGCGTTATCCAGGTCGTCGATCGATTCCCAGCCCGGCGCGTTCTCGATGCGGTCCTCGACGGTGTCATGCAAACGCGCAGTCAGGCTTTCAATCGTCGCCTGGCTCACGCCGCTCCGGAACTTGACCAGCACTTCCGGTCTGCCGAGGTTGCGCGTTTCAGTAAGCGCAATCTCTGTCGTGGTCGCCGGTTGCTTTTTTTCGGCGGGCACGATCCGCACGTGCGATTTCCACTGTTTCTGCCACCGGTTGAGTTGGCCCGCGAACGCGGCCACGAGAATGAGGACAAACGCCAGCGCGAGATGGATGAAGATGTTATTGCGGTTCATGGTGGTACCTCTTACTGCTAGTCAAACCTTAACGGGGCTTAGACGCGATAATTCTTGCCTTTGAAGTTGTAGGCCCTAACCTGGTTCTTGTCCGCGCGGTATTCGTAAGTTTTTCCCTGTGCTTCGAGGCGGATACGCCAGCCGCGCGTGATCATCTGCCCGCTCATTTCGCCGTCCTCGGCCGCGCCGAGCGACATGTCGGGAAAGTCTGAGTCTTCGATCGAGCGCTCTTTGACGTCGCCGGCGTCGATCTTCAATCGCTTCGCCAAGTCCTTGCGAGCGTTCTCAACTGCGCCATCTTTATCGATTGCCATGACGAAGAAACGACCCCCTTACGTGCTTTGTTCCGGTGGATGTCATGATCTCACGCAAAGGCGCAACGCGCAAAGGAAAACAGCCGCAGATGAACGCAGATAAACGCAGATCAGCGAAATCAGCGTTTATCTGCGGCCCAGATCGCCGAATAGATATTGCAGCAGCGCCGTCACAGTGATGGCGGCGGTTTCGGCGCGCAGGATGCGGCCGCCGAGGGTGACGATATGGAAATTCTGTGACGCGGCTTGCTCGATCTCTTCGTCAGACCAGCCGCCCTCGGAACCGACCAGAGCGGTGGCGCTCTGCGAAGAGGTGAGACTACTCATCGGACCTCCGCCGCGTTCGGAAAACATGACGCGCAGCTCATCACTTGTATCAGCCAACAACATCGCGAACGCGACCGGCGCTCTCACTTCCGGCACAAACGCTCTTCCCGACTGCTTCGCCGCCTCCAACGCGATCCGCTGCCAACGCGCGACGCGCTTCGTCGCGTCAGCTTCGTCGCGCAAGTGGATGTCGGCGTGACGAGTGATGACGGGAATTATCTTGCTGACACCGAGCTCCGTCGCCTTCTGCACGACAAGATCAAACTTCTCACCCTTCAGCAGCGCGACGCACAGAGTTAGCTGCAACGGTGACTCAGGCTTGGCGGGCTCGATTTCCGACTCGATCCGAAGCTCCGCCCAATCGCGCCGAGCGCTGGATACGGTGCAGCGAAACTCACGTCCCATTCCATTGAACACGTAAACTTCGTCGCCGGTCTTCAACCGCAACACCTCGCGCAAGTGACGCGCTTCGTCGGCCGTAAGCGTTACGGTTTGTTTCGTGAACGCACTCGGCGGCGCATAAAATCTTCGTCGAGTCATGAGGCTAAATGATCACCGCTACCCATTCACCATCCTGCGCAATTTCAAAATCAGAGACTCCACAATCCTGAAGAGCGGCCTGGACGATGTCGATCTGCGTCTCCAGTATCCCGGAAAGGACCAACTTGCCGCACGTCAAACTCACGAGCGTTTGCATCATTCCGACGATCACGTCAGCCGTCAGGTTCGCGACGACGAGGTCGGCGGAAGCCGTGCCCTCGTCGACTGAACCCACGTGAAATTCGACGCAGACGTGATTCGCGCTCGCATTGTCGCGCGCAATCGCAATCGCGTCTTCATCCGTGTCAAACGCTTCGATACGAGCTTCGGGAAAGAGTTTTGCGGCGGCGATGGCGAGGATGCCGGTGCCGGTTCCGACGTCAAGAAAACTGCCGCCCGAGAAGTGCTTCTGTATCGCCTGAAGGCACAGACGCGTGGTCTCGTGAGTGCCGGTGCCGAACGCCATGCCGGGTTCGATGCGAATGATCAATCGATCCGGTCTGTTATCAATCTCGGACCACGGCGGCGCGATTATGAATCGTCCGACCTCGACGGGTTGCCAGTTTTCCTTCCACTCCGCGAGCCAATCCCGCTTCGCGACTTCACGCAGGTTCATGTCGCGCACTGACGACGAAGGAAGATCGTAAATACGCAACGCATCGAACAGTTCGTTGCGGACGCGTTCGCGCCCGGGAATCTCGTCAAAATAACCCGTGACTGTGCGATCGCTGGTCTCTGTTCCCAGCGCGCCGGCTTCCATCAACGCGTACTCGACAGCCTCGCACGCGTCCGGCTCAACGTCGACATCGAGCGCATACCAGCCACCAGCCTTTTCTTTTGCCGTACTCAATTGCCACCCAATCCAAACTCGTCCAAAAGCGCGTTTTTATTGCGCCAGTCTTCTTCGACTTTAACAAACAGCTCGAGATGGCAACGATGGCCCAACAAACTTTCGATCTCCCTGCGTGCGCGCGTGCCGATCTCTTTCAGGCGGCTGGCGCCTTTGCCGATTATGATCTTCTTTTGTGAAGCGCGCTCGACGACGATCACGCAGTAGATCCGCGAGAAGTCTTCGCGCACTTCTTCGAACCGTTCAGTCACAACCGCGGTGACGTACGGAATCTCATCCCCGGTCGCGTGCAGGACCTGCTCGCGCACGATCTCAGAAACGAGCACGCGCAACGACTGGTCGGTCAGTTCATCTTCGGAAAATATGGGTTCGCCCCCCGGCAGGTGCCGCAAACAACTCTCGATCAAGACGTCAGTCATCTCGTTTTTGAGCGCTGAAATGGGAACGATCTCGCGCCACTCGTGTTCGTTGCGGTACCAATCGATCAAAGGCAACAGGGCCGATTTGTCTTCGAGCTTGTCGATCTTGTTCAGCAGGAGGAGGGCGGGTTTGTCAGATCGCTTGACGAGATCGAGCACAAATCGATCGCCGTTGCCGGTCGAGACCGAGGCGTCGCGAATCAGGCAAACGAGATCGACGCCGAGCAGCGCGTCCTGAACAGCGGCCATCATCCGGCGGTTGAGCTCGTAGCCCGGTTGATGCACGCCAGGCGTGTCGACAAAAACAACCTGACCTTCGGGCTTGGTGATGACGCCCTGAATTCTGAAGCGTGTAGTTTGAGGTTTGTCGGAGACGGCGGCGATCTTCTGGCCCACGAGCCGATTCAGTAGCGTTGACTTGCCCGCATTCGGACGACCGATTAGGGCGACGTAACCGCTGTGAGTCATAATCAATTTAATGCCGCGGATTTTCGCAGATGAACGCAGATCAGATCAGCGTATATCTGCGAATATCCGCGGCTAAGTTTTAACTCTTCTCCGCGAAGATTTGCACGAGGTGAAGCAACGTCTCGGTTGACTTCTCCAATCCGCGGCGCGAGTTGAATTCGAGCTTGCCGTGAAAGTTTCCACCGCCTGTGAAAAGGTTCGGCGTCGGCAGTCCCTGAAACGTCAGCCGCGATCCGTCAGTCCCGCCGCGAATCGGTTTCAAAAACGGCTTGAGCCCGGCTCGTTTCGCTGCTTCCATCGCGTTGTTCGTCAACTCAGGGAAGTTCTTCAGCACTTCCTTCATGTTCTTGTAATTCTCTTTGACGTCGATCGTGATCTTCACTTCCGGAAACTTCGCTGCCGTTTGCGCCACCATATCGCGCAACAACTTCTCCTTCGCGTCGAGACCACTGATGTCAAAGTCGCGCAGCAGGATCTTCAAGTTGGAAGTCTCGACATCAATCGTGCCCGCGTACGGGTGAACAAACCCGACGCGGCCTTCGGTCGTTTCGGGCAACATGTCGTGCGGAAAGCGGCCGAGGTAGTCGCCGATCGCATACATCGCATTAATCATGATCCCCTTGGCTGTTCCCGGGTGCGTGCTCTTGCCCTGAAACGTGACGGTTGCTGTGCGCGCGCTCCACGTCTCGTCGCTGATCTCGCCGAGTTCCTCGCCGTCGACTGTGTAAGCCACCTTTGCGCCAAACCCTTTCACGTCAAACTTCTCGATACCAGTGCCGACTTCCTCGTCAGGCGTGAAAGCGATTGCAAGCGTGCCGTGTTTGATTTGCGGGTTCTGGCGGAGCGTGTCGATCATCGTCATGATCTCCGAGATGCCTGCTTTGTCGTCTGAGCCGAGCAGCGTCGTGCCGTCGGCGGTGATGATGTCGTCGCCGATCAACCCTTTCAGCACCGGATTCTTCTCGACTGTGATCACCTGCGTCGGATCCTTCGGCAAGGTGATGTCGCCGCCCTGGTAATTCTTGTGAATCACTGGATTGACGTTCTCACCCGAAACTGCGGGCGACGTGTCCATGTGCGCGATGAAGCCGACGACCGGCACCTTCGAGTTGTCCGGCAGATTGCCGGGAATGGTGGCGTAGACGATGCCAAACTCACTGACGCGCACGTTCTGTGCGCCGAGCGCGGTGAGTTCCTTCGAGAGCAGGTTGGCGAGATTGAGCTGTTTGCGCGTACTGGGCGTCGTCGTTTGATCTTCCTGCGATTGCGTGTCGATCTTGACGTAGCGCAGGAAGCGATCCATGACGGATTCGGTGGGCGCTTTAAGCGGCGACTGCGCGCTGGCTGCGACACTTAGAACAATCACGCACAAAACAGAAGCAAAGATTTTTTTCAGTTCAATACCTTTCATGATTCCAACCCCATTCTCACGGATTTTTTCCGGCGAAATCTGCGGAGAGCCGGTTTAGATGGTCGAGGACTTGCTGGAGTTCGTCGCGCTTGGCCGCGAGTGTCTGCTCGTCGGCGTCGGCGGGGACGTAAATCGGCGGCGCCACGTAAACTCGCGCGCGCGTAAACGGCTTCGGAATCTGAAATAGGTCCCAACTCGGCGTCGTCCAGTAACGCTTTAGCGCCATCGTCACGGGCACGATCGGGTGACCTGACTTTTTCGCCAGCAGCACCGCGCCCATTTTCGCGACGTACCGCGGACCTTTTGGACCGTCGATCGTGAGTGCTGTCGTGCAGCCGGCGCGCATTAGACGCGCCATTTCGACGATCGCGCCGACGCCGCCGCGAGTGCTCGAGCCGCGAACTGCTCCGTATCCAAATCGCTGAATGAACCGAGCGATGTACTCACCGTCGAAGCTGCGCGAAGTCATGACGACGATGCGGCGTTTGCGCCACCAGTAAGTCGTCAGAAAAATGCGGTCGTGCCAGAAGACGTAGATCGGAAGACCACCATTTGCTTCTGCTTTTTCGTGGTTCTCCCAGCCGATTACTTCAAAACGGGCAGTCAGTCCGATCAGATTGATGAGGAGGTAAAACACGAGATCGGCGGCACGGATCATCAGGCGATCTTTGAACGAGTAGTCGGAGAGGTCGGCGAACTCATACGCGCGGTTCACGCGCGTGTGGGAGAATGGTTGTTCGACAGAAGCTTGCATGGGCTTCAGGAGTATAGCCGAACCAACACAGGCGTTCACACCTGGACCCTATCCAAGTACGAAACGACTTTCAATAAATGCCGGGCTCGCCGGGCGGGCGGGTTTTCCAACGTTTGTGAATCCAGAGCCATTGGCCGGGATAACGGCGGATCGCGTTTTCGATGCGCTCTGTCATCGCGACTGTCAGCCGCCGCACGTTTTCCTCTTCATCGTCAGTGCGTTCAATCGAAAGCGGCTCCTCGACCGTGAGCAGGTACTTTCCTCTTTCCTCACACCACGGCGCAAAGAAGGGAATTATCGGTGTGTTTGTTCGCAAAGCGAATTTGGCCACGAGGAAATTCGTCGCGGCCGGCACGCCGAAGAAGTCGATGAAGATCGCCTCGTCGTCCAGCGTATTCAGGTCGGGCAGCAATCCGAGGGCAGTTTCACCTGAGCGCAGGATTTTCAGCATCAAGCGACCCGCAGACAACTTGTCGATCGTCTTGTTTCCAAACCGCGAACGAACACGATCGACGAGTTGCTCGATCTGCGGGTTATCAATTCTTCGCACGAGGAAGCTGAACGGGTGCCCAAACAGCGAGACTCCAAAACTCGTGAACTCCCACGCGCCGAGATGAGCGGTGTAGTAAATCAATTTGTCTCCATGAGTTTTCTTGGCTTCGAGCAGGCGATCGAAGTCGTGCACCTCGATCAGGCTTTCGAGTACTTCACGCGGTCTCGTCGATAACTGGCTGAACAATCCGAGTTCACGGCCGAGACTTTCGAAACACTCGCGCAAGAGCTGCGCTCGTTCTTCGTCCGTCTTTTCGGGAAAAGCGAGACGAAGGTTTGTCGCGCCCGTGCGCCTCAGATCGCGAGCGAGAACGTAAGCGACTTTCCCCATCGCGCGCCCGAGTTTGAACGCCGCTGGAGGCGGCAATCGACCGAGCATTGCCAGCGTCGACTTGGCAGCCGCGTATTCAAGAGAGGTCTGTAGTTTCCCGTGTTTAGCCATTCGTTGACAGGCAACATGAATCTTACACGGCTTTTCTGATATATTTCGAACGCGGGGCGAAAGATTTTCGTACAGCCAATCGATATCTCTCCTCAAATTCGATTAGATTGGAGCTTGATGGAAAAACGCCGGATCCTCATCGTCGATAATCACGATGAGTTGCATGTTCTCGAACAGGCCCTCGCAGGCCTGGGTCACGAAATCGTAGTCACCGCCAAACGAGAAAGGGCACTCCGTCGCGACGACCTGGACAGCTTCGATTTAATCATCAGCGATTTATCCGAAGACGAAGTTAAAGCCTTTAAAATGGGCGCCGCAAACTACCTTCGGCTGCCTTACAACCGCGACGAGCTGCGCGAAATCGTCGAGCAAACTCTTTCACATAAACTTCGCTACGTCGACGATCCAACCATCCTTTCTCACGTTCACGAAAAGATCGAGTTTGAACTACCCAGCGATCTGGCGTTGATGAACGGCGTGCTGGAGTATCTGCAGGAACGCGTCGCGAAGCTTGGCTTGATCAGACCGGACCGTTCGAATCTCTTCGTCGCGCTCGACGAAGCTTTCGTCAACGCGGTGAAACACGGAAATAAGAACGACCCCACCAAGTTATTGAAGATCACCGCGGAGTTGTCTCCGAAAGAAGCGAGTTTCACCGTCGAAGACGAGGGTGAAGGCTTCGACATTCGTGAAATTCCCGATCCGTGTGATCCCGCGAATTTGTTCAGAACGTCAGGCCGCGGAGTGCTCCTCATCTACAACATCATGGACGAAGTTGAGTACAATGCGCAGGGTAATCGCGTAAAGATGATTAAGCGACCGGAAGGACCGGTTAAAGCTCAACTCGTTGACCCAAATACCGCTGACGACAACCACGCCTGACACTTCCACGCTCGTAAAATCCAGTTCCCCGACTGGCAGTTCATTATTCACAGCATCATTTTGGCAAACGTGGCGTTGGTGGCTGCCGCCCGCGCTGATCGCGCTCGCGCTCGTGCTTTACTTTGTCGACCCATTCATCGGCGATTGGGACGGCCTGGACTACACGATGCTGTCGCTCGAAGGATATCCGTCGTCGATGGCGTTAGGCCGCAATCTCTTCATCTTCACGAACCACGCGCTGTTTTTAGTTGGGCATAATCTCTTCAACATCCAGCCTGAACACGCCTACTTGATTTTCAAATATGCCGTCGTCGCGCAAGTTCCGTTCGCGGTGATTGCGTGTTGGATCCTCGCGCGCGACATCAGCGGTTCGCTTTACACGGCCACAATCGCGGCGCTGCTCATCGTTTTTTCACCGGTGTTTGTCGTTTATGGCGGGCAGGTGATGACTGACGTCCCTTCCGTTTTGCTGCTCGCGACGGCCCTCATCCTTCATCTTCGCGGCATTCGACAAAGAAACTTTTGGCTCGTACTCGCCGGCGCAGGACTCATGGGACTCGGAATGAATCTGCGCGAGACGATCGGATTTTATGCGCCGTGGCTGGTCGTGGCGCCGTTCGTTTTGGGGTGGAAGTTTCAACGTCGAGAAATTCTGTGCGTAGCTGCGTCGTGCGGTGTCTTCGCGGTGCTTGCGTTCGGCTGGTTCGGTTACTGGTTCATTACTGATCAGCATTACCGTTGGGTGTGGTATGGCTGGCGCGAGTCGATGCGCGCGGAGTCGGCGCGACATCCGATCACGCTCGCGAATCTTCGTCCGTACATTCTGTACTATTTGCTCAGCGCGCCCCTCGTGTTCCTGACGATCCCGTTCGCGCCGATCTTCGAGTGGCGCAAACGCGGCATGTCTCCGATGCTGTTGCTCTGGTCGTCGGGCTTCTTCGCGAATGTGCTTCTGTTTTTCAACTACAGCACGATCGTGAACTGGCGTTACTTCCTGACTGGCCTGCCCGCCATCGTGCCCCTCGGTGCTTCGTGGCTACTTCACATTGCGCGGCGGCGATTCAGGACCGAGCGCCGCGCGTTGGTGGCGTGCTCGGTCGTGATTGGGATTTTGGCGGTCGTGCTCTTTATTTTCATGCGTCCGGTAAGCACTGAATTCATTCAGCGGCGAGCGATGAGCAAGGAATACCGGCATCGACTTGAAGCTGTTCCGCCCGACGCGATCATGATCTCCGGTGGACAAACGATTGCAGTGCACTACTGGGCGTCGATCGGCGCAGGACGTTGGCAGACGATCGGTACGGGCGGTGGGTGGCCGGGCGAGCAGTTGTTCTCGGTAGTACAAAATCATCTCGATCGTGGACGCCGGGTTTTTATCGATGCCGATCCGCATTGGTGGATGCCGTGCGGCTGGCAGCGCGATGAGATCCCGGTGATTGTCGAGCTTGAGAGGCACTTCAGTTTTCGACGCGTTACGGACACGATTTACGAGATTAGTTATGCCGGCGATCCGGCTGCGCGTGATAATCCAAACCTGGCCCGGCTGTTGCCGGAGAACCGGCCGGAAGACACGAAGAAGTGTCTCTCTGCAAGGCCGTAACCACGGATTAAACGGATGAAGAACACGGATCAAAACGGATACAGATTAAATCCGTGTTTTTTACCCGTGTAATCTGTGGTTAAGTGATCTATGCCATACGAGCTCTTTCTTGCACTTCGCTATCTTCGCTCGCGGCGTAAGCGGCGGCTTGCGCGCGCCACTTCGATCGCGGCGATACTCGGCATCTGCATCGGCGTTGCCGCGCTGATTGTTGCTTTCGCACTGTCAAACGGGTTTCGCGACGAGATGCGCGAGAAGATTCTCGAGGGCACCGCGCACATCAGCGTCGTGCGTGCAGATGGGCGTCCGATTGAAAACTACTCCGAGCTCGAAAATCGTTTGCGACAGGTCGAAGGCGTTGTGAGTGCGTCAGCGACCACTTACGACGGCGCGATTGCGCGTGGACCAAAAGGCTCGGGTTACGCCGTGATTCGCGGCATTGAAAACGAGGGCGGACAGTCGATTCAGGCGCAGCAATGGGTGAGCGAAGGTTCGTTTGGTCCACTGTTCGAGCAATCAGCAACGACAGTCAACGCGGTTGTGGGTTCGGACTTGGCTGCGCGAATCGGAGTCACGGTTGGTGACGTTTTCCAGGTCATACCTGCGAACGAAACCGCGGCTGGTCCAACACGGCGTTTGCGCGTAGCAGGCATCTTTCGGTCGGGGCTGTTTGAATATGACTCCACGTGGGTGTACGTCGCCTTCGACACTGCAACCGCTCTAGCCGGCAACAATCACGCAGCGTCAGTGATGAGCGTTCAGGTGAGCGACGCGGACAACGTGAAGCAAGTGGCCGCGGCGATGGCGAAGACTTTGGGCAACGGTTACACCATCATCGACTGGCAACAGGCGAATCAACCGCTCTTCGCCGCGCTCGCACTCGAACGGCGCATGGGTTTGTTCATCATCGGTCTAATCATCGTGATCGGAACTCTCAATATCACCACGATGCTGATCCTCGTCGTGGTCGAACGCCGGCGCGACATTGCGATCCTCAACGCGCTCGGCGCCACACGAACCGGAGTGATGTTGCTCTTCGTCATCGAAGGCGCGGTGGTTGGCGCGATTGGTGCAATCGCCGGGGTCGTGTTGGGCCTTGTCGCTTGCTTCATCGGCAACTATTTCAAGCTCGTGAGCTTGCCTGCTGATGTTTATTCGATCAGCAACGTGCCGCTCATCGCGCATGCGAGTGAAGTGTTCTTAGCAGCCTTGATCGCTTTTGCGCTGAGCGTGCTGGCGACGATCTATCCTGCTCGCGCCGCGTCGCGCATGCGACCGGTCGAGGCACTGCGCGACTCATGATCAGCGTCGTCGATCTGCGTAAGAGTTTTATCGCGCCGAACGGCGAGCGCATCGAAGTGTTGCGTGGCGTCACGTTCACAGCGAACGCAGGCGAGAGCATCGCGATCACCGGGGCTTCGGGATCCGGTAAGTCGACGCTGCTGCACCTGCTTGGTGGTTTGGAAACACCGGATCACGGCGACATCACCCTTGACGGTCATCGACGAGAAATCGGGTTTGTTTTCCAGTTTCACTACCTGTTGCCGGATCTCTCAGCGGTCGAGAACGTCGCGCTGCCGTTGCTAATTGCGCGATGGGGGAAACAGCAGGCGCTCGAGCGCGCGATGGATTTGGTGACAGAAACCGGTCTGCGCGACCGGGCCGAGCATCCGGTGTCGCATCTTTCCGGCGGCGAGCAGCAGCGCGTGGCAGTCGCGAGGGCGCTCATTACGGAACCGAAATTGTTGCTCGCGGACGAACCGACGGGCAATCTCGACGAGGCGATTAGCCATCAGATTGGTCGAACACTGGTCGAATATGCACGCAAACATGCGGCGATCACGATCATCGCGACGCATAGTGCGAGCTTGGCCGGTATGTGTGATCGGATATTGGTGATTGAAAGCGGAAGGGTCAGTTAGACAGGATTTACAAGATTGAAAACATCGCTTCGTTACCACTTTTATCTAGGTTATAATGCGCCCAAGCTGCCGAGACTGTTTCCCCCGGCAAACGTAATTATAAGGACGTTTTACCGAGACCAAGATGTTCGAACGCTACACTGAAAAAGCGCGCCGGGTTATTTTCTTTGCGCGCTACGAAGCGTCACAGTTTGGAGCTCCGGCTATCGAACCGGAGCACCTTCTATTGGGTCTGATGCGCGAAGACAAGACACTGACCGGACGCTTTTTCCCAAGGGCACAAGTTTCTATCGAGTCGATCCGCAAGGAGATCGAGGGTCGCACCCTCCTGCGCGAGAAGATCTCCACTTCCGTGGAATTACCGCTCGCTCCTGAAACCAAACACGTTCTCGCTTACGCACACGAAGAAAGCGATCGCCTCCAGCATCGCCACATCGGAACTGAACATCTCCTGCTCGGTTTGCTTCGCGAAGAGCGTTCGATGGCGGCTGAAATTCTTTACGAACGCGGGCTCCGTTTGAATGCGGTGCGCGATGAGATTGCGCGACAATCGGGGGCCGATTCTCGGACGTCACAAAAAAAAGACACTCCCCACCTGGTTGAGTTCTCGCGCGATCTCACCGACGATGCGTCAAACGACAAGCTGGATCCGTTGATCGGCCGTGAAGCGGAGATCGAGCGCGTGGTGCAGATCCTTTGCCGCCGCACGAAGAACAATCCGGTCTTGATTGGCGAGCCCGGCGTCGGTAAGACTGCGATCGTCGAAGGCCTCGCGCAGAGAATCGTTCGGGGCGACGTCCCTTCGTTCCTCGAACACAAACGCATCCTCTCGCTGGATCTGTCGTTGATAGTCGCCGGCACAAAATATCGCGGCCAGTTTGAAGAGCGACTCAAACAGATCATGCGCGAGCTCGTCGAGAACCCGCAGTACATTGTTTTCATCGACGAGTTGCACACGCTCGTTGGCGCAGGCTCGGCTGAAGGATCGCTTGACGCTGCTAACATTTTAAAACCAGCATTGTCGCGCGGCGAGATTCAGTGCATCGGCGCTACGACACCAGCAGAGTTTCGCAAGTCGATCGAGAAAGACCGCTCGCTCGAGCGCCGATTCCAGGCAGTGAAAGTTCCACCTCCTTCGGAAGCCGAAGCCGTCAGCATTCTCGACGGCGTGCGCGAGCGTTACGAGAGTTTTCACCAGGTTCGTTACACCGACGACGCGCTGCACGCAGCCGTTTACCAGTCGCATCGCTACATTCCCGATCGGTTCCTGCCTGACAAAGCAATCGACGTCATCGACGAAGCGGGCGCGCGTGTGAAACTCCGTGTGCGACGTGAACAAGGCAATCTCGCCGACTGGAACGAATTGAACGACTGGTCGCGATCGTACGGCGATACTTCAAGCTTGCGTGTTCATCAGGAAGACGCCCTCGTCTCGGCGGAAGTGACGCGCGACGACGTTGAAGACGTGATCGCGCGCTGGACGGGCATTCCGGTCAACTCGCTGAAAGAAGAAGAGACGCAGAAGCTGCTGCGCATTGAAGTCGAGCTTCACAAGCGCGTCATCTCTCAGCGCCCGGCCATCTCAGCACTCGCCCGCGCTATTCGAAGATCGCGTGCGGGTTTGAAGAATCCATTGCGTCCGGTTGGATCGTTCCTGTTCCTTGGTCCAACGGGTGTCGGTAAAACGGAAGTCGCGCGGTCGCTCGCACAATTCCTGTTCAGCAGTGAACGCGCGCTGATTCGCTTCGATATGTCAGAGTTTATGGAGAAGCACTCAGTCTCCAAACTGATCGGTTCGCCTCCGGGCTACGTCGGACATGAAGAAGGCGGTCAGCTCACCGAGCGTATCAAGCGTGCGCCCTATTCGGTGTTGTTGTTTGACGAGATCGAGAAGGCGCATCCCGACATCTTCAACATCCTGCTTCAGGTGTTTGAAGACGGCATATTGACCGATGCGCTCGGCAACACCGTCGACTTCAAGAACGCCATCATCATCATGACTTCCAACATCGGCGCCCGCTTCATTCAGAAGAAGGGCACGCTCGGGTTCCAGGCCAACACTGACGCCACAAGGGAAAAGATGGAAGAGATGGTGATGTCGTCAGTGCGCCAGACGTTCAATCCCGAGTTCATCAATCGTCTCGACGAGATCATCATCTTCGACCAGTTGCTCGACAACGAACTGCTCGAAGTCGTCCAGTTGCAGCTCGACCAGATCAACAAGACGATGAGCCGCCACGGTTTCGACATCAAGTTGACGGAAGAAGCAAAGCGCTGGATCGTCGATAAGACTTGCGCCGATCGTTTGTACGGCGCGCGCCCGATCCGTCGAGCCTTGCAGAAGTATGTTGAAGATCCGCTGTCGGAGGCGTTGATTCAGGGTCAACTCGAGGGCGCCGAGCTGATCGAAGTTTATCTTGACGGGCAGGAACTCAACTTCCGCCCGGCCGGCATCGAGACTGCGGACGACGCACTGCTGATTCACTGATAACCGCCACACAGAGGCACAAAAGGCACAAATTTAGAACCTGATTTTTGTGCTTTTTGTGCTTTTTTGCGGGTACACGCTTTTGGAGTTTACTGTTGCTTGCCTTATAATGCGCCGCTTTGCTGCTCAAAGCTGGCAACTGGCAATTCTGACAGTGAATCAAAGGGCTGTCTTTCAACCAGTTCAACATTCAAAACCTCCCCGAAGTTTCTGAGGCCCGGTAAGAACTATTGAGGGAATTGGTGCCTATGCACTCATATCGCGCGTTTTGGCTCTTATTTTTGAGCCTGATAGCTGGAATCACCGCCACCTTAGTATCACCGGCACGCGTCATCGCCCAGCAAACTCAACCACAACGACTAGTCGAAAACGTTGACATTATCGGCAACCGCCGTCTGCGCAAGGACGACATCCTTTACTACATTCAGACCCGGCCCGGTGATCCTTACAACGTTGAGCAGGTCCAGCGTGATTATCAAACATTGTTGTCCCTGACCTTCTTCGACAAGACCGCCACTCGTGTTTTGACTGAAACCGGTCCACGAGGCGGCGTCAACATCATTTTCGAAGTCAAAGAGCTGCCGATCATTCGCGACCTCACGTTTCAAGGTCTCAAAAGCGTGCCGGAATCGGACGTGCTGAAGGCTTTTCGCGAGCGGCGCGTCGGCGTCTCGAAAGAAAGCATTTACGATCCGGTTAAGGTGCTCAACGCGAGGCGAGTGATCAAAGAGCTTCTCGCCGCGGGCGGACACCCAAACGCTACGGTCGAAGCAGAAACTGAGGAAGTGTCAGCGACGTCTCTGGCAGTCACGTTTGTGGTTCGCGAGGGCGATCGTGTTCGCGTCGTCGACATTCAGTTCGAAGGCAACACAGTTTTCAGCGACGGCTCTTTGCGCGGCGCGATGAAGTATGTCAAAGAAGCCGGTCTGATCTCGCGCTTCAAGGGCGCTGATATTCTCAATCGCGAAAAACTCGACGTCGACTTGCGGCTGGTCGACAACTACATGCGTTCGAAGGGTTACCTTCAAGCGCGTCACGGCGAGCCGCGCGTCGAGAGCGTGGGCCAGCGGCGTACCGGTTTTCCGATCCTGCCGTTGCCGTTTTTGTCGTCAGTCGATGAGGGACTGCGCGTGACCGTCCCGATCGTCGAAGGAAAGGTTTATCGTCTCGGCGAGTTCAAGGTTGAAGGCAACTCGATCTTCTCCGAGGACCAGATTCGACAGGTAATCGGTCTCAACAAGGGCGACATCGCCGACGGCGAGAAGGTCAGCAAGGGCCTGTTTGAAAACCTCAAGAAGTTTTACGGCCAGCAGGGTTTCATCGAATACACAGCGGAGCCGGTGCCGACCTTCAAAGACAATCCGCAGAACCCGAACGAAGGCATCGTGGACTTCACCGTCACGATCGAAGAAGGAAAACAGTTTACGTTGCGCCGTTTGGAGTTCGTTGGCAACACGTTCACGCGCGACAACGTGTTGCGTCGCGAAGTGCTCATCAACGAAGGCGACATCTACAACGATGCTTACTGGGAGTATTCAGTCGTCAAGCTGAACCAGCTTGGTTACTTCAATCCCATCGACAAAGACAAAGACGTCGACCGCCGCACGAACGACGAAGAGGCCACGGTCGATCTTTCGTTGAAGGTGAGCGAACGCGGACGCCAGCAGATCTCTTTCAACGGCGGCATCTCCGGTATCGGTGGTTCTTTCTTCGGTCTCGAATACTCGACCAACAACCTGCTCGGCCGCGGCGAAGTGCTTTCGTTCAACCTCGCAGCAGGCAACCGCCAGCGCTCGTTCCAGTTTTCGTTTACCGAGCCGTACATCAAGGACCGGCCGATCAGCGCCGGCTTCTCGATTTTTGCTTTCTCGCAGAAGTTCTTCGGCGAGGGAACGTTCCTGTCGCAAAACATCAGTGCGCAGACAGACCTGCTGAACTCGCAGTTCAACTTCAACGACATCAACGACGAGAACCTGTTTACGAGGGATTCTTACGGCGCCTCGCTCTTTGTCAGCGCGCCGCTCTCGGAGTTTTATCGCAAGCGACGGTTTACACAGTTTTCGCGCATCGGTGCTTCGTATCAGATATCGCTTTCCAGCGTGAAAGATCCTGAGGCGAACGCCGATCCGAATAATCAAAGCTCGTTCATCCCCGTAATCTACGACCAGCCGAACATTCTAACGAGCCGCGGCACTCTGACTTTCTCCTACGATACGCGCAACGCGAGCGTCGATCCGACAAGCGGGCGCGAGTTGTCGGCGGCCCTGGCAGTCGCAGGACTGGGCGGAGACGTACGCACTTACCAGCCAACGCTTTCGTACACGCAGTTCTTTCCGGTACGGCGAAAGAGATCGACGCACCCCGAGGTGTTCGGTTTCCGCCTTATCGCGGGAACAGTCGGCAGCTTTGCGACGACTGCGAAAGTAAAGGGCGCAAACTCGCTCGCCTTCGTCGCGGGCGTGCCCATCTTCGAGCGCTTCTTCCTCGGCGACGAGTTTACGATTCGCGGTTACAACGTGCGGTCGATCAGTCCGATCTCTCCGGTCGATTCGTTCATCACCTCGCAGAACGTGGTTGTCGCTGAAAACGGTGTCGGACCGGCTGTGAAGATTGACGCTTTGCAGGGTGCCGCCAGTCTGGGTACGTTTACCGGCGTTTCCGGTAACAACGTCGCGGCTTTGCCGCGGTCGTTCACTTCCGTCGGTGGTGATACGCAGCTACTCGGAAACTTCGAGTATCGCATACCGGTCATCAGCGACGTCGTCAGTCTCGCAGCATTCGCCGACATCGGAACCGCTTTCAACCTGCGAAGCAAGAGCGACCAGACATTCTCGAGCGCGCTCCTTCCCGACCAGCCGTTCCTCCAGACAGTCGGATTTATTCCGTGTCCGCGGTTTGGCGTGGTGAATGGAGTCGCTCAGAGGGTGCCTGCCACTTTGACCTCTCTGGCCATTTGCAAAGACCCGAGTCTGGCGACCCAGCCGGCGCTGCTATCACTTGTTGCCCGCGACAATCGCATCGTCACGCAGGACGAACTCAACAATGCGCAAACCGGCGACATAAACCCGCTGACAGGACTGCCCCGCGGGTTTCAGCCCGTCTTCCTTCGCGGCGACGCTCAGACAAACAGTGTCGTGCGGTTGTCGCAGAGTTTGTTCGCCGGTATCGGCGACTACAGGTCCAGTCTCGGAATGGAAGTCAGGGTCCAGGTCCCCGTCATCAATGTACCGTTTCGTTTGATCTTTGCGTATAATCCAAACGCTCGGCCGAACCAATTCATTGACGATTTTCCGTTCTTCTTTAACGAAAAAAAGAAAGTCATTCGCTTTAGCGTCGGGCGCACCTTTTAACGCCTGAGCCAACCAAGGTGGCTGGACGAACAACTAAGGGGTTTGTCCAATCCGCCTCAACGTAAGGAGTAATACAAAAGGTTATGAAGATAGTTCGTTTTTCCGCTGCGGTTGCCTTGCTGACGACTGCTGCATTCAGCGTCTCAGCGCAACAACAACCGAAGCCGGCCACACCCGCAGCACCGCAAGCCACGGCGCCGCAAACCACGGTAGCTGTGCCGGACAGCAAGATGGCGATGATTTACTCGGATGAGTTTCTGGATCCGAAAACAGGAATCGCCAAATTCAACAGTCTGCTCAGCATGCTCAACCGCGAGTTTCAGCCGCGCACAACTGAGTTGCAGGGCTTGCAAACAAAGATCAGCACGTTGAGCAAAGAGATCGAGAGCACGCAGAACGTCGCTGATCCGAATGCGCTCCGGCAAAAACAAGAGCAGCTCGCCCAGATGAATACCGAGCTCAAACGAAAGGGTGAGGACGCGGAAGCTGCTTACAACAAGCGACGGCAGGAGATCTTCCTACCGCTCCAGCAGGACATCGGCAAAGCGCTCGAAGCTTTTGCGAAGGCCCGCGGCATCACCGTGATTGTTGACGGCAGCCAGATACCACTGGCTTAC
The DNA here is from genome assembly GCA_046733535.1 of Acidobacteriota bacterium. GTDB lineage: Bacteria > Acidobacteriota > Blastocatellia > Pyrinomonadales > Pyrinomonadaceae > PSRF01. The sequence goes on from JBKPPH010000122.1 coordinate 41,001, forward strand.
GCAGCCGCCAACCTCGATGTCACTCGTGCGTTCATCAACGATTTCAACAGCAAAAACCCGGCAACTGCAGCAGTAACGCAACCATAGTAATCGCCAATGCCTATGAGACATTACCTGTTTTCAATCAGCGCGCTTGTGGTCGTGGCAATTGCCACGACTGTGAGCGCGCAACGCCCGGCAGCCACTCCGACGCCGACTACGACTGCCCCTGCTCGTCCTACACCGGCTCCAACAACGGCCGCCCCGGTTCCCGATAACAGCGCCGCACTGCCGACGAGCAAGATGGCGGTGATCTACACCGACTCGTTTCTGGACCAAAAAACCGGCATCGCCAAGTTCAATAGCGTGGTGACCAAACTGAATGACGAGTTCAAGAAGCTCAAAGACGAGATCAACGGTATGCAGACGCGCGCGCAAGCGCTCGAGACTGAAATCAACAAGCTACGCGATGCGCCGGCCGGAACACCCATCGATCAAAGAGCCTTGCAAGCCAAGATCGATCAACTCGAGCAGTTGAAGAAAGACATTCAGCGCAAAGGTGAAGATGCGCAAGCTGCGTACAATCGTCGCCGCGACGAGCTCTTTACACCGTTACAACAGGAGATTGGCAAAGCACTCGAGGCTTTTGCCAAAGCCCGCGGCATCAACGTGATTATCGACGCGGCCCAGGTGCCTTTGCTGTACGCCGCCGACAGCATCGACATCACCCGCGCCTTCATCGCGGACTTCAACAGTAAGAACCCGGTTACCGCAGCTACAAGCACCACGCCGCCTGAATAGATTTCCAATTGCCAATTGCCGATTTCCGATTTTGCAACAATTGGCAATTGGCAATCGGCAACTGGCAATCCTGTTATGGAAACAGTTCTTGATTCACAGGCGATTCAAAAGCTTCTGCCGCATCGCTATCCTTTCCTCCTCGTCGATCGCATCGTAGAGCTTGTCCCGCGCGAAAGAATCGTCGGCATAAAACAGGTCAGCATTAACGAATTGTTTTTTCAGGGCCACTTTCCCGGCGCGCCCGTCATGCCCGGTGTGCTCGTAGTCGAGGCACTCGCGCAGGTCGGCGCCGTACTGGCCTTGCGCGAAATCGAAGATCGAGATCAGAAACTCGTTCTGTTTACCGGAATCAAGGAAGCGCGTTTTCGACGTCCTGTTGTTCCGGGCGACACGTTGGTCCTGGAAGTCACCGCGTTGCGGATCGGCTCGAAGGTGCAGCGCATGCGTGGTGAAGCGAAGGTCGACGGCCAATTGGCTGCCGATGCCGAGATCATGAGTATCGTCGCTCCGAGAGAATAGCCGCACACATGTCCGTAGCCACGCATCCAGCCACGATTCACCCGACTGCGGTTGTCAGTCCGCGTGCACGGATCGGCTATGACTGTTTTATCGGACCGTATTGCATCGTCGGCGATGAGGTCCAACTTGGCGACGGCGTGCGACTCGAATCTCACTGTGTCGTCGACGGCCGCACCTCCATCGGCGCCGGCACGCACGTCTTTCCTTTTGTTTCGATCGGGCTTGCTTCGCAGGACTTGAAGTACAAAGGCGAGCCATCGGAAACACGGATCGGCGAGCGCAACAAGATACGTGAATTCGTCACGATTCATCGCGGCACGGCCGGCGGAGGAATGCTCACTAAAACCGGCAACGATTGCCTGATCATGGCCCAGGCTCACATCGCGCACGATTGCCTCATCGGCGACGGTGTCATCATGGCAAACGCGGCCACGCTGGCCGGGCACGTCGTGATCGAAGACCGCGCGAACATCGGCGCTTATTCAGGCGTGCATCAGTTTTGTCGCGTCGGCAAAGAGGCTTACGTCGGCGGCTACTCGGTGGTAGTCAAAGATGCGTTGCCTTTTGCTTTGACGGTGGGCAATCACGCGAAGTGTTATGGCCTGAACATCACGGGAATGAAACGCCGCGGCTACTCGCGCGCGACGATTGACGCGCTTCATCACGCCTTTCACCTGTTGCTCTCCGCAAAACTTAACACCACTCAGGCAGTCGAACGTATTCAGCACGAGATCACCAACTCTCCCGAAGTCTCTGATTTGCTTCGCTTCATCGAAGCTTCGAATCGCGGCGTTACCAAATGAAATTCGGATTGATCGCGGGCAACGGCAAGTTTCCGTTTATGGTCGTGGAAGGAGCGCGCCAATCGGGAGTGCCGTTGGTCGTCGCTGCGATCCGCGAAGAGACTGACCCGGAGATGGACCGTCTTGCGGAACGCGTGAAGTGGGTGGGCATCGGCCAGCTCGGACGGATGATTCGTTTCTTCAAGGAAGAAGGTGTCGAGAAAGCCATCATGGCGGGGCAAGTGAAGCACGTTCAGATTTTCAGCCGCGCCGTGCCCGATGCGCGCATGCTGAAAGTGCTTTTGAAACTCCCGCGACGCAATACTGACGCGCTGATTGGCGCGATTGCTTCCGAGTTGCAGACTGAAGGTATCGAACTGGTCGACTCGACCTGCTTTCTCCAGGACTCACTGCCGCAGCGCGGCGTGATCACGCGACGCGAGCCGAGTAAACAGGAGCGGGAAGACGTCGATTACGGTTTAGAGATCGCGCACGAGATCGCGCGTCTCGACCTGGGCCAGACGATCGTTGTTCGCGGCAAAGCGTGTGTGGCGATCGAAGCCATGGAAGGCACAGACGAGACGATCAAGCGTGCGGGGCAGTTGGTCAATGGCCGGCTCACGGTGGTGAAAGTAGCGAAGCCGAATCAGGATATGCGTTTCGATGTGCCGGTGGTTGGTGTGCCGACGATTGAAGCGATGGTCGAAGCCGGCGCGACGTGTCTCTGCATCACTGCCGGCAAGACGCTGATGTTCGATCGCGATGAAATGATCCGGGCCGCGGATAAAAACAAGATTTCAATCTTAGCCGCAGATTTACGCAGATAAACGCAGATCAGAACAGGTTTTCTGATCTGCGTTTATCTGCGTAAATCTGCGGCTAATTTCCTGGTGAAACAGCTTCCGCAGTTTGCTCCGCTTTCGGATCGTACGGAGAGGCCAGGTACTTCTTCGCGATCGCCTGCGCATTATCGTAGTCAATCCCGGACTGCACCGCTTTGTTGTACTCCGCCACTGCGCGGTTGCGCTCGCCCTTCGCATCGTACGCATTGCCGCGTTTGATGTGGGCCCACACTTCGATCCACGATGGTTTCAGAGTACCGTTAAGCGAGGCTTCTAAGTTGTCGAGCGCCTGTTGCCAGTTACGCTGTTCGAGATACAGCAGTCCCAGATTGTAGTAAACCCACGAATTGGAACGATCCAGCTTCAGCGCCGCTTCAAACTGCTGTTGCGCTTCCGCGTAGATCCCTTCCTTCATCTGCTCGATGCCGCGCCGCGCGATGATCGAGACGCGCAGATCGTCTGACATTCGCAGGATCTTATTGTTCGGGTCGACGACGACTTCGATCGGCTGTCCATTCGATTCGAAGTCGAAATCTTCACTGCGGCCTTCGATACGCACGATCTTCTGCTGATTGTCGCCTTCGGCTCGTAACAACAGGTCGACGGGCATTCGCAGCGATTCAAGGTTCTGTTTGACTGTGCCGCGCGTGCGGAACTTGCCCGCGCGCGTGCGAATGATCTGATAGTCGATGGTAAATTCAGGTACGCCGGTTCCTTCAACCCATTGCGCGAAGAAGTAACGCAGGTTCTCCTGCGAGATCTTCGCCGCCAGTTTTTCGAAGTCGTCTATCGACGCGTTCTTGCCTTTGTAAGTTTCGAGGAAAGTGGCCAGCAGGCGATCGAAGTTTTGCTTCCCAATCGTCTCGCGCAACATGCGAAAGACCATCGAACCTTTGTAGAAGACGATCGACTGGTATGCAGCTGACTGATCGTCGAGCGCGCTTGGCGCTCGCGCGATCGATGCTGTTTGCTCGAAAGTCAGCGCGCGTTCCTGTTGTTCGCGTTGCGCTGCATCGAGGCCGCCGGCGCTCAACGTGCTCTCGCGATACGCAAACGCGCTCCATTCGGCGAGTCCCTGCGAAAGCCATGCATCATCAAACGATTTGAGACCGACGCTTTGGCCCCACCACTGGTAAGCGATCTCTCTCTCAATCTTCTCTTCCGGCACTGGGCGCGTGGAGTCGAACATCTTGCTCGACAGGAAGATGATTCCCGGACCGGAGTAAGCGTCTAAACTTTCATCGTCGATTTGGACGACGACAAGCCGGTTGCCGAAGAGCGGAGTGCCGTATTTCTTGGTGTAGAACTCGAGCACACGTCCGGTCAACTCAGCGTACGCTTCGAGCCGTTTTTCGCTGCCCGGCATCGCGTAAAGCTGAAGGTCGTAGTTGCTGTACCGGAGGTTTTTGTTGATGTACTGGCCCGCGGCGAAATTGCCGATGAGCACTGGCTGGCGATGTACAAATCGATAACGAACTGCTCCTTCTTTCGGCGCGGGCTGCGCGACTATGGCATCGTCGCTGGTTCCGGCAACCTGCAAGCCTGAAGGCACGATAAACGTGATATCCGAGGTGGCCCTGTCCGCCGCATAATCATGAAACGGAAACCAGCGCGACGCATACATCAGGTAAGAACCTTCGGTGCCCACGTAAGCCAGTCGCTTTGTCGCCAACGGCCCGCCTTCCGGCGAGACCAGCGCGCCGCTCCAGCGAATTCTGAGCGTCACGGGCTGATTTGCTGGAACGACCTCGCCGAGATCGATGCGCACGGTCGGCCCGAGCGAACCCATGCCCACCGCGTCCTGAACAAACCCGGTCAGCTTTTTGCCGTCCTTCTCGATATCTTCCACCTTGAGCGAGCCGTTGAGCTCGAAAACGACCGAACGCGTGGCATCCAACGGCACGAAAGTCACATCTGCGCCGGCCCGGAGTATGTGTTGGTCAGGAATGATTTGAGCTTCAATACGGT
>JBKPPH010000123.1:0-20193 GCA_046733535.1 Acidobacteriota bacterium
CAGATTTGCGTTCATCCGCGAAAATCTGCGGTTTACCAACAAGTTCTGGTTTTAGTTTTACTGATTTTATTGACGGGCTGTAAACAGGCGGCTCAGGTTGCACCGGCGACGCCGGGGACTGAAACTGCTGCGGTGGCTCCATCACCATCGCCGAGCCCGACACCGCCGCGTCCATCCGGCGCGATCGAGTTCACCGACGTCACCGCACAAGCAGGCATACGTTTCAAGCACAACAGCGGCGCCTTCGGCAAGAAGTATCTCCCTGAAACGATCGGCGCCGGTTGCGCGTTTCTCGATTATGACAATGACGGCTGGCAGGACATCCTGCTCGTCAATTCAATGGACTGGCCCGAGAACAAGAAGCGCAAGTCGTTTCCCGCCCTCTACCACAACAACAAAGACGGCACGTTTACCGATGTGACTCAACAGGCCGGTCTCGGCGTCGAGATGTACGGCATCGGCGTCGCCGTTGCTGATTACGATAACGACGGCAATGACGACATCTACATCACCTGCGTTGGTCCAAACCATCTCTTCCGCAACACCGGCGGGAAGTTTGTAGACGTCACGAGCAGAGCGGGCGTCGGCGACCCCGGCTTTTCAACCAGCGCTGCATGGTTCGACTTCGACAACGACGGCAAGCTCGATCTTTTCGTCGGTAACTACGTCGAGTGGTCAGTGCAAACGGATCAGACCTGCTCGCTCGACGGTAAGAACAAATCGTATTGCACGCCGCAAACTTACAAAGGACAGAGCGCGACGCTCTATCAAAACCGCGGCAATGGCACGTTTGATAACGTCACCGCGCGCGCCGGTCTCAACGACACGGCCGGTAAAACCCTCGGCGTTGCCTTGCTGGACTACGACGACGACGGCTGGCTCGATCTCTTCGTCGCCAACGACACCGAACCCAACAAGCTCTATCGCAACAATCACAATGGCACGTTCACCGACAACGCCGTGCTCGCGGGTGTTGCGTTCAGCGAGTCGGGCACTGCGCGCGCCGGCATGGGCGTTGACGCGGCTGACTACGACGGTTCAGGCAAGCAAAGCGTCGTCATCGGCAACTTCACCAACGAAAGCATCGCGCTTTATCACAACGACGGTTCCGGACTGTTCACCGACGAAGCACCCGCTTCCGGAATCGGAAAGATGTCGGCGCAGTCGCTGACGTTTGCGTGCTTCTTCTTCGACTACGATCTCGATGGGCTGCTCGACATCTTCGCGGCCAATGGACATGTGTCCGACGATATCAGCGTGGTCCAACCAACCGTGAAGTACGCTCAGCCGCCGCATCTCTTTCGCAACCGCGGCAAGAAGAAATTCGAAGAAGTGTCGGCGAAAGTCGGCCGGGCGCTGAACCGCGCGATCGTCGGCCGCGGTGCGGCTTACGGCGATTTCGATAACGACGGCGATCTGGACCTGCTCGTCACGACCAACAATGGACCAGCGCGTCTCCTGCGCAACGACAACGCAAATCAAAACGATCTGCTGCGTGTGAAAACAGTCGGCACGCGAGTGAATCGCGATGGCATCGGCGCGAAAGTGGTTGTCAAAACCTCAAAGGGACGAACGGTGTTCGGCATGGTGCGAACCGGATCGAGTTACTGTTCGCAAGCTGAATTGCCTTTGACGTTTGGTTTGGGCAAGCCGGAGGAAGGCACCACTCTCAATCTCGAGATCACGTGGCCGGGCGGCCAGAAGGAAACAATCCAGAACGTCAAACCGAATCAATCTATCGTCGTGCAGGAAGGAAAGGGAATCACCGCGCAAGAGCCGATCGTGTTTGCGCGAATGCCGTCGCCTACACCGACGCCGGCGCAATGAATTCTCGTGCAAAGGCGCAAAGGAGGACGCAAAGAAGCATAACTAGATTTCTTTGCGTCTTCCTTTGCGCCTTTTGCGCGAGACAATTATTTGTGCGCCTTGCCCAGCTTCTCTGCGTCTTTCTTGATGTGCCCGCTCAGTTGAATAAGACTCTCGAGGTCGCGCCGCGCCTTTGTGAGCTCATCGGCGTCGACGGTATTCGGGTTCTCGATTATCGGATTGGTGACAAAGCTCCTGATCTCCGCGCAAAGCTTTATCAAAGCGTCTTTCATTTCCGAGTCGTTTAATTCTTCTAGCTTATTCGCCCCGTGAGCTTCCTCGGAGTGAGGGAGACGCAACGCCAGTGTCGCCTGCACTCGACTCGCCCGCTTCTGGATCTCCGCGGTTGCATCTGAAACAAAGTGGTAATCGAGGGTGTTGTTAGACGAAAGCGCCCGCGCGATTTCATTGTGACGCATCAGGATGCGATTGAAATCGTCCTCCGTCTGAGCCATCAATGCTTTGAGTTGGCGCTCGTCTTTCGGCGCGCCCGGTTCAGTCCCGAAATTCCTCAATTGCCATTCGCGCTTGCTCATATCCTGCTGGCGAATGCGGTCGGTGTTCACTCTGCTGGAGAGCGGCGGCTGTCCAGGCGGGCCCTGCGCCAAAACAGGCGCCGCAAAAAACAGTATGACCGTAAGCTTAATCAACATAGCAGCCTCCCGGTGTATGTCGGGCAGTATACGCCGCTCCGACTTTGAAGACCATAAAAAGCAGAAAAACTTCAAATGAGTTTTTAATGCACGTTTGTGTCCGTTTTGTGGCATCATTCCGCGCCGGCGGCCGTATGCGACGAATTGACTTAAAGAAAGCGAACGTAGCGCGTTCAAACACGATTCGCGATATCAATCGTCAGATTGTGTTGAACTACGTGCGCGAACGTGGCCCAATCTCGCGGGCCGAGATCGCGCACGAAACCGCGCTGCAACGTTCGACCGTATCGTTGATCGTCGAGGAGCTGCGAGTTGACGGGCTGATCGAGGAAGTGAGCGGGGAATCGACCGGTGGTCGTCCGCCAATCCTTCTCTCGCTGCGCACCGCGAATGCTGTCGCCATCGGTGTAGACGTGGGCACGACGCGAACGATCGTGGCCACCAGCGATCTTGCCGGGCGCGTGCTGGAAAAGGAGAAGTTTGAAACTGATCCTAACGCTGCACACACAACGAAACAGATCATCGAACGCGCGCGACGGCTGATTAAAAGAAACAACGGTACGATCGAGGGAATCGGAATCAGTCTTCCCGGACTCGTGGATCCGGAAGGAACAGAACTATTCGTTCCAACCTTCCAATGGCGCAATTTGCCCCTCGCCAAAGAAATCGGTGCTGCGACCGGGTTGCCGGTAACAATGGACAACGACGCCAACGCTGCTGCTCAAGCTGAGCTGTGGTTTGGCAGACCAGAGATCCGCGAAGTGCGAGACTTCATTCTGGTGTTGGTCGAGGACGGCGTTGGTACCGGGATCGTCCTCGACGGGCAGGTTTATCGCGGAGAAAACGGAGCGGCCGGTGAGTTCGGACACATGACGATCGGACAGGGCGCGCCGGTGCCCTGCGCTTCAGGTAGTCGTGAATGCTGGGAAGCTTTTTCGTCGCAACTTTCCGCACTCGCGCGCTACAAGACTCTATCGCGTGTCTCGAATGGAGCCGCGCAGATAACCTTCGCCGAGCTAATCGATGAAGCCCTGCGTAGTGAAGGCGCGGCCCGTGCGGCGCTCAAGGAGACTGCCTACTACCTCGGTATCGGTATCGCAAACCTGATCCGCGGTCTTGCACCCGAAGCCGTGATCGTCGGTGGCCCAATCGTACGGGCGTGGCCGGTGATCTCCGCAGACATTCGCAGCACAGTCGAAGCCACGATCTGTCGCGGGTTACCTTCGACACAAATCATCGCCTCGACATTGGGTTCCGAACCGACTCTGATGGGCGCGCTGAGTCTGGTTTTAGCAAGCAAGTTTGCTTCTGTCTCGGTCACTTAAGCGACACTGTCGATTGTTGGTTCTGCGAACAAAGTTTCCATCCAGAAATAACTCACGGCGCGGCGGCCGTTGATCCAAAAATTTCTTGACAAGGAACGAGATAAGTATTAAAAACTTTTGCTAGCCTCTGCAACAAAGTAGCAATCAGACAATTTAGCTAAGAATTTCTCTCAAACGGTCCGCAGTAGTTTTGAATTCTTGATTTCGAATCGCGGTAACACTGAGGAGGTGTTGTATGTCGATGAGGTCTTGGATGCAGGCGATGTTCCTCCTGCTGAGTATTGGTTTGCTTGTCGGCGTGCATGCCCAATCGAGCACTGCGGGAAATATCACCGGCACGGTGAGAGATCCGCAAGGTGCCGCTGTGCCCAAAGTAGAGGTCACGGTCACGGATGAGAAGACCGGCATTTCGCGCACGGCCACTGCAAACGAAGACGGCTTCTACAACATCCCGAGTTTGCCTCCGGGTGTTTACTCAGTCACTGCTTCTCCGACGGGGTTCAAGAAGTCAGTCACGACTGGTGTCGAGCTTCACGTCAGTGAAAACAAAGTTGTGAACCTCGATCTCCAGGTGGGCCAGGTTACGGAAACAGTGACAGTCACTAGCGAGTCCGCGCCGGTTGAGTTGCGCAGCGGCGAGGTCAGCAGTCTGGTCTCCGAAAAGCAAGTCACTGAGTTACCGCTCAATGGTCGCAACTACGCGCAACTCGCTTTGATCGTGCCGGGCGTTTCTCAGGCCGGCAGTTTTGCCGCGCGAGGTACGGGCCTCGACTCTAACGTCGACATGTCCGTCAACGGCAACCAGTCGAATGCGAACCTGTGGACCGTCGACGGCGTCAACAACATGGACGTCGGCTCGAACGCCACGCTACTCGTGTTTCCTTCGATCGACTCGATCGCAGAGTTCCGCGTCGAGCGTAATAGCTTCAGCGCTGAGTATGGCCAGGCACAAGGTGCCGTCATCAACCTGATCACAAAAGGAGGCACTAACGATTTTCACGGCGCAGGCTTCTATTTTCTGCGCGATGATGCGTTGAATGCTGCCGATGCTTTTCTCAAGGCGAACCCCGCCAAAGATGCTCAGGGCAACGAAATTCATAAGGGCGCGCTGAAGTACAAGAATTTCGGATTCAACTTCAATGGTCCCATTTGGAAAAACAGGGCCTTCTTCTTCTGGAGTGAAGAGTGGCGCCGAGAGAAGCGCGGTACGACGTTGCCGCAGCAAACGGTGCCGACCGCGGCTGAGAAGGTAGGCGACTTCAGCGGCGTGCTGACCGGACCATTACCGCACGATCCGGTGACTGGGTTGCCGTTTCCCGGAAACAAGATTCCAACTAACAGGCTGAGTCCGGCCGGACTGGCGATAATGAAGGTGTTCCCGGATCCGAATGGGGCGAAGGGCCTTTGGGTAGACGCGCCAACGCAGCCGATCAACACCCGTCAGGACAGCATCCGTGGCGACGTGAATATCACGAGCAAGATGAATGTGATGGTGCGGTGGATCAATGAGTACTGGATCCACGGAGTGGCGTCGGGCAACTTCTGGGGTGATAGTCCGTTCCCGACGTTGAGCTCAGACTGGGATCAGCCGAGCCATAGCTTTGCAGTGAAAGCTACAAACACTCTGTCGCCGAGCATGGTGAATGAGTTTACGTTCTCCCGCGCCGGCAACGACATCATCATCACCACTGCCGCGAGCAGTCAGGCGCTGAATGACGACATAGCTTCCAAGTTCCCGACGGTGTTCCCGCGGCCCGAGGGTTTCGGCTTGCCGACGCTTTGGGGCGGTGGCGGCTATCCAGCGCTGTGGCACCAGGCGCCGTGGCACAACGAAGAGGATCTGTTCATTTGGAAAGACGACTTCTCGAAGGTGGCCGGAACTCATGACCTTAAGTTTGGCGCCGTCTTCAGCAACAACCGGAAGAATGAACAGGCTGGTGGGCCGAATTCAGCGTACCAGATTTGCCAGACTGACGATCGAACCGGAAATGTCATTGCCGATACGCTGTTAAAGGACATTCCGGTTGGTTGCTACTTTGAATGGGACCACGCTGAGTACACGCTCGGACGCTGGCGTGACCTCGAGTTTTATGGAAACGACACGTGGAAGATCCGGCCGCGAGTGACGTTGTCACTGGGCTTGCGCTGGTCCATGTTGACTCCAGGCTGGTCTGCTGATAATCGCATCAGCAACTTTGTTCCGCGGCTATACAACGGCACGGATCCACTGAGCGGCCTCGTCCGTGCGGATCAACTCGGCAGTTCCGGTTTGCCGCGAGCGCTGGTCAATACTTACAAAAAAGGATTCCAGCCGCGCCTGGGTCTCGCCTGGGACGTTCACGGCGATGGAAAGACGGCGCTGCGTCTCGGCTTTGGCCGCTACATCGGACGTTCGAACGTTATCGAAGACGTTCTCCGCATGGCGGGTAACGCTCCATGGACGCAGACCGCCGGCTACGGCTGGCACGATGGCAGTGCAACCCTGTCCTCGAATCCGGTGTTCCGTAGTCTGGATACGATTCCAAACGTCAGTGCCCTGGCAGCGACCGCGTCAAGCACGAGTATCGGCAACGCGGTTTCGGAGAACTTCCGTCCGCCGGAGAGTTACCAGTGGAACCTGACCGTGTCTCGTGAGGTGATGAAGAACACGGTTCTCGAAGCCTCTTACGTCGGTAATCATGGACTGCATCTGTGGAGGCGCGGAATCAACTTTAACGACGTCGTCCCCAGTGCGCGGGCGGAGTTGGCTCACCTGTACAGGACTAACCAGGCCACCGCGGATTTCATCGCGGCCAATCGTCGACTGAAAGGTCTCGGCGACATCACGATGAGCGAGTCGACCGGAGATTCGAGTCACCACTCGCTGCAGCTCTGGCTCAACCGGCGCTTCGCGGAAAGACTCGCTTTCCAGGTTGCTTACACCTGGGGACACACGATCTCCAACGTTCCGGTGACGTCGTTCCAAACGGCGACGACCGATCCTTTCAATTACGATCTCGATAAGGGCGATGCTGATCTCGACCGGCGCCAGACGCTGATCGGTAACGTGGTGTACGTGCTGCCTTCGTTCCGGCAGTGGGGCGGCGTCGCGCACCACATTCTGGGAGACTGGCAGCTCAACGCGATCGCCAGCTTCCTTGGCGGCACTCCGATCGACGTTGTATCCGGAGCGAACGCCGCCGGACTCGAGGCACAATCAACCCAGCGACCGGACCTTGTTCCCGGCGTTCCCATTTACCTGAACAACGGGATCAATTATCTCAATCCGGCAGCATTCGCTCTGCCTGCTGAGGGCCGCTTCGGATCGCTCGGTCGGGGCGTTATCAGAATGCCTTCCCGGAAGAACGTGGATTTCTCGGTGAATAAGAATTGGAGAATTGGCGAGCGTTACGGAGTTCAATTCCGCACCGAGGTTTTCAACCTCTTCAATCATGTGAACTTCGTGAGTCTCGAAACAGCGGATCTGTCCTTTAACAACAACAGTACAGACACCGCGAACTTCGGTAAGAGCGGCGCGGCGAATTTTGGGCGCTTTAACCGGGACGCTGGACCGAGAGAAATTCAGTTCGGATTTAAGTTCACCTTCTAACATCCTGCAGGTATACTTGCAGACGACTTGAACTTCGACGGAGGGCTGACATTCTTACCAGCCCTCCGTCTCGGTTTCTGCAGACTCTGATGGATACCTTAAGTTAAAGATGTACCTTCGTGTTGTCCTTGTAGTCCTCCTTTTCGGGATCCCCTTTCAATCTCCACCGGAACAATTCAAGCAACGCTTCGAAACCGCTGAAGCGAAGCGGCTCGACGGCAACATCGATGCTGCGGAGCGCGAGTATGTCTCAATACTCGCAGACGCGTACCACAAGCTCGGCAGAACGTATTCCGCGCAGGGTAATCACAGCGCCGCAGTCACGGCGTTGGAAGCGGCTGTCACACACCGGCCCAACTTTCCGGATGCGCTCGTAGACCTTTCGATTGCGCTCTTCAACACCGGCCAATTCAAGCAGGCGCTCGTTCGATCAGACAGTGCCGTTGCGCTGAATCCGCAAAACGCGGCTGCGTATCACATGCGCGGCAAGTGTTACTTCATGCTGAACGAGTTTGATAAGGCGGCAGTCGATCTTCAAAAAGCCTTGCAGTTAGCGCCGCGAGATTACGACGTAGCGTATACACTCGCGCTGGCGTATTTGAAACGACATCAAACTCCACTCGCCGTACAGATCTTCGATCGACTGATCGCTGACCTCGGCAACCGGCCGCAGCTTCGGATTCTAATCGGCCGCGCATACCGGCAGACTGGAATGCTGCAGGAAGCCGTCGACGAGTTCAAAAAAGCCATCGCTCTCGACCCGAAGTTTCCACGCGTTCACTACTATTTAGGACTGACCTACTTGCTAAAGGACGGCGCCGCGCGGGTCAGCGATGCTGAAAGCGAATTCAAACTGGAAGTAGCTGCGAATCCTGATGAGTTCTTTGCGAATTACTATCTCGGTATCGTATCGACCATCCAACGGAAGTGGGACACAGCGGTTGCATTTCTATTGAAAGCGACTCGGATTCAGCCAAACAATCCGGACGCCTATTTTTACCTCGGCCAGGCTTATCAAGGATTACTGAAGTACGATGACGCGATCGAGATGTTTAGAAAATCGATCAGCCTGACTCCCGACCTGAAACACAATGATTACCAGGTGACGAACGCTCGCTATCGCTTGGGCCAGTCGTTACTGAAAGTCGGCAAGACTGAGGAAGGACAAAAGGAGTTAAAGGCTGCCGCCGATCTCAAAGCCCAGGCCTTCAAGTTGGACGAAGCGAAAGGCGAAGCATTCCTGAACGCGGCGAACCTAAACGAACAAACCGCATTTCCCGAACTCGGCTCCGCGGAAGCCGTGACTGCTTCCGCCGATGCGCCGGACCCGCAGCGACAGGAAGTGCTGAAAGGCGAGGCGCTTTTCTTCGCGAAGGTTGTTGCGGCGGCGCACGAAAACATCGGGTTACTAAACGCGGAACGTCAGAAGTTTCGTTTGGCGGTCGACAGTTTCAGTGAAGCGGCGAAGTTGGATCCGCAAATGCGAGACATCCATTACAACCTGGGTCTCGCGTATTTCAAGTCTGAGTTATACAAGGAAGCCGCTGCGGCATTCGAAAACGAATTGAAGTTCAGGCCCGATAACCTGCGCGCGAAACAGTTACTCGGCTTGAGCTACTTCTCGATTGAAAACTACGAGAAGGCGGCCACGTTGCTGGGTGAGGTTGTTGCCGCAAAACCGAACGAAGCAAGCCTCTACTATCCGCTCGCACTTTCTCTGAGCAAGCAGGGCAAGACAGATGAGGCGCAGCAGATCGTGCAACGAATGCTTACGTCCGGCGCTGATAGTCCTCAAGTTCATATTTTTCTCGCCAAAGCCTATTACGATCAGGACGCTCCCGCGAAAGCACTGGATGAATTGAAAGCAGCGTTGGCGCTCGACAGCAAAGTGCAGCTCGCGCACTTTTATTCCGGCCTGGTGTATCTCAAGTTGGGCAACTTTACCGAAGCCGCGCGAGAGTTCGAGAGTGAGTTGGCCTTGAACCCGGCGAACATCCAGGCGAGGTATCATCTCGGTTACGTACTACTGGCAAACCAGGAGACGAAGCGCGGCATGCAGTTGATGAAGGAAGTAATCCAGAGCGATCCGAATTTTGGTAACGCCTACTTCGAGCTCGGCAAGTCGCAGCTTCAACAAGGTGACGTGACGAGTGCGATAATGAGTCTCGAAAAAGCTGCAAAGCTCGAACCGGAGCAGGCACACGTCCATTTTCAACTCGGGCGCGCCTATGTTGCCGCCGGGCGACAAGCTGAGGGCCAGGCTCAACTCGAGCTCTCGAAGCAATTGAAAGAGAAAGTGCGGAATCAACCGAATAACTAGCTCCAGAAAATCACGTCTGCATCCCTCGTTAATGAAAGCCTCGCTTTCGTTCGCGATACTTTTGTGTCTAGTGCTATGTCCCACCTCCGCACTCGTCCGGACCGCGATCGATGGCATTCAGTTCGTCGACATAACAAAGTCGGCGGGAATTGCTTTCGAACACACTTCGTCGCCGGAGAAGCGTTTCATCGTCGAATCGATGAGCGGCGGCGTGGCATTGATCGATTACGACAACGACGGTCTCCTGGATATCTATTTCGTCAACTCACTGACCGTCGATCTGGTAAAGGCAAATGGAAAAACCAAAAGTTTTTTGTATCGCAATAACGGCGACGGCACTTTCACGGATGTGACTTCAAAGGCTGGAGTCGGTGACGTCGGTTGGGGAATGGGCGTCGCCGTCGGCGATTACAACAACGACGGTTTCGACGATCTCTACGTAACCTGTGTTGGTGCGAATCACTTGTTCAAGAACAACGGCAACGGAACGTTTTCGGATGTGACTAAGGCTGCCGGCGTCTCGGACCCGCGCTGGTCCACCGGCGCCGCGTTCGTTGATTACGACAACGACGGGAAGCTCGACTTGATGGTGACAAACTACGTCGCGTTCGATTTCAAGAATCTACCGGAGTTTGGAAAGGGACGTTTGTGCCAGTACAAGGGCGTGCCCGTTCAATGCGGCCCCAGGGGATTGCCGGGAGACGGCGATAGTCTTTATCACAACGAAGGAAATGACACCTTTCTCGACGTCAGTAAGAAAGCCGGCGTGTCTGATCCAAACGGATATTACGGGATGGGCGTAATCTGCAGCGACTTCGATGAAAACGGTCTGGTCGACATCTTCGTAGCCAACGACTCGACGCCCAATTTCTTTTACAAGAACAACGGCAATGGGACGTTCGAAGAGATTGGCTTTCTGTCCGGCACTGCGGTGAACGAGAATGGCAGCGAGCAGGGAAGTATGGGTGTGACAGTCGGTGATTACGATCATGACGGCAAGTTCGATCTGTTTGTCACCAATTTCGATGACGACTACAACACGCTTTATCGTAACGACGGCAAACTTTCTTTCACCGACGTGTCGCACGCGGCGAAGGTCGCAGCGGTGAGTCTTCCGTATGTTGGTTGGGGGACGAAGTTCTTCGACTATGACAACGATGGCTGGGCCGATCTGTTCGTCGCGAACGGTCACGTTTACCCGCAGATCCCGACGTACCGGCAGCGAAATTTTTTACATCGAAATAATCACGATGGTACGTTTTCCGAAGTAAGCTCAGAATTCGGAGCAGCATTCGCGGAGAAGCGAGCAGCGCGCGGCGTGGCGTTCGGCGACATCGACAACGATGGCGACGTCGATCTCGTAATCAACAATCTCGATGGCCCTCCGACGGTGTTGCGCAACGAAGGTGGCAATGCAAACAATTCGATTTTAGTTAAGCTGGCTGGCGTTAAGAGTAACCGCGCAGGCATAGGCGCGCGGGTAAAAATCACTTCCGGTGATCTGGTGCAGCAGGACGAAGTTCGCAGCGGCGACAGCTATCTCTCGCAGAGCGATCTGAGGTTGCACTTCGGCCTCGAGAAACGAACGAAGATAGAGCTCGTGGAAGTCAGATGGCCGAGTGGCACCGTCGATAAAATCACGAACGCCATGGTGAATTCAGTAGTGACGATCAAAGAGGGCAGTGGCATAGTCGATCAAAAGAGCTTCAAGAAACAATGATCGTGACCCGTCAAGTCCTGACGACAATTTTGATCTCGCTGGCCGTCTGCGCGCTCGGGCAGGCGCAGGTCCGGGATGATCGCGTCAGCCGTCTGGAAAATGTGGCGACGCTGATTCGCGAGGATCGACTTGCAGATGCTGAACGACAGTTGAGCACCATCTTAAAATCCAACCCAAACCAAGCCGATGCACTGAATCTACTCGGCGCGGTCCGCGCTAAGCAACGGCGATTCGACGAAGCTGAGAAACTCTTCTCTCGCGCAGTCAGCGCTAATGCCGCTCTGGTTAGCGCGCGTATGAACCTCGTGCAGCTTTATGTGATTCAGCGTAAACCGGAAAACGCAATCTCGGAGTTGAACCAGGTACTTCGTTTACAACCCGACAACGATGAAGCGTTCGATCGTCTCACTCAATTACTGCTTGAGGTGAAACGCTCCGACGATTTCATCAACCTTATCGAACAGGCAAAGGGCTCCCGGTCCATTCCATTTTCATTGCTGCTCGCGCTCGGCGACGCTTACCTGGAAAAGAGAAACGCAATCAAAGCGGAAGAGAGTTTTCGACTTGCTCTCGAGCAACAGAGCGGTGACGCGGACGCCATTCTCGGACTGGCCCAGGCGGCGCAATTGAAAGGCGACACTGCATCAGCTTCTTCGTATCTCGACCGCGCTAAAGCAGCGGCGGTTAAGTCCGCCGACACGCTCCACCGGTTTGCCCTTGTTGCCTGGGACGCAGGCCGGTTTGAAGAAGCTAATCTCGCGTTGACCGAAGCAGTGAAGCTCAAGCCTGACGAACCGGCGTTCCATGTTGCTTTGGGTACGACATGGCTGAAAAAACCGGACCTCGTCGAAGCCGAGCAGGCGTTTCGTCGCGCGCTTCAGTTGCAGTCTGACAATTCACAGGCGCAGATGTATCTCGGCTACACGTTGATGCTTCAGGGTAAATATGCGGCCGCGCGTGAACTGCTGGAGAAGAGTCTCGTCAAACAGTCGACCGTGCCGCAGACCTATTACTATTTGGGTTTGATTTCGCAGGAAGAGGGAGATGACCAGACTGCGATACAACGCTTTAAGAAAACGCTCGAGCTTCTGCCTTCTTATGCTGACGTACACGTTTCGCTCGGTCGTTCGTATCTGAATCTGAAAGACTATCCTCAAGCTCAGTCGGAGCTGGAGCTCGCAGTCAAACTCAATCCAAACGACACGCAGGCCCATTATCAATTGGCCGTTCTTTATGCCCGGCTGAAGGATCCTCAGCGCGCGCAGGAGCAGATGCAGATAGTCGAACGGCTGAAAGAAGCGGCGAAAGCGCCCGCGAAAAAGACTCCGTAATCAGTCACTCGTCGATGGTAAAACCACAGTTCATCGCGTTTCTCATCCTGGCTCTGCTCGCATCAACTCCGCGGGCTCTGCCGCAAGCCGGCAACAAACCGTCAGCCATCACGTTCGAAGACGTTACGCAAAAGAGCGGCATCACGTGGGTCCATAACAACGCCCAATCCGAGGCGCGTCATCTTCCCGAGACCGTCGGCGCCGGCTGTGCTTTCATCGATTACGACAATGACGGTTGGATGGACATCATGTTCATCAATAGCGGGAGCTCAGATTTTTTCACTCCAATCACGCCGCTCAGAAACGCGCTGTATCGTAACAATCATGACGGCACTTTTACGGACGTCACGATGAAGGCCGGTGTCGCCGGAGGTGGTTTTGGCATGGGTGTGGCCGCTGCCGACTACGACGGAGATGGTTTCCCGGATCTTTACGTCACCGGCTACGGACGCAACACCCTCTTCAAAAATACGGGCAAGGGAACTTTTATCGACGTAACTGACAAGGCCGGTGTGGCGGCGCCTGGTTGGTCCACGTGCGCCGTCTGGTTCGACTTTGATAACGATGGCAAACTCGATCTCTTTGTTTCGAGTTTTGTTTACTACGATCGCTCGCTGAACGTTTTATGCGCTGACGCTCAAAATCGTCGTTACTACTGCATACCGAGCCACTACAAGCCGCGTCCGAGCCATCTCTTTCGCAACAATGGCGACGGCACGTTCAGCGATGTAAGCGCAGCTACGGGGATTGCCGGTTCACCCGGGAAGTCGTTCGGCGCTGTAGCCACGGATGTCAATAACGACGGTTGGCTGGATCTCTTCGTCGCGAACGACACGATGCCGAACTTTCTTTTCATGAACCAGGGCGGCAAGAAGTTTGAGGAAGTTGGTCTCGCGGCGGGCATTGCATTCAGCCAGGCCGGACGCGCACGTTCGGGAATGGGCGTGGACGCTGCCGACTATGACGGCGACGGTTGGCAGGATCTCTTCGTCGCGAACATCGACTATGAGTTCTTCAGCCTCTACCATAATGAGAAGGACGCCACGTTCAGTGATGAGCCGCGAGAAATCGCCGCAGCCACGCAGTTGTTAAGCGGCTGGGGGCTGCGGTTCTTTGATTATGACAATGACAGCGATCCGGATCTTCTGCTTGTGAATGGACACCCCGACGACTTCGTGGAGATGCACAACGCGCGCGTGACGTACAAAGAGCCGCTCGTACTGTTTGTCAACAACGGCCGCGACTTCAAGAACGTGAGTGAGAATTCGGGAGCTGTTTTTAGCAGGAACTTCTCGGGTAGAGGGATGGCCACGGGCGATTTCGATAATGACGGCGACCTGGATGTCGTCGTCTCCAACAATGGCGAAGCGCCGTTGCTACTTCGCAACGACGGTGGCAATCGCAACAACTGGGTTGGCCTGCAACTCGTCGGAACGAAAAGCAATCCCGCGGCAGTCGGGGCGACGATCACCTGGCAAGCGGGAACGTTGAAGCGCAGCCGGTTGAAAACCGGAGGCGGAAGTTATCTTTCGTCACACGATCCGCGTGAGATAGTCGGCGTCGGTCCGGCAACGAAGATCGATTTCGTGGAGATTCGTTGGCCCAGCGGCAAGGTCGATCGGCTCACGAACTTGCCGCTGAATACTTACGTCAAAGTGTTGGAAGGCGCAGGAGTCGTCAAAAAGTAATTAGCGCGTACCTGAACGCCCTCGTTCCTCCGCGGCGTTCACCAATTGCTTCACACCCGAAACAACCACAAACTCCAACGCTCCATACGGCTTTGCAGCCTCATCCAACTTCGCGATGCTCTTTTCGCACCATTCTCGCGGCGGCGGCATATTCAACTTTAGGTACGAGATTGCCTCCAATCCTGTTTCTCCCACTTGAGTCAGGTTTTGCGCGAGCGGCTTGATCTCCTTGAGCGCCGGAGAACGATCGATAATCGGTTCAAGCGACGCACCGGAACGTTGCCACTCGCCCAGCATGTCACTTAACTCCGGACGGTAAAGCTGATAACGCGGCGCGTCGTCAAGAAACTCTTTCACCATCGATGAAAACTTGCGCGCGGTTTCGCTGTCGGGAAGCGCTGCGTCGATAACGCCTGTCAGCGGACTGAGCATTGTTTGCGGCCGCTGCTCATAACGCCGGTACTCTTTCACCGGCTCGATCACCGAGACAAGTGTGCGCAGTGGTCCAATGTCCTCGTTGCGCACAAGCCGCCGCAACATCATGTCCTGGGTCTGCTTGTGCATCAGTCCGAGCTCTTCCAACTGAAGACTGATCACTGCGAGGCGACGATACATGTCGGGGATATCGGTAACAGTACGCGGCGACCACAGTCGTTCGGCGATGGCTGCGGTGCGCGGCCAGATGCGCGAATCGATCGTTTCCGGCGTTACCCATTCAGCCCACATCGTCGCTTCACCACCCAACACATGCTTCGCCTCTTCGGGCGTGAGCGTGCTGTCTGCCGGAAGCGGATCGGGAACGTAGTGTTGCGAGGCGGGTTGAATGAGATCGATGTAGTAACCGTTGGAGAGAATTCCGTCGTAACCTTTTCGCGCGGCTTCCGCGAGCGCCGCCGTTCCACGCCACGATTGGATCACCACGTCCTTCGGCAGTTCGGGCTGAAGAATCTCGTCCCAACCAATCATCTTCTTTTTATGTTTTTGCAGGATCTTCAGCAGGCGCGTGTTGAAGTAAGCCTGAAGCGCGTGGTTGTCCTTGATTCCTTTCTGTTTCATGTAAGCCTGGATCGCGGGGTTGCGGTCCCACTGCTTACCTTCATTCTCGTCGCCGCCGACGTGCAAATAATCGTCGGGAAAGAGCGCCGCCATCTCGCCCAGAAAAGTATCGAGAAATTTGTAGACCTCTTCGCGTGTCGGATCCAGCGCGGGTTCAAAAATCCCGGGCCGGCGTTCGATCGTGTATGGACCAGGCGCACTGCCGAGCTCGGGATAACCAACCAGCCAACTCGTGCTGTGGCCGGGCATGTCAAACTCCGGTACGACGCGAATGCCGCGGTCGCGCGCGTAAGCGATGATCTCCCTGACCTGGTCCTGCGTGTAATAGTTGCCGTCTGATCCGAGCTGGTGCAACTTGGGAAACTTCTTGCTCTCAACGCGGAAGCCCTGGTCTTCGGTTAAGTGCCAATGAAAAACGTTCAACTTCACCGCCGCCATTCCATCGAGATTGCGCTTCAAAACTTCTATCGTCTGGAAGTGACGCGCGACGTCGATCAGCAAGCCGCGCCAGGGAAAGCGTGGCTGATCGTCGATTTGCACTCCCGGCAAAAAGTATCCATTGCGATCGGCGTCGAGCAGTTGTAGCAGCGTTTCGAGTCCACGCAGCGCGCCGACGACTGTCGGAGCAGTGAGTAACGCTTGTCGCCTCGTGATGTCGATGCGATAGCTTTCATTCTCATCGACGCCGGGAATATTTTTGCCCGGCCCCTGGCAGTTAATGATCAGCGACGTCATCTGATCGTCGGGCGCAATTCCGGGCGCGAAGGTCAACACCGTGCGGCCTTCAAGGCGTTTCATGAACCGGGAAATGCCGCCGAGTAACCTCGCGTCTGAATGCCCGCGCGTCGCGACTTTGAAATTACTATCGACACGCAGTCGCTCAGGTTGAAACTTCACCGAAGCCGGCATGGGCATCAGGTTGAGTTTGGGAGTTGGGGCCTGCTGCGCAGACGCCACGAGCGTGCAGACCATGATCAGTGATAGCGGGAGGTATCGTGTAATCGTCATTTTATTTTCTTGTAAATCATTCTCTTATTTAACCGTGAATCTCTGGCTCAAGTTAGCTACCTTCACTTCAAACTCACCCGGCTCCACGGTGCGTTTGTTATCAGCGCCGATGAACGACAAGTCTTCAGCCCGCAGCTTGAAATTCAACGTGCGGCTCTGGCCCGGGTTCAGACTGATCTTCGCGAAGCGTCGCAGCCGCTTGCCCGGCGGCGATATCGACGCAACGAGATCGCTCACGTAAACCAGCACCGCTTCTTTGCCCGCGCGCTGTCCGCTGTTCGTTACCGTCACACTCACCGGCAACTCTTCGTTCGCGGAGATCGTTTGTTTCCCGAGCCGCAGATCGCCGTAAGTAAACGTCGTGTAACTCAGCCCCTCACCAAACTCGAACTGCGGATTGAAAGCCAAAATGCCGGCCGCCCCGTTCTCAGTTTCCCAAGGTTTGTGATCGTAATTGATCAAGCCGTTCGGCGTGCGCGGGTATGTGAAGGGAAGCTTGCCGCTCGGATTCACATCGCCAAACAGCACGTCCGCGATCGCGGTCCCACCCTCGTTACTCGGGTTGTAAGCCATCAGAATCGCGTTCGCTCCATCGACGATACGATTGATGATTCGCGGACGCCCCTCGACCAGCACCAGCACCACGGGCTTGCCCGTCGCCTGGATCGCTTGCGCGAGTTTTAGCTGCGGCTCGCCCAGCATCAGGTCGCTGATGTTGCCCGGTGATTCGCAATACGAACCCTCGCCGAGTGCCAGCACGACCACGTCGACGTTCTTTGCAGCTTCCACTGCCGCCGCGATGTCAACTTCTTCGTCGATGTCAGTCGGCGTGTTGTTTGAACTCGAGCCGGGGCGGCGGATGATGCGTGTTCCCTGCACGAACGTTACGTTCCCGGCGCCAATCTTCGCCTCGATTGCCCTGCGGATCGTGTGTCGATCTTTCGGGTAGAGCGACTCTTCCGATCCCTGCCAGACGTAAGTCCAGCCATTATTGAGCGAGATAAGTGAGTCTGATGTTGGTCCAGTCACGAGCACCTTTGCCGTCTTCGCGAGCGGGAGCACGTTGTTCGCGTTCTTCAAGAGGGTCAGCGATTCCTGCGCTGCCTGCAAACTGACTTGCCTCGACTCCGGCGATGCAAACTTCGCTTTGAGCGCAGCGTTAGGCATCGGTTTTTCAAACAGCCCGAGCTGAAACTTCACGCGCAGTATTCGCCGCACTGCTTCATCGATGCGCGATTGCGGAACTGAGCCTTCTTTAACGAGCGCGATCAGGTGATCGGCGAAACTGTAATCGAGCGGCACCATGCTCATGTCGATGCCAGCCATCACCGCCATGCGCGTCGCTTCTTTCTCGTTCGCCGCGATACGCCAAAACGTGACCAGCTTTTTGATGTCTTCCCAGTCGGAAACAACAAAACCTTTGAAGCCGAGCTCGGTCCGCAGAATATCCGTCAGGATGTGGTGATTGACGTGTCCGGGCACTCCGTTGATCTCGCCGGAGTTGATCATGACCGTATGTGCACCGGCTTTAACTGCGGCGTCGAAGGTCGGCAGAAAATATTCGCGCAGGTAATTCTCGGGAATCCACGCTGGTGTTCGATCTCTGCCAGTGAGCGGAAAACTGTAGCCCATGTAGTGCTTCAAGCTGGACGCGACTTGCTGGTCTGATGAAACGTCCGACCCTTCGAGTCCCCGCACAAACGCGACGCCCATCACCTTCGCGAGATACGGATCTTCGCCAAACGTTTCCCAGAAGCGCGACCAAAGCGGATTGCGGCCAAGGTCGAGGACCGGAGAGAAACTCCACGGAATACCCGCGGCGCGCGTTTCCATCGCCGCAATCTCGGCCCCGCGCTTCATCAACTCCGGATTCCACGTCGCAGCCATGCCGATCTCTTGCGGAAAGAGAGTCGAGCCCTGAATGTAGGTGGCTCCGTGGATCGAATCGATGCCGTAGAGTACCGGAATGCCGAGCCGCGTCTTCTTTGCGGCGTCTTGAATCTGGCCGATTATCTCGTGCCATCTGTCGATGGTGAGCGCCTGATCGTAAACATTGAGAATCGAGCCGACGCCGTATTTAGCGACCGCCTTCTCGAGCTTCGCGGGATCGATCTTGACGTTCTGATCTTTCCCTGAAGCAATCATCTCGACCGTGAGCTGGGTCATCTGCCCAACCTTCTCTTCCAGCGTCATGCGTTTGAGAAGATCTTCAATCTGCTGGGTGTGATCGCGTTCAGGGGCGGTGCGGCTGGTTCTCTGAAAAAATTCGTCGCTATCGGCGAAATCGGTTTGCGCCTTGATGGTCATCGGCGTTTGAAGAACGAAGCACAGTGAAAGACTGACTGCCCCCAGGGCAAGTACGGGGTTTCTCATCTATTTTGCTGTCCTCAGGCAGGGATTTCAGAAACGCGCTTATTTTCTCATAAATTAACCACAGATGAACACGGATAAATACGGATTGAGATCCGTCTTCATCCGTGTCATCTGTGGTTAAAGAAACTTGAGGCAGACGGGCGAGGGGATTTCTTCGACGTGACCCGTGGATTTGAGGCGGCCGGTTTGGGGATCGACGGAGAAGGTGACGACGTTGTCGGTGCGTTGGTTCGCAACGAGCAGGAACCTGCCGCTGGGATCGAGCGTGAAGTTGCGCGGCCATTTGCCTTCGGTTGAAACGTGTTCGACGAGCTGGAGCTTGCCGGTGCCCGGATCGATCTCGAAGACGACGATGCTGTCGTGCCCGCGGTTTGATCCGTAGAGAAACTTGCCCGACGCAGAAACGTGGACGTCCGCGCAAAAACTCGCGCCCGAGAAGTCGCTCGGCAACGTCGAGACAGTTTCGATCTGTGAGAGCGTTCCGCTCATCTCGTCGTATTTCAGCACCGTCAACGTCGAATCAAGTTCGTTGATGACGTATGCGTACTTGCCGTTCGGATGCAGGGTCAGATGGCGCGGACCGGCGCCGGCTTGAAGTTCCATGAACGGCTGTTTGGCCGGCGTTAGCTTTCCGGTGGCTGAGTCGAAGCGATAGATCATCACCTTATCGATGCCAAGATCGGCGGCGAGTGCGTGCTGTTCGAAACGATCGAGGATAATGCAATGCGCGTGCGGTCCTTTTTGTTGTTCTTTGACTCCTGAACCCTCGTGCTGGTGCAACTCGATCGACGGCGCCAGAGTTCCATCAGAACGTACCGGCAGGACGGCAATGCTTCCGCCCGTGTAATTTGCGACCAGTAACGTCCGCTTTTTCCGATCGATACTCAGATGACAGGGATCCGCACCCTGAGTAGCTTGCTCGTTCAGCAGTCGCAGGTTGCCGGTTGCGCGATCGATCGCAAAAGCACTGACGCCGCCACTCGCTTTGCCTGCGTACGTGCTCACTTCGTTCACCGCGTACAAAAAACGTTTGCGTCGATCGATTGCGAGGAACGACGGATTCAGGGATTTGAATGCGTTGAACCGCGTGAGTGCCCCGGTCGCCTGGTCCATGCGATAACCATAGATACCCTCGCTCTTGCCCGAAGTGTACGTGCCGACGTACAGCGTGAGCGCCAGAGGCTGTTCGGCCCATGCACGAAGAGTCGCACCCGCAAACAAAACAAAGCCGCCAGTTTTTAGAAACTGGCGGCGTGAAAAAACG
>JBKPPH010000124.1:0-3486 GCA_046733535.1 Acidobacteriota bacterium
ACGCTGCCCGCGCCCCAGCTGATGTTGGATGGGTCGGGACCAGGCGCCCAGCAAGCAGCCGCATTAGATGCGACGCTATTTTTCAGAGACCCGTTTCCTGTCGTCAATACCCACAACCCGCTTAATCAGGGGCCTGACAAAAACACGAGGGTAACTCTCGTCGTAACTAATCTACAATTAGTACAAGGCGAAACCGCGTCCTCCGTCATAGTTAATCTGACCGGGAGTAATAACGAAGCTTACAATCTTCCGGCGGAAGACGTCAGGCCCGTAATCAGCTCCAACTTTGCGCAGGTAATCTTTCGTTTGCCTGACACCCTCGCGCCGGGCACGTGTACCATCAAAGTAAAAGCGCGCGGCCAGGAGAGCAATCCCGGCACCATCAGGATCAAGAGTTAAGGTCTCGCCCGCCGCTTCCTGCCTGTTGCGCTGTAACCAATCGCGATGTTTCCATCGTGGTCCATCGCCGCGCTTCCGAGTCAGCGCCATGTCGTCAGACGCATTATTTCTGTTGACACTTCAGGCTGACGGGTGTAGGGTGCGCCCATTCCAAAGGTTGTACACAAGTTTACTAACCAGACCTTACCTGAAACCGCCCAGTTTCAAGCGGGTAAATAAGAACTGGCCCTCCCTTCAACGTGTTCTCTGTCGATTGAGCAACACCGAAAGACGTTTAGCCTTTATCTGATTTGAGTCTTACGCTTCGACGTGAACACCTAGCCAGACCGTAGCGCGCCCGTTACCCCCAGCTTAATAAATAAATGCGATCGAACGGCCGAGCAAAGGCAGAAAGCCTTTGCCCGACAGACGATTGATCTGAGGAGGACTTAATCATGAAACGTTCAGGACAAAGGTGCGCAGAGATTTTCACCGTCGCGGTACTCGCTGTCTTATCCGCTGCGGGTCTCATAACAATTCTCGCTGCGAACACTCCAGACTGGCCGCAGTGGGGTCGGGACCCACAGCATACCGGCGAGGTCGCCTCGACCGGACAGAATCTAAACCGGATCATTGAAGATATCGTGTACGACCCGTTTGTCCCGCAGGAGATGGCTGCTAACGGCGGCGACTTGCTTGTTCATTATCAGGTACCGATTGTCGATGGTAACGACGTGTATATGGAATTCAAGTCGGGAAACTTTACGCAGGTAGCCACCTGGGAAACGCAGGACTGGTTGGAGAAGAAACTCTCCTGGCAACGCGGTCAGCTGGTTGAGGTGTGGAGTTTTACATCCGACTGGAAGCCCGTTCCTTTTGCAAGTCGTAGTTCTTTCAACGGTCCATTTTGGGAACCGGTCTTCCATCCAGTGTTGGCGGGTAATTTCATTTACGTGCCCGCAGCGGGGGGCACAGTCGCGAAGCTCAACACGAAGAACGGCACGATCGCCGCGTCCATCAACCCGTTCGGCGCCACGAAGGACACGAACATCTTTGTGGCTGGTCCGCTCAGCGCGGATAGCAACGGCAACGTCTACTACAACGCTATCAAACTCAGCACCGGCAGACCGTGGGATGCCGACGTGGTCGATTCGTGGCTGGTTAAGATCGCGCCGAATAACGCGTCCAGCACCGTCTCCTTCGCGACGCTCACGCCGAATGCTCCGCGGGCAACCGATCAGTGCAAACTCTCATTCAGCAATAGCCAGCTTCCGTGGCCTCCGAGCCCGGATGCACAGGCGCCCACGGACTTTTGCGGTTCGCAGCGTCCGGGGATCAACGTCGCGCCGGCAATCGCGCCGGACGGCACTATCTACACGGTCAGCAAGGCTCATTTTGTGACGCGATACAATTACTTGATCGCGGTCAACCCAAACCTCACGCTGAAATGGAACGCCTCGCTGCGAGACCATCTGAACGACGGCTGTGGAGTACTGCTTCCGATCGGTGGTCCAGGCGGTTGCAGAGAGGGCGCTCACCTCGGCGTCGATCCGGCAACCAACGAGTCCGGGCCTGGGCGCGTTGTCGACGATGGTTCGTCATCGCCAACCGTTGCGCCTGACGGGAGCATCATTTTCGGCACCTATACGCGCTACAACTGGGCACAGGGGCATCTGATGAAGTTCAGTTCGTCAGGGCAGTTTCAGGGCGCCTACGAATTTGGTTGGGACATCACGCCGGGCATCTACAGCCACGACGGAACCTACTCGATCGTGATAAAAGACAACCACTACGGAGAAGCTGGATCATATTGTGACGTCGAGGCGTTCTGCCCGTCCGACCGGACAGCCACGCACCCCAACTATCCGGAGGAATACTTCATCACGCAACTCAATTCGGCAATGGGTGTCGAGTGGAAGTTCAGGAACACGAACACACTGAGCTGCACTCGCGATGCTGCAGGAAATGTCACGTGCGTTAACGATCATCCGAACGGATTCGAGTGGTGCGTCAACGCGATGGCGACAGACGCAAACGGAGTTACGTACGCCAATAACGAGGACGGCAATCTTTTTGCCATCAACCAGGGTGGGACTTTGAAGCAGAAAATCTTTCAGCAACTGGCTGTCGGCGCGGCGTACACGCCGGCTTCCATTGGCAGAGACGGTAAGATCTACTCACAAAATGCGGGTCATCTCTTCGTAGTCGGAAACTAACGCCAGAATTGATGTCAACTGCTGAAGAAACTGAGCATCTGCCGGGGGCGAAAAAAAAGTTGCGAAGATTGTCCACTCGTCGGAGCCATGACTTTGAAGGCCGCCGGAAACTAATTCCGGCGGCCTTTTTTCTTTGCCAAGTCGTTTTCGTAATTGCTAATAGATGACGTTGGCGAAACGTCGCGGTGAGACGTGTTCCAAATGGAATTTCGTTCGGAGTTTTCCAACAAGCCTCAAGCCAGATTCGGGCGGGTTCTACGAATTAAAGTTGGTCGGACTAACGGCCCGTTTATATGGTGAATCATCGGAATCTTGGTTAGAACATCCGACGTTCCCGCGCCGCCGGCCGCGACAGCTAAACCCGCTGCGCCCGTGGAACGCCACCGGCGCCCGCGCCGGCACAACAAAACCAACCTGTCGCAACCGATTGGCAATCTCAGCTCGCCGCAGTTTGGTGAATCGATCTCGTCTGCGGCAAGTTTTGTTTTTGGTCCAAGCGGCAGTGCGGCCGCCGGGAACCGTCGTATTCAAATCCAGATCCGCTTTGGTTTTTAGCCGCGGATTACACGGACAACGCGGATCAGTATTGTTTAAGTCTTTCTTCTTTTGTGCGGAGGCGTTCTTCGAGTTTTCGGAGTTCCGGAGTGAGCTCCGGGCCAAAATCTTCTACCTCGAAGATCGGACGGATGTCGATTTCACCTTCCGTGTCCGGTCTTTCGGGATCGTTCGGTATCCGCTTCGCCCACTCGACCGCTTCGTCCATCGAATTCACTTTCCAGATCCAGAAACCGGCGATAAGCTCGCGCGTCTCCGCGAATGGACCATCCGTCACGATTCGGTTGCCGCCGGAAAACTTGATTCGCTTTGCCTTCGACGACGGGTGCAATCCTTC
>JBKPPH010000125.1:0-4428 GCA_046733535.1 Acidobacteriota bacterium
CTTATTCGTCCGCTGGAAGCTTTCGCCGCAGCGAGGCCGGGACTATACCGCTTACGTGTAGGTCTGCTCGCAGCACTTGGCTACCTCTACCTGCTGTTAGTCGTCCTGCTATTGTTGGTGCTCGTGGCCGTGACAACCTTCTACGTCCGCTTGAATTGGATATTAATCAAAGTACTTTGGATACCGCTGGCCTTGGTTGGACTCGTACTGCGTTCCCTCTGGATAACAATGCCCGAGCCGGACGGCACCAGGTTGACGCGCGAGCAAGCACCGGCGCTATTTGATCTGGTTAGTGAAGTGCGCGAAGCCCTCGATGGTCCAAATATTCATCACGTCTTGATCTCTGACGACTTCAATGCCTTCATCGCACAGATCCCGCAGTTCGGCATGTTCGGCTGGTTGCGTAATTACCTCGTGATTGGTCTTCCGTTATTGCGCGCGCTCAGTCCGGCTGAGTTTCGCGCAGTGCTCGCGCACGAAATGGGCCACCTGTCGGGTAAACACGGCCGCTTTTCGGGTTGGATCTATCGTTTGCGTCAAAGTTGGGCTCAGATTCTCACCAGGGTCCAACAGGAACGACATTATGCGTCGTTTCTCTTCGAGCCGTTCATCAGGTGGTACGCTCCTTACCTCAACGCCTATTCGTTTGTACTCGCACGCGCACAAGAGCGACACGCCGATGAATACTCGGTTGAACTCGCCGGCAAAGAAGTTGCGGCCGTCGCACTCGTGCGATCTCTGGAGAAAGAGCGCGCTCTGATGGAGAACTTTTGGCCAAACTTTTTTCGTCAAGCCAAGGAACAGCCAAAGGCGCCGCCTGATCCGTTCGTGAAAGTACTGGGCGGGTTGGACCAACCGATCGGGCCTGCCAACACTCAGAAATGGTTTTTCGAAGCGCTTCGCGTTCCGACGGGATATGTAGACGCTCATCCGGCACTCGGTGATCGTCTCGCTGCAATAGGATTTGCGAAAGAAGGACCGGAAGTCACAGCTCTGGTGGATGAGTTGTTGAAGGCAGATGCAGAGCAACAGTCAGCCGCTTCGTACTATTTACAAGAAGTACCGGAGGATTTCCTGCTCAGATCAAACCGGCTTTGGCGAGAAAGGATTGCACCCACCTGGAAGCGGAGTCACGCCGAACTTCAGAAAGCGCAAAAGCGGCTGGAAGAATTGGACGAGCAGGCAAAGACACGTTCCCTCACGCTTGACGAGCGTTGGGAGCGCGTGCAGCTTTTGAGTAAGGTTGAGGATGACAACGCAGCATTACCTTCGATCGAAGCAATCCTGCGTGACAACCCCGAACATGCCACGGCGCATTTCGCCATGGGTACGATTCTGCTCCAGCAGCAAAACGCAGCGGGTGTCGAACATCTCGAAAAGGCGATGCAACTCGATCCACCCAACACCGGACCTGCAAGTGCAATGCTTTCGGGGTTTTACTTTGATCAGGGGGACAAAGCGTTGGGCGAATCGTTTTCAAAACGCGCAGCGGTGTACTTTGAAAAACAGCGCAAACTGCAGGAACAGGTGATGAACTTTTCACCCGGCGATCGTTTTCTTTCCCACGGTCTCGACGAAGAAACTGTTACTCGACTTCAGAGTGCGCTCAAGAACGTGCACGGCTTGAGCGAGGCATACCTGGTCCGCAAAGTTCTTGAAGACTCCGATATGTCGCCATACGTTCTGGCAGTTGTTGCGGCCTTTACCTGGAGGAATGGCGAAAGCGCCAAACACGTTAATGCACTATTCGACGAGTTGATGAAGGTAAAAGACCTTCCCGAACAGATGGTGTTTCTCTCACTCGACGGTGAACACCGATATCTACTCCATACGTTGAGATCGATCCCCGGCGCACAGCTCTTCGCCGCCCCAGATGCCGGACTCACTTAACTCAACTAGCCAACCACGCCTTCGCCACGCAGATCCTGCGAACTCACCGTGTTTAGACGTATTTGTCAACGACAAGGGATCGCCGCTGGTGAGGCCGAGTGTTCCGTAAGCAAACTTGTTGTCGCTGATAAAGATTGGGTGACTTTCCAAAACGTGCGTGGTACCTTACGCGGTCTAAGCAGTTCCCCCGAATCATTACCACCAGAGTAGTTCTCCTTACAGCAGAAGGAGGATTTAATGTTCGCGTCGATCCGCTCGCTTACACCAGTCTTCATCCTGGCTGCGTTCCTGCTTGGGATAACGATGACGTTGTCGCACGCCGCAAAATCTGCAAACGAGGCTGCGGCAAACGAGCGCGCAACCGCCGGCCTCGCTGCGTGGGACCAGGTCTACTCCGTTTTAATATCGCCACGCTGCATCAACTGTCACACTGCTACAAACTACCCGCAGCAGGGTGACGATCGTCACCGCCATTTCGCAAATGTGATCCGCGGGCCGGAAGGCAAGGGCGTGCCCGCGTTGACCTGCATCGGTTGTCATCAAGAAGCCAACGCCGATAGCACCGGTGTTCCCGGCGGCCCAAACTGGCACCTCGCGCCGCTGTCGATGCAATGGCAGGATCTGAACGATCGCCCGTTGTCCAGCGCTGCTGTCTGTCGTGCGATAACCGATCGTTCGAAGAACGAGAACATGAATGGAGCAGCTTTGTTGAAGCATCACGAAGAAGCAGAACTTGTACTGTGGGCGTGGAATCCGGGACGCAGGCCGGACGGCACTCAGCGAACCACGCCGCCACTCTCGCATCAGGAATTCGTCGCGGCCACACGCATCTGGGTAGAAGCCGGCACGCCCTGTCCGAAAGGAAGATAACGCCATGGCAACTTATCGACTCAATGTGAACGGTTCTGAAAAGACAGTCGATGTTGATCCGTCAACGCCGCTCCTCTGGGTGTTACGCGAAGAGTTGAAACTGACGGGCACGAAATACGGCTGCGGCATCAGCGCGTGTGGCGCTTGCACCGTGCA
Organism: Acidobacteriota bacterium; assembly: GCA_046733535.1. Taxonomy (GTDB): domain Bacteria; phylum Acidobacteriota; class Blastocatellia; order Pyrinomonadales; family Pyrinomonadaceae; genus PSRF01. The sequence goes on from JBKPPH010000125.1 coordinate 2,917, forward strand.
CGTCGGCGGTGTTGCGACACGCTCTTGCGTTGTACCGGTATCGCTAATTGGTGCGCCGATCGTCACCATCGAGGGTGTGGGAAGCGACCCTGTCGGACGCGCGGTGCAGAACGCGTGGGTGGAGAAGGACGTCGTCCAGTGTGGTTACTGTCAGAGCGGACAGATCATGAGCGCCGTCGCGCTTTTGAAAGCAACGCCAAAGCCGACGGAAGCTAACATCGAAGAGTCGATGGGCGGAAATCTTTGCCGTTGTGCAACCTACGTGCGTATTCGGGAAGCTATCATGAGTGCTTCGCAACAAGCGAAGTAAGGAGCCGGTGATGCGATCAAACACACTAAATCTGAACCGGCGCGGCTTTATCCGTCTCACAACTGCGGCGACCGGCGGCTTATTGATTTCGCTTTATCTCGAGAAACCCGCAGCCGCGCAGCAAGCGCCTCAACCAAAGGTCTATCCGCCTGACGCATTCGTTCACGTGAGGCGCGACGGCAAGATCGCGATCACTGTCAACCGGCTCGAGTTTGGTCAGGGTGTGCAGACCTCGTTGCCGATGATACTCGCCGACGAGATGGACGCCGATTGGTCCAAGGTCATCGCGGAACTCGCGCCGGCGGCGGACGTCTACAAAGATCCGCTGTTCGGTATTCAGATGGTCGGCGGATCGGGTTCAATCGCGCATTCCTTTCAGCAATACCGCGAACTCGGCGCAAAGACGCGCGCGATGTTGGTAGCTGTTGCCGCGGAGCGTTGGAAAGTGACTCCGGATCAGTGTCGCACTGAAAACAGCATCGTGTATGGACCAGGTGATCGTATAGCTCACTATGCCGAACTCGCGGACGACGCTGCGCGCAAGCCGGTTCCGGAAAAGGTAACTCTCAAGAACGCTTCCGACTTTCGCATTATCGGAAAGAGAATTCCGCGTCTCGACAGTCGCTCGAAGTGTGATGGCTCGCAAAAGTTCGGCCTCGATCTGGATCTTCCGGGAATGAAGATCGCGCTCATCGCTCGCCCGCCGGTTTTTGGCGGACGCGTGAAGAGCGTAGATGATCGCGACGCTCGGAAGCTCGACGGAGTGCGCGACGTGTTCGAGATACCGCTCGCGAAGGGCAGTGGCGTAGCGGTTGTCGCCGATCGGTTCTGGACTGCGAAGCAGGCCCGCGATCGTTTGCAGATTGAGTGGGACTTGTCAGGCGTTGAACAGGCCGACACGGCCCAACTATTAGCGCGCTACAAACAGCTTGCGGTAACCGACGGCAAAGTTGCGCTCAGCCGCGGCGACATCAAAGCGATGGATAGTATTCCGCGCGCGAACCGTATCATTGCCGAGTACGAGTTTCCTTACCTTGCCCACACGCCGATGGAACCGCTCAATGCCACAGTCAAATACGAAGGCGATAAAGCGGAGGCGTGGGTTCCGTCACAATTTCAAACGATGGACCAGGCAACGATCGCTGAGGTGCTCGGACTAAAACCCGAACAAGTTACTTTTCACACCGAGTTCGCGGGGGGCG
>JBKPPH010000126.1:0-10781 GCA_046733535.1 Acidobacteriota bacterium
TCTCGCGCCTTCACAATTCGAAGCCGCCTTCGTGAGTCTCGCCCACACTGACGAGGTTATTGAAAAGACGATCGAAGCGGCGAGAAGGAGTATCCGCGTCATCCGCTCCTAATTAAACGGAGCTTTGCCTCAACACTCGAAAATATTCCTGGACAAAGTCAGTACCGGAAGCGGTAGCGACCTGGTAAACGATTGGAGTCAGAATCGGTAGGTATCGCATGCTGAAACTGACCAGGTCGCTACCGCTTCCTGTACTGACCGTGTCCAAGCCCGACGTCCGACCTTTTTAGGCAAGGCCGTTAAACTGGCAGGTCGATGTTGAACTTCGAACCCTTCCCCGGTTCGCTGGCGACAGTAATTCTGCCGCCGTGTTGTTCTACGATCTGCTTCACGATCGCCAACCCGAGACCCGTACCGCGTTTCTTTGTCGAGAAGAACGGCTCGAAGATGCGATCGCGTGTCGCCTGGTCCATGCCCTTACCCTGATCGGCAATCGTGATGCGCGCGTAATTCTTAGGCGGTTGGCCGTTCCCGTCGGCTTCAGCCGGCAACAACTCCGTCGAGATCATGACGGCGGCGTTTTCCTGGCTCGCGTCCACAGCGTTGGCGATCACGTTCACAAACACCTGCCGCAATTGGTACGGATCCCACTGGCCCACAATCTCGCCGTCGCTGAAGACCGTCTCGACCTTCGTATTCTTCTCGCGAATTCTTTCACTGACGAGATCTATGCTCCGTTCAAGTGATTCGTGTAGATCGACTTCGGAGCGTTCCAGCTCTTTCTGACGTGAAAACTGCGTCACGTCAACGACGAGCTTGTTCAGGTGTTTGATACCGCGCTCGACGAGTTCGATCGTATTCAGCGCGTCGGAATCGGAAACGCTGTCTCGCAACATTGACACGCCGAGACGAATACTGCCGAGCGGGTTCCGGATTTCATGTGCGACTTGCGTGGTTGCCTGTCCGACCGCGGCGAGTGATTCACTCCGCCGCAGAGTGCGCTCAGCTGCGGCTGCTTCGGTCGCGTCGACGAGGGTCACGATCTGGCCGCGATCGCCGTTGATCGCAAGCGGAGATGAATAAACGTCGAAGGCCTTGTCTTCGGCGTCGACCTGCGCGACCCAACGGCCGTGATACGTGGCTTTCGTAACGCGAATTGCGGTCACGGCTTCCAGCATCTTCATCGCATCGTCAGGCGCGAGCTTCTCGAGTACTGAGGCGCCGATGCTCGCGTTGGGAAAGATTCTGAAGAAGGCGGCGTTCGCGCTGCGAATTCGATCCTCTTCGTCGATTGCGGCGACGCCGTTAACCATTCCCTCCAACAGTTGAGTGGTGAAGGTGCGCTCGCGGCGCGTTTCCAACACACTGCGACGCATGTCGCTGAAATGTCGCTGCACCTGCCAGATTGTTCCTGCCGCCACTAACGCGCCGACAAGAAGCGCAACTGTTATCCACTTGATAATCGATGCGATAGCGACGCGGTAAGCGACGTCCATTTGTTTGTCGACATTCTCATATGCTTCTGTGGCTACGCCGATGAAGAAGTTTAATTCATCTTGAACATTCCTGAACTTATCGTACCCCTCCAGGCTATAACGCCGGGAATCTTTAGTAACATCGATATACGATTGAACATTCGCTTTAAACTGCTCCCATCGTTTCTGCCAGTCCTCAGGTTTGACGTTTGTCGGCGGCAGAAGTGGAGGTACTGCACGTCCGAAAGCCTTGACGACGTCATCCCGCGCGTCGTTGAGTCGTAGTTGCCCCGGAGGCTTTAATTGACGACCCGATTCTGAGACATCGCGTAGGCGAGCCTCACTGTCAAGTTTTATGAGGCTGAGCCGAAGGTCTATCAATCTCTGAACGCGCGTGGAATAGTCCTGCGTGATCATACGAGCGTTAGACGCAACGTCCTCCATTTTCTGTTTGCTGCGCAAACCCAACGCTAAAATCAGACCCAGTAACAATAGAAAGCCAATGACGAGCGGTGCAATCGCGGGTGCATAGCCACGCCTCTGCTCGCCAGACGTGGCGCCAGGCTCAGGCGTACGCCGGTAAACGACTTCAGGGTGTTGTTTCTGTGGCGCAGGTTGCATAACGCTGTGCTAAGGCTTTGCGTCCATCCAATTGTCGCCCACCCCAACGTCAGCCACAAGCGGCACATCGAGCGAAACAGCCGTCTCCATCTCGTGCTTCAATATTTCACTCACCTTCGATACTTCTTTCTCCGGCACCTCAACCAACAGCTCGTCATGCACTTGCATCAGCATCCGCGCTTCAAGATTCGCCCGCTTGAATTCCTCATCAACCTTCAGCATCGCGATCTTCACGATGTCGCTCGCGGTCCCCTGTATCGGCATGTTTATCGCCTCGCGCTCCGCCGCCTTGCGAATGTTTGCGTTGCGATCCGTTATGCCGGGCAGCGGGCGAATGCGTCCATAGATCGAGCGTACGTACCCATGCTCGCGCGCTCTGATCGGCACCTCTTCCATGTACCGTCGCACGCCTTTGTACGTGTTGTAATAATCCTCGATGACTTTCTTCGCTTCCTGCCGCGAGATTCCGACGCGCTGCGACAATCCCCACGGCTCGATCGCATACGCGATGGCGAAGTTGACGATCTTCGCAAACCGTCGCGCTTCTTTTAGCTCCTCGTCAGTCTTCGCGCCAAAAACCAGCCTCGCTGTGCGCGCGTGAATGTCTTCGCCCTTCTGAAACGCTTCGAGCATGACCGGGTCCTGCGTGATGTGGGCCAGCAGTCGCAACTCGAGTTGCGAGTAATCCGCGGAGATGATCTTGTGTCCTTTGTCTGCAACGAACGCGCGGCGGATGCGCCTTCCCATTTCACTGCGAATCGGAATGTTTTGCAGGTTCGGATCGCTCGAAGAGAGACGCCCGGTAGCTGCGACTGTTTGATTGAGCTGGCAATGGATGCGCCCGTCCGTCGCGATCTGATGCGGGAGGGCGTCGGTGTAAACGCTCTTCAGTTTGTCGAGTTCGCGGTAATCGATGATCAAACGCGGCAGTTCAAACTGCTGGGCCAACTCCTCGAGCACAGCCTTGCTCGTGGAAACGCGACCCGTCGACGTCTTCCTGCCGATGTCGATATTCAGATCGGCAAGAACTTCGCCGACCTGCTTTGGAGAACCGATGTTGAACTCACGTCCTGCGAGTTGATAAATCTGGACCGTGAGCTTGTGGAGTTCCTGACCGATGTAGCTCGACAAATCGGCGAGAACTTTCTGGTCCACTTTGAGACCGGCTCGTTCCATGCGATAGAGCAGCGGCGCGAGTGGAAGTTCAACTTCCGAGTAGATCGTCTCGAGCTTCTTTTCCAGAACTCGCGTACGCAACACATGCGAGGTTTGCGCAGTCATGTCGGCGGCGATAGCCGTTTGCCATGCGGTCTCGGGCCAATTCGCGGGAGGCGTACTGCTGATTTCAATGTTCAGTGCTTCGCGAGCAAGATCAGAGAGCTCATATTTACTTCGGTTCGGATCGAGTAGATACGCCGCGAGGTACGTATCGTCTTTCACACCTTCAAGCGTGATTCCGAAGCGGTCGAGCAGCCCTACCGCGCGTTTCATGTCGTGAACTGATTTTTCAATGAGCCCATTCGACAACACGTCTCGCAAAGGTCCGATTGCGGCATCGAGGCCACCGGAAAACTTTTCGAGATCAACGTAAGCGGCGACTCCGGCTTTCGTGGAGAAAGCAACGCCACGCGTGGCTTGCAGCTCGGTGAAGCATTCCTGCTCGCCTGTTCCCGCCGGAGTTGAATCAGCAACTGCGACGCCTACGCTTTCCGCGTCGAACAAAGTGCGCACGAGATCGTCCAGATCGTTTTTTGTTTGGACGATCTTGTAATTGCGCGCGGTCTCGGCCGACGCTGGTCGCTCGACGGCAGCATCCGCGTATTCCTTTGTAAGGTTGACGAATTCTAACTCGCGAAACAGTTCGTAAGCCGCCGCGCGATCGGGCGGACGCGCTTTGATCTGGTCGAGGTTTAACGGCAGATCGAGATCCTGGCGAATGCGCGCCAGCTCGCGCGACTGGCGAATCAGATCAGCATTGTTGCGCAGCGACTCACGATAAGTTTTATGCTTTACCGCTTCCCAATTTTCCAAAGCAGCTTCGATCGATCCAAACTGCTGAATGATCTGCACGGCGCCTTTCGAGCCAATGCCCGGAGCGCCGGGGATGTTGTCGATCGAATCGCCCATCAGGCCGAGTAGATCCACCAGCTTGTCGGCAGTGACGCCAAACTTGTTCTGCACCCACGCCTCGTCGCACCACTCGATCGGCGGCACCGGCTCTTTGCGTTTCACGACCTGCGAGTTCTGTCTCATGCAAACGATCAGCGGATCGTGCACAAGCTGGCACATGTCTTTGTCGTTCGAAACGATGACTGCCTGCATCTGCTTCTCGGCAACTTGCCGCGCGAGCGTGCCGATCACGTCATCAGCTTCGTAGCCGGGGAAATTGATTACGGGAATATTGAACGCGTCGCAAAGACGAAGGATGTACGGAAGCTGGCTGGCAAGATCGTCCGGCATCGCCACGCGATTGGCCTTGTAGTCGGCGAAAGTCTCGTGTCGAAACGTCTTCTCGCGCGACTCGAAGATCGCGGCGATGTAGTCAGGCTTCTCTTCACGCAACAGTTTGATGAGCATGTTGGTGAAGATGTAAACCGCTTGCGTCACCTGGCCCTGAGAGGTCCCGAGCGGCGCCACACGGTTCTGCATCGGAGCATAGAAAGCCCGAAAGATATGCGACATCGAGTCGATTAAGAAGACACGTTCCACGGCAGGCATGTGAGGAGATCATACTACATCGTCACAGAAATCACGTCTCAAGCTCGGCGACGTGGGCACGCACAGTTTCACCGAGAGTTTCGAGGTTATATCCGCCCTCCAGACACGACACTAACCGGCCTTGGCAACTGCTTTCCGCCCACTGCTTCACCGCTCTCGTCATCTCTACAAAGTCCTGATCCGTGAGCAGCAACTGGCCGAGTGGATCGCCGCGATGAGAGTCAAACCCCGCCGAAATGATGATCAAATCAGGACTGAAATTCGCCGACATCTCGTCCAACGCGGCTTCAAAACCGCGCCGCTGGTCGACAGCAGGTGTGGCTGCACGCAGAGGAAGATTCAAAGTGAAACCCAGGCCCCGGCCGGTGCCTTTCTCACCACGCGATCCCGTGCCCGGATACCACGGATACTGATGCGATGAGAAAAAGAAGACTGTGGGATCGTCGTAGAAAATCCCCTGCGTGCCGTTGCCGTGATGCACGTCCCAATCGATGATGGCGACCTTCTCGATCTCCGGATACTTCTGCTGCGCATAACGTGCAGCCACCGCGACATTATTGAAGAGACAAAAACCCATCGCTCGCTCTTCGGTCGCGTGATGTCCCGGCGGACGCACCGGAACGAAAGCATTCTTCACGTCGCCTTGCATTATCAAATCAATGGCCTGGCAAGGCCCGCCCGCCGCTCGCTTCGCCGCATCGAGCGAACGCATTGAAACGACCGTATCCTGATCGAGATAACCAGTGCCTTCACTCACGACCCGCTCGACGAGTTTGTACAGTTGTGGTGAATGCGCCGCCTGAATATCGCCGCGCGGCGCTTCTCTCGCCTCGACTTCACGCAGCCTGCCCCAGAGTTCCGCATCTCCACGGAGCGCATCCATCACAACCGTGTAGCGCGAAGGAGTTTCGGGATGCCCCGGCCCGGTATCGTGTTCTCGAAAGAGGGGATGGTGAATGATTGCTGTAGTCATGTGCTTCTCTTGCTCGTTCGTTGTGCTGAATCTCAAACACAAATTACCAACTACCGGGTACAAAGACCAAAGCTCCCTGACCTGTCTTAATCCAAACTAAGTCGCCCGTACGATATTAAAACAACACGCCGCTCCCGTGATCAGCAGGGCGACGCGCGGATACGTAGTCCTAGCCGCATTTTAGAGCTTTATCAACTTGGGAATAGGGTTTGCCATTGCCCAGCTTGAACATCAAGGTCAGCGTGCGGGACCCAATCAGGGAGGGAAGAGATGAAGAGGTTGTTAGTCTTAATACTCGTATTGACCTTGCTCGTCGTTACGGGAACGCTCGTCTCAGCAGACGGACAAACACGTCGCCATAGATCAAAGTTCGGCCGCAAGGCACGCACTGCCGCGATCATCGCGGGCGGTGCCGGTGTCGGCGCGTTAGTGGCAGGAAAGAAGGGCGCAGCCGTGGGTGCTGGAGGCGCGGGCTTATACGCGTTCAATCGTCGCGCTGCGAAGCGGCATTTTAGAGGACACACACGCACCGCAGGCACGGTGCTCAGCGGAACAGCGTTGGGTGCCGGCGTCGGCGCGGCAGCCGGCGGCAAACGCGCCGCAGCGGTCGGCGCAGGTGCGGGCGCAGCGGGCTCCTATCTGTACACGCGTCGCAAAGGTTACCGCAGACGTTACTGACAATTCTTTCAAGCACTGAATCTACAAAATCGATGAGAACAACGGAGGCAAATTGATGGCATACGATGAAGAACAAGCAAGAAGAAGCCGAGTCGTAGTGGAAACACCCAATGAACGACGTGAGGTTGTGAGTTCACAATCCGTCCGCACGCCGGACAATAGCGGTATCTCCGCAGGCATGGTCGGCGTGCTTGTTGTGGTAGCTATCGCATTGATAACGATGCTGGTCCTGTTTTGGATGAGCAATCAGCAAGCAACTGACACGGCAAACGTCGCTGCGCAGCAGCCGCCGACGGTCGTACAGCAACCCGCGCCGGTACAACAGCCTCCGGTCATTATCCAACAACCAGCACCCGCGACTCAGCCGGCGCCGATCGTCGTGACTCCGCCAGCGGGCGGTTCAACTGCTCCCTCAGCCTCGACGACAACCGCCGAGAGCGTGAACATGGACTCAACCATTCAAGCCGCCGTCGACAAGCGGCTGGCCGATGATCCGGAACTCTCAACACTCGGTATCACTGCTTCAGTACTTGACGGCAAGGTGATGCTGATTGGAACAGTGAAGACAGAGGCTTTGAAAGCTCAGGTTGAGCGACTGGTCAAACAAGTCAAAGGTGTGAAGGCAGTCGATAACCAGATTACCGTCCTCGCCTAAGTGAGGTGGCCGCAGTGGACGCGGATTAACGCAGATCAGTATCAATCCGCGTCCACCTGTGGCTTAACGAGGTTTCGATCACCAGTTCGTGTTCCTCACAAGTCACTAACAAACGCCGGCCGTCCTCTGATTCTAACAATTCAATCGACTCGATTGGACTCGCCTTCTGGTTTTCACTCTTCATCCATTGATCGACGTACGAACGTAATTCACTTTTTTTTGCATCGTCAGCTTCCAACTCGTTGATGGCAAGTGACTGCGGCACGAGACCCATCTCGCCGTCGAGGTAGATGTGCCAGACGAATCCGATGTCGAGAAGCACGTAGGCCGTCTCGTCCCAAATGAAATGCCCGAGCGGCGTGGCGCCGATCACGTGGGCGATCACATGGTCCTGGTGAGTGTTTGTTTCCGCCGGCGTCCAGGTCACATCTCAAACTCCATCAAGCTCTTTGACTTCACTGCCGCGATAGCTGCGCAAACAAGTGAACCGATACCGCCGATCACCACTGAAAGCGGCGCGCCGATTACTGCCGCCAGCGAGCCGGCCTCCAGCTCGCCGAGCTGTGGGCCGCCCATGAAGAACATCATGTTGATCGAAGTCATGCGGCCACGCAGATGATTGGGCGTTACGAGTTGTCTAATCGTCTGGCGCAACACGGTGCTCACAGTGTCTGCGGCGCCGGTAACGGCAAGCATCAGTAACGAGAACCAGTACACGGTCGATATTCCAAACAACGCGGTCGCCACGCCAAACACGGCCACCGACGATACTACCAACCGGCCTTGTCGACGAAAACTTCCGAGGCGCGCCATTAACAAGGCAGTCAGGACCGATCCGATTGCCGGAGCTGCGGCGAGAAACCCATAGCCACGAGCACCCACGTGCAATCGTTCCTGCGCAAAGATCGGCAGCAGCAAAGTCGCTGAAGCAAAGAACGTCGCGGCGAAATCAAGCGTCATCGTCTGAACGATAATCGGCGTGTGCCAAACAAATCTCAGCCCTTCTTTTAGCGCCGCGACGCTCAACGCATCACTGCGTTTACTCTGTAATTCCGGATTACCACTCGCGCGCATCATGATCAATGCAGCGATGACTGCCAGAAACGAGATTGCGTTAATCGCATAGATGACCGCCGGCCCGCTTTCGGCCAGCAGGAAGCCGGCGATCGCAGGCCCGGCGATCGTGGCCACATTGAATACCGCTATTCCAAGACTGACGGCGTTGGGGAAATCCTCGGCGGGCACGAGTGTGGGCATGAGTGCCTGTCGCGCGGGAATGTCGAATGCTGATGCTGCCGACGCGAACGCGCTGAGAATGTAGATGGGCCAAACACTCTGGACGCCCGCGACGGTGCCGGCAGTCAGTAAAGCAGCACTCGTGAGCATCACCATCTGCGTCACGATCATCAGTCGTTTTCGATCGACTGCGTCCGCGACCACGCCGCCGACAAGCGAACATAGAATGATTGGCACACCGCGGAAGAGTCCCACGAGCCCGAGCGCAAACGCAGATTTTGTGAGCAGGTAAACGTGCCAGTTGATCGCAACAAACTGCATTTGCGATCCGGTCACAGACACAATCTGACCCAACCAGAGGAGCCGAAAATCGCGGTGACGTAAAGCAGCAAAAGCGGAATGACTGGGAGCGCTCACGTATCGCCGTAGGATTCGTTTAACTTCCGAAAGTGGTAGGCCATGGCTGCGTGGCGTAGCAACTCAGCCATCCGGTCGTGATGCTTGCGCGCTCCCCTGATGAAGTATCGCCAGAACTCGCGCCGCTCAGCATCAAGCACGCCCAACTTGAACGCGATGCGCACGAAAGCGCCGACCGCTTTCAAGCCGTGATACTGGTGGGCTTCGGGCACTTCCTGCGGCGTGCGTTGCAGCGACTCGAGCGCGCGGCGGTAGTACTCGCTCGGTTTGTAAATCGTGCGCATGATTCGTTGATAGCCGCTGATCAATTTCTCGGCATCCATCTTGGGAATGAAGTTGAGCGTGGCGATCGTGTTATTTCCAGTAGCGTCGGCGCCGAGCAGCCGTCCTTCTCTTTCGAGTCGCTTCCATAGTTGCGTGTCGGGCAGTGCGTTGAGCATACCGACCAGCGCCATGGGAATTGCGCTTTGACGAATAAACTCGATCTGTCGTTCGAAAATGTCTTCCGGATCGTTGTCAAAGCCGACGATGAAACCCGCCATCACTTCTATTCCGTGACTCTGGATCTTCCGCACGGAGTTGAGCAAGTTACCGCGGTTCTGTGATTTCTGTGCTTCTTTAAGACTCTCTTCGACCGGAGTTTCGATACCGAGAAACACACGGCGGAAACGAGCCGCCTTCATTGACTCGAGGAGGTCGTCGTCGTCCGCGAGGTTCAGGCTGGCTTCAGTTAACAGCGAAAAAGGAAAGTCGTGTTTGGTTTGCCACTCGATCAACTCGGGCATGAGTTGCCGGACGTTCTTCTTGTTCCCGATGAAGTTGTCGTCGACGATGAACAGCGGTCCGCGCCAGCCGAGACGTTTCAACTTGTCAAACTCGGCGAGGATCTGTTGGTTGCTCTTGGTTCGCGGCACGCGCCCGTAGATCTCGATGATGTCGCAAAACTCGCATGAGAAAGGACAACCGCGCGAGTACTGCACCGACATGCAACTGTACTTCTTGAAGTCTACGAGGCCGAAGTCAGGCACCGGCGTCAGCGAGAGGGGCGGGCGCTCGGGTGCTTTGTACGTGCGTTTCGTTTGCGCGCTCTCGAGGTCTTTGAAAAACTGAGGGAGGGTTGTTTCAGCTTCGCCCTGGAAAATGTGATCGGCGTAAGGGAGTTCCTCGATGGTGCTGGTGACGTATGGTCCACCGAGCACGATCAATTTCCCACGCTGCTTGGAACGTTTCACTATCTCGTGAAGCGACGTCTTCTGCGCCAGCATTCCGGTGATGAAAACCATGTCGGCCCACTCAATCTGCGAATCCTTGAGCGGCTCGACGTTCAGATCGACCAGGCGCCGTTCGCAGCTCTCAGGCAACAGGCTCGATACAGTCAACAAACCGAGCGGAGGAAACACGCAGCGCTTTCCTTCGAACGGAAGCGCGTGACGAAAACTCCAGTACGTTTCTGGAAACTCCGGATTGACCAGTAAAACTTTCATTGCGTCCTCCTCCCAGATTTCGGGCGCATTACCACTGCCACGGTGTTGGTATAAACGATGTCAGTGTCGAATCCAAACGGGGCTGGTAATAATTGTGTAAAAATACGGTAATCGAAGGCGACGCGCAATATGTTTGCGCGCATCCGAACCTTTGGCTCAAAGGTTTGAAGTTATTCTTTGATAGTAACGTCCGAAATCATTCTTGGACGCAGTCAGTACAGGGAGCGGTAGCGACCTGGTCAACGATGGGACCCAACAATCTTCAGAAATACCCATGCTGATCGCCCACGAGGTCGCTACCGCTCCCTGTACTGACCGTGTCCAAGCCTGACGTCCGACTTGACGCAAGGCGGTGTCCGAACTGTCTCTCGGAAATCGGTTGTGCTATAAGATTTCCGCCAAACTCGCCTGAATTACGAAAGGTTAGGCCGCACTATGAACACACAACTTTCACGCGCACTCGCCACCATTTTGATTGTCCTGTTTTCCCTCTCGCCGGCATGGGCCACATGCGGCGGCGGCGG
>JBKPPH010000127.1:0-26661 GCA_046733535.1 Acidobacteriota bacterium
AGTTTGAAACAATTCTTCGCGAAGTGGGTCACGTTAGAGACCGCAGGTGAACGCAGATTTCATCCGCGGTCATCTGCGGCCGTCCACAACGCCGTTACGCAGCAAATCTGGTAGCGACCCGTAACCGTTCGGCGATCGCTTGTTTCGGTTGTGCGCCGATTAAGCGATCGATGAGTGTCCCGTCTTTGAAGATGAGCATTGTCGGTATGCTTGCGATCTGAAAGCGCGAAGCTGTTTGCGGGTTCTCATCGACGTTCAGTTTAACTATGCGATAACGCCCCTGCGACTCCGCGGCCAGCTCATCCAACACCGGCGCGATCATCCGGCATGGACCACACCACGGCGCCCAACAATCAACCAGCACCGGACGTCCGGTCGTTTGCAATGCCTCGCGTTCAAACGTCTGGTCAGTGATGACTACCGGCTTCGAATCCTGCGCGCTGCTCGTGGCTCCAAGTAGCTGTCCGCACCGGCCGCATTTCGCCTCACTTGTCGCCAGTCTGCCTTCATCGACGCGATTCTTCGCTCCGCAATTACTGCAAGTAAGTACCTGCATGGCCTTCACCTCCACTTTCCACTTTGATTGTCCTTAATCCCGAAATTTTTGCAAATGAGTGGCGTTCCCCATTCGGCCATTCGGCGCCCGACTCCGCGTTTTAAACCTTGAGCAGAGAGAGTCACCGCACTATACTTGCGCTCAGCCAGCCGTCCAAAACAATAAGCCACGTCGGAGGAATATCATGCGAAACTGGAGAAGTAAGGTCCTTCAGGATTTCACGATTACACAGTGCTCCCCGATTCTTTTTGCCCTCGTCGTATTGGTCATCTTCTTATCGGCTACAGTCGTGGCAAGAGCCCAGGGTCTTCCCGGCCCGGCCATTCGCGAACGCAATCGTGTCATGGACGATCACGATCGCGACATTAATCGAATGAAGAATGACGCGAAGATGGCGACCGAGCGCAGGCGAAATCTGTTCCCGCAAATCAACGAAGACTTCCAACGCATTCAAGTCATCCATAACGAGCTCGTGCGCATACTTCAGTCTGAAAAGGGACTCGATTACGGCCGCCTCGCGAACCTGACTGATGACATGAAGAAACGAAGCTCTCGCTTGCGAGAAAACCTGGCGTTGCCCGAGCGTGAGAAGACGGACATGCGACCTGCTCACACCGAAACCATCGACGAAACTCACATGAAGAAGACGATCATTGCGCTGCACGACCTCGTCGTTAGTTTTGTGGCGAATCCGATCTTTAAGAATCTTGCGGTGTTTGATGCGCATGTGATCGAGGACGCGAGGAAGAATCTCGATAACATCATCGACGTCAGTGACGAGATAAAAAAAGAAGCGAAGATGTTAGGCAAGTCCGCTACGAAGTAAGGCCACACAAACACAAAAGGCACAAAGAGTTCGAAAACTCTTTGTGCCTTTTTGTGGCTTTAAGGAACCTCAGAACGAGTATCGCAGTTGAATTCGTCCCGAGCGGAAGCTGCGGAGTGTGGTGTTGGGTCCTCCGTTAAGCTCCGGTTGATTGAAGAACGTGTTGAAGACATCGCCATCGCTGTTGCCACCCACGCTGGCAGCGTCCCAGGTAAAGATCGGGTGGTTGAAAACGTTGAAGAAGTCCATACGGATTTCGAACTTGTCACCTTCCCACGGCGTGAACGGCATCCCGATCGCTTTGGTCAAGCTGACGTCAAAACGATTCAGGGTTGGCGCACGCAGTGTGTTTCTGCCGACGATACCAGTGCGAATCGCCGGGTCAACAATAAAGCGAGCGTCGTTCAACGCAATGGGTGTGACGAAGTCGTTTGTGCAATAGCCTGTCGGTGAAGCCACGTCGCACAAATCGTTGAAGATGGCCACTGAATTTCGTGGCGCATTCGGGTTGCCGAAAGCCGGACGATCGTTGGTAGCAACGCCGTCGCCGTTGATGTCGAAGCCGTTCAAGTAAGCTGTCTCCGGTGCGCCTGACTGAATCCGCCAGATGCCTGACAGAGTGAAGCCACTTGTAATGCCACGGACAAAACGGTTGTCGCTGGCTGACGGAATGTCATAGAGGAACGTAAAATTGGCCGCGTGTGGCACGTCATAGCTGGCCGCGCTGCGATCCGCTCTGCGTCCGCCGAACAGACTGAGTAGATCCGAAGTTCGGCTGGAGCCGCCCGAAGTTACAAACACCTCGCTGTTCACGTCGTCGATGGCTTTCGAATAGGTGTAAGCAAACCTGAACAGCAGGCCATTGCGGAATCCGCGTTCGAGACGCGTTTGCAGCGAGTGATAGACCGAGTCGCCCGCGTTGGTTCGCGGTTGAATTGGACCACGATCCGGGTGAATGCGTACACCGGTCTCCGGGTTAACCGGGTTCAGCTCTTCGTTCAGGAAGAGATGAAGTCCACGTGAGCCGACGTAAGCAACGTCAAGAATCATGTCCCCGGGCATTTGGCGTTGGATGCCAAAGTTCCAGACGTAAGTCTTCGGGTTATGAAGGTTCGTCGTCACTGTCGACTGAGTGGCAAATGGGTTCGGAGCCGGAGCTGTCGTCGGCAACGTGCTGGTGGCGTTGGCAAAACCTCGACCACCTACCGAAGAACCGAGAGTCGTGATACCGATTGCGTTCGGCGACGATGCGACGGTGTTGCTCAGGATGTTGTTGAAGTAGATGTCGTAGTTCACTGCGAAACCGCCGCGAATTACGGTGCGGTCCTGACCAAACAGCCACTTGCCGAAGCTTGGCGTGTAAGCAAAGCTGACGCGCGGGGCGAAGTTGTTCTTATCACGATCGACTTCACATCGCGTGAGCAGCGGAACGCCGAATCCGCAGAACGCCGGGAACGGCGCCGCGTTCTGAGCTACGCCATAAAGCTCGTAGCGCAGACCGAGGTTGAGTGAAAGGTTCGGACGAACACGCCAGGTGTCATTGATGAAGTAAGCCTGGTTGGTTACGTCAGGATGATCGACGTTCTCGCCGAATACTTTCGAGGCGAAGGTTCCGTTTGTACCCGAGAAGTTATCGATGAAGTTTCCAAATGCAGGAAACGCCTCGACACCAGCCACCGGATCGGCAGCGCTGTTCGTGAAAGCAAAACTGCCGCGAGTGTTGATGGGCACAAACTGTTTCGCTCTTTGGACCATCACGTCAAAACCGGCGCGGAAAGTGTGATTGCCGATCGTGTGCGCGATCGTGTCCTGGAACTGGTAGTTATTGAAGATGCGACCTTGCGGGAACGTCGCATCGGGACCAATACCGGTCACCTTCGACGCGCTGCCGCCAAACAAGATCTGCGGTGGCGCCGTGAGCAGCTCGGGGTTGCGGTAGTTGAAGAGCACATTGAACCGGCCATAACCAAAGCGAAATTCATTGGTTGTGTTCGGTGAGAATGTACGCGTCCAGTTGATGTAAGCATTCTGAATCAAGCTGGGTACGTCGACTTCAGTTCCCGGAAATTGCAGCGTTGAAAACTGCGGGAGCTGATTAGCAAAGAGTTGATCGTCTGCAAGGTAACGAACGGCGACGGCGTCCTTCGAATTCGGCGTCCAGTCCACGCGGAACAGATACTGAGTATCGTCGACGGGCTGTGAGCTCGTTCGAGTCGCGGTGCCGAACGGAATAGATCCGCGACCGCCACCGAGCGGCACGTTGAAAACGCCGGTGGTTCCGCGCAGGTCACCGATGGTAGCCAGATAACGATCGAGGTTTGGGCTCGCTCCGACCGGGAACAGAGCGCGCAATTGCGCCACACCTTCCGCGGTGGGTACGACTGGTGACGACGTTACGCCGCCGGCCCTAAACGGCGACCATTGAATCGTGCTGAAGAAGAACAGCTTGTTCTTCAGGATTGGACCACCAAACGAGAAACCATAGTCGTTCTCGATCGTGACCGGTTTCTTCGTCAAACCGAGACCGGCCTTCTCAAACGGTGAAAGCGCGGAGAGCTTGCTCGGAATGATCACGTCGTACACGGAACCGTGGAAGTCGTTTGTTCCACTGCGTGTGATTACGTTCACCACAGCGCCACCAGCGCGGCCATACTCGGCTGAGTAGTCGCTGTGCAGGACAGTTACTTCGTTGTAACCGTCGCGTAGTACTGGCTGATAGAACTGGCCAGTGATTGAGTTGTCGTTGTTGTCCAGTCCGTCGATCAACTGGTTGTTCGCGCGAGCGCGCAGACCATTCACCGAGAACTCTGTTCCCTGAACGAAGCCGCCGGCCAATGGACCTGGATCAACAACGCCAGGAAGTGTAAACACGAGATTCACCGGGTTCAGACCCTGAACTGGAAGTTCGGTGATCTGACGAGTGCCGAGTGTGTTGACACGCGCGCCGTCCTGGCTTTGAAGTTCAACCGTAGTAGCCGAAGTAACTGTTACTACCTCAGTTGGATTTCCTACCTCTAATGGGAAGGGTGCTTCCGCAGTTTGAGCGGCTGCTACGACTACTTCGCGAGTGGCGCTTTTGAATCCCGTCACCGTGACTTCAACTTTGTAGGTTCCTGGATCGACAGCGTCGAAACGATAGTTCCCATCTTCTTGTGAAGTTGTTTCGCGTGTTACCCCAGTAGCCGCGTTAGTGATTTTAATTGTGGCCGCTGCGACGGCAGCGCCGTTAGGGTCGGTAACGGTACCGACGATGAAGCCCTTACTGGTTTGGCCCAGGGAGATGGGCACCAATACAAGCAACATCAGCATTGTGCTAGTAGCTAAGTATTTCAATTTTGCCATTTGTTGTCCTCCGAAATATCGGAAATTCCTCTAGGATGTTGGCCCCAACATTTTCATGATGATCTGGGGAGTTGTTGGAGGGGCAACTACCGGGCCAATGGTTGCGAAGAACTGATCGCAACGAGAGGAGAGATATTTTTTTCGGATCACGATCGTCGCGATCCAAATCTGTCAATATTTCCAAAAACAAAAACAGTTTCGCGCGCGCGTTACAATCCAAAATTTTGTACGTATTAGCGTATTAAGAAGTGAGGCAACTCAACACAGTGCACTTGCATCGCGCGCTGCTTGATGATGTACGTGCAGACGAGCCTTGCCTCAAAAGTCGGACGTCAGGCTTGGAGACGATCAGTACAGGGAGCGGTAGCGACCTGGTCAGTGATCAGCATGCGATATTTCCTAAAGACTCCAATCGTTAACCAGGTCGCTACCGCTCCCTGTACTGACTGTCTCCAAGAATGATCTTGGAGTTTTGAGGGCAAAGCCGTGCAGACGCAACAAGGCACATCAAGCACGAAGGTTCTTTGTACCTTTTGTTCGCTTCGTTGCTGGAAATCGGGCAAGGCAATCTGCTATTCTTCGCGAGCCAACCCTCCAACTCCCCAACACACATTGGAGGTAAGCTCGCCTTAATCGTTTATATCCAAGGGTACGGTTCTGTCTTGGTCTGTAGAAACCCGAGCTGCCGCGGTTTCCCCCAAATCGATAGAAAGCAGCAACTTTTACCGAGCCCGTTCTGTGATTGAAAACGCCTCCCATGAAAAACAATCAAGCTGCGCCTCTTATTAGGACGAGCGTCTCTCTCCTTTTGCTCGTTAGTATTTTCAACCTCATTGCGTCCCCGATGTTGTTAGCGACGCGCGCCGCAGGAGCTGTTCCGCTCGTCCCTTTTGACGGACCAACGGACTTCATCAGGCGAATCAATCTGACAACCAACGACCTGATATTCAGCGCTTTTACCGGGAAGCTTTACGCTAGTGTTCCGAGCACCGCGGGCAGTAGCGGCAATAGCATCTCGACTATCGATCCGGCTACAGGCGTAGTTAACGGTTCTACATTTATCGGCAGTGAACCAAATAAGCTCTCATTGTCAGACGACGGACACAGCCTCTACGTCTCGCTTGATGGTGCAGCCGCAATTCGACGGTTTGATGTCCTCACGAACACTCCCGGCCTGCAGTTCTCACTCGGTCAGGATCCGTTCTTCGGTCGTTACTCTGCTCTTGACCTGGCTGTTGCTCCGGGTAATCCGAATCTGGTGGCGGTATCCAGAACGCAACAGGGAGTGGCGGTCTACGAGAACGGCGTCCCTCGCACGAACGTGGTACTCGGCAGCGATTCTCTTGCCTTTTCGACTTCAGCTTCGAAACTTTATGGCACCGGACAGTTCAACAGCGGCTTCCAGACTCTGACAATTGATGGGACAGGTGTCAGTCTCGGCTCTGCGAGCGTGGTTGGTAACGGCGGACGAATCAAGTTCGCTGGTGGTCTGCTTTTCAATTCGTTTGGTCAGGTCATCAATCCCGATACGAATTCGCTGCTTGGCACATTCGCCAACGCTTCGACTAACGCTATCTCTAACGCCTTTGTGCCTGACGCCACAGCCGGGCGCGCGTTCTATCTCACACCCGGTCAAACAGGTGGCACCTTAACGCTCAAAGCTTACGATATAAATAGTTTTCTTTTACTCGGTTCGCTCAACATAACCGGCGTGAACGGAACGGCTGGTTCGCTGGTGCGCTGGGGTGCGAATGGACTTGCTTTCCGGACCTCGGGCAATCAGTTATTCATCATTCAGACGGCGCTGATTCCGTCAGCGGAACCGATACCGACTCCGACTCCGACACCTTTGCCAACGCCGCTTCCATCGCCTTCGCCGCAAGCAGCCACATTCGTTCGACAAATGGCGTTGACCGCGAACGATCTCGTTTACAACCAGGCCACGCAGCGGTTGTATGCGAGTGTCCCGAGTGTCGAGGGCAGCACGGGTAACAGCGTCGCCGAGATCGATCCCGTCACGGCTACCATCCCCAATCAGGTCTTTGTGGGAAGTGAACCGACACAGTTGGCCCTCGGGGATGACAATCAGACGCTTTACGTCGGCATCGTGGGCGCGTCCTCCGTACGGCGCTACAACATTATCTCGCACACGGCGGGCGACCAATTCCCTATCGGACGCGATAATTTTACCGGTCCTTATTCGTTAAGTGATATCGCCGTACAGCCGGGTAATCCCAACGTCGTCGCAGTGGCCCGTCAACAGCAGTTTGTTTCTCCTTCAGAAGCGGGCGTTGCGATCTTTGATAATGGCGTGCAGCGCATGAAGACTGGCCCAGGTCATATAGAAGGGGCTGATGTTCTCGCTTTTGGATCTCCGTCGGTTCTCTACGGCAATAACTTCCAGGGCGTCACTACCATGACGGTCGATAGCTCCGGCGTTACGGTCACCGGCACGAATCGTTTGACACTCGGCAACTCGCTGATCTTCGATAACGGTCTTTTGTATAGTCCCAGCGGTCAGGTGCTCAATCCGACTACGGGGGAACTCGTCGGGACTTTCGCCGCGGGCTTCGGGGCGATTCAGGCCGTCGACTCAGCAAACGGCCGCGTCTATTTCCTGAGTACCAGCACTCCGAACCTTACGTTGCGGGCTTTTGATATCAATACGTTTCTTCCGCTCGGCTTCGCCATTATCTCAGGTGTAAGCGGTAATCCAACGAGTCTGGTCCGCTGGGGCACGAACGGGTTGGCGTTTCGTACGAGCGATCACCAGGTGTTTCTGATAGAGACTGCACTCGTGAATTCCGCTGTGCCAGTTGCCTCTCCGACGCCGACTCCGTCCCCAACACCGTCGCCGTCTCCGGCATACATTCCGACGTTTATCAGGCAAGTAGATTCAGCGGCCAACAACATCATCTATAGCGAAGCGACGCAGGCACTTTATGCAAGTGTGCCAAGCACTGCCCCCGCTAACGGCAACAGCATCACGAAGATTACACCCGACACCGGCGCGGTTGGACCATCAACTTTCATCGGCAGCGAGCCGAACAAGATGGCCATTTCCAGTGATGGTCAAACGATTTGGGTACACCTTGACGGCGCAAACGCCGCTCGCAAGTTTGCAGTTACAACTCAAACTGCGGGTCTGCAATTCAATACCAGTTCGCAACCGCCGGCTGATATGGAAGTTGTTCCCGGAAGTCCGAATGCGTTGGTGATAAGCAGACTCTTCACTAACCTTGCAGTCTTTGACGATGGTGTTCAGCGTCCGAATACCGGTAATTCATTTCCGACTGTCGGACCGATCGAGTTTGGCGCTTCGCCGTCGATTCTGTATGGCTTTAACAATACGTCGAGCGCGCTGGATCTGGTGCAGTACCTCGTCGATGCGACAGGACTCACTAATACAACTTCCACCGGAGCTCTGTTGAGCGGCGGCGGCGCCGGGTTTGAGTTTTCGAACGGCCGTTTGTATTCCGGTTCGGGTAGAGTCGCTGATCCTGACAGCAAGACACTGGTCGGAACATTTCAGGGCATGGGCTTTCCAGCGGCGATGGTCGTCGATGGCGTTAACAATCGGACCTTCTTTGCTACCAGCACCGGTTCGAGCATTCTCATCTTCGGCTACGATTCCAACACTTTCCTGCCCATCGGCGTGGTAACAGTCCCCGGTATTTCCGCTCCGGTTACAAGTCTGGTGCGATGGGGAACAAACGGACTGGCCTTTAATACCGTCGGATCTTTCGGTACCACGAAGAGCCAGGTTTATTTATTGCAAACCGAGCTCGTGTCAAACTCTGGCTCGGTCCCCACCGGATTGCAGTTTGAGTCCGGCAATACTTTGACCTTCGAAGGCACGCCCTCACTGGCGATAAAGGTTGTCAGAACAGGAAATGTCTCGGGCACTGTTTCGGTTGATTATGCGACCAGCGATGGCACCGCAACCGCAGGCTCCGATTACACCGCCGCAAGTGGGACTCTCACCTTTGGTCCAGGCGAGTTGAGTAAGATCGTTAACATCCCAATCATCAACGATAATCTCTACGAAGGTGGAAATGAGACATTCAATCTCACCTTGTCCAATCCCACCGCGCCCGCGATCGTGACAACGGGTACCACGACCGTTACGATCGGCGACAACGAGACCAAGCCGTCTATTTCGATCTCGTCCAACGTTCGCATTCTGGAAGGTAGTTCAGGGACGAAGAACGCGGCCATCAACGTGACCCTTCCTAATCCATCTTTCGAGACCATCACCGTGGCCTATGCGACTGCTAACGGCACCGCCACCGCGGGCGTTGATTATGTGGCCACGTCGGGTACGCTCACTTTCACGCCGGGAACAACATCCCAGACCGTCAACGTTGTAATCAACGGCGATACCACGGTTGAGCAGGACGAAACGTTCACCATCACTCTGAGCAATGCCACCAACGTAACCTTCATCTCCAACGGCGTTTCCAACGTGACGATCGGCAACGATGATGCGTCAGTGCAACTGCCTAACGCTGCCATCAGCGTGAATGAAAACGCAGGGTTTGTGGCGGTGACAGTCACTCGCTTCGGCGACGGAGCGCAAAATTCCAGTGTCCAGTTAAGCACCACCGATGCAGCCGGCTTGCAAGACTGCACGCTCGCAAACGGGAAAGCGTCTGAGCGTTGCGATTACGCGACGACTGTAGCCACAGCGCAATTCGGCATCGGACAGTCGGTCCAAACCGTCATTATCCCGATCATCGATGATGCGCTCGTCGAAGGTAATGAAACCTTTACCGTGAATTTGAATGGACCCGCTGGAGCAACTCTGGGGGCGCAGAATACAGCGACAATCACGATTGTCGACAACGATACTGTTCCCGCAACGCAGAACCCGATCGATGGCGTGACCTTCTTTATCACGCAGCAGTACATCGACTTTCTCGGCCGCTTGCCTGACAGCCTCGGCCTCCAAAATTGGACGGACACGCTCATCAATTGTCCGAATAATGGTTTAGGTGAGTTTGATAATCCCCTCTGCGATCGCGTGCACGTCTCGTCCGGTTTCTTCCTTTCGGAGGAATTTCGTGGGCGTGGTTACTTTGCTTATAAGTTCTATGAAGTCGGCTTCGATCGCCGTCCGACGTATGCGGAGTTCGTGCCTGACATGGCCCTCGTCGGCGGCGCGCAATCGCCGCAGTCTGAAATCATCAGCAAGGCGCTTTACACAGACGCTTTTGTGCAGCGGACAGAATTTAAGAGCCACTACGATGCGCTGTCGAATAGTGAATACGTAAATGCGCTCGAGACGAATGCGGAAGTGGTGTTGACCAACAAGGCGGCACTGGTCGACGCGCTGAATACGAATCAGAAGACACGCGCACAGGTGTTGCGCGAGATCGTTGAGCTGCAAACGGTGACGGACAAATTCTTCATTCGCGCGTTTGTGGCGATGCAGTACTTCGGCTACCTGCGGCGTGACCCGGACACGATTGGCTATAACAACTGGGTCACCACGCTGACCGCCGACCCGAGCAACTCGCGGCACATGATCTTCGGCTTCATCTATTCAGATGAATACCGGCACCGTTTCGGGCCGTGATTTACAAGTCCTGTCTAAAAAACTGACGTTATGAATCGAGTCCGCCTCCTATTACTGATTAGTATGGCCGGCTTCGTTGCTTTGATCTCGTTCGCAACGAGACCCGCGCATAGCGAAGTCGCTCCGCCTTTCGATGGTCCAACGGATTTCATCAGGCGGATTCCTCTCGCAGCTAACGATCTCGTTTACAGCAGCTCCACCGGGAAGCTTTACGCCAGTGTTCCGAGCAGCGCCGGCAGTAACGGCAATAGCATCGCGACTATCGATCCGGCGACCGGCGTAGTGAGTAATGCGACCTTCATCGGCAGTGAACCGACGAAGCTTGCGCTGTCAGACGACGGACACAGCCTGTATGCCTCACTTAATGGAGCAGGCGCCATTCGGCGCTTCGACGTCCTCACGAACACGCCCGGCCTCCAGTTCTCGACCGGTCAAGATCCGAACTCAGGTCGTTACGGCGTCAATGATTTGGCGGTCGCTCCGGGCAATCCGAATCTGTTAGCCGTAGGCAGAACGCAATTAGGAGGAGTGGCGGTCTTCGACAATGGCGTTCCTCGCCCGAACGTCGTACTCGAGAGTGATTCGCTTGCCTTTTCTGCTTCTGCTTCGAAACTTTACGCTACCGGGCAGTTTGATAGCCTTTTCCAAACTCTGACAATCGATGCAAATGGGGTCACGCTCAGCTCTTCGAACCACCTGTTCGGTGGGCGCATCAAGTTCGCTGGTGGTCTGCTTTTCAATTCGGTGGGCCAGGTCGTAAACCCTGACACGAATTCGATACTCGGCACCTTCGCCAACGTTACGTCAGGCAGTACGTCCACCCCGTTTGTGCCGGATGTCGCAAACGGACGTGCGTTCTATCTCGTGCAGGATCTGAACTCGGGCACAACAACGCTCAAAGCGTTCGACACCAATACTTTTGTTTTGCTCGGTTCACTCAACATAACCGGCGCGAACGGGATTGCTATTTCGCTTGTGCGGTGGGGCGCGAATGGCCTTGCTTTCGCTACCACGGGCAATCAGTTATTCATCATCCAAACTTCGCTGATTCCGTCGGCGGAACCGATCCCCACTCCTACGCCAACACCTGCACCCACGCCGTCTCCGTCACCTTCGCCTGCAGCAGCCGCGTTCGTTCGACAAATGGCGTTAAGCACGAATGACCTTGTCTTCAGCCAGGCGACACAAAAACTGTATGCGAGTGTCCCGAGCAACGAAGGCAGCACCGGAAACAGCGTCACGGAAATCGATCCGGTAAGTGCTTCCATTACGAACCAAACCTTTGTCGGGAGTGAACCGACACAGTTGGCCCAGGCAGATGACGGCCACACGCTTTACGTCGGCTTAGAGGGCGCGTCGTCGATACGCAGTTACAACATCAGCACTCACACTGCCGGCGCGCAGTTCCCTGTCGGACGCGACAACACGACTGGTCCTTATTCGTTCAGCGACATCGCGGTTGCTCCCGGTAATCCGTCCGTTGTCGCCGTAGCGCGGCTGCTACACTTCACCGTGCCGGCGGAAGCGGGTGTTGCGATTTTTGATAACGGCGTACAGCGCCCAAACACTGGGCCAGGCGGCGCAGACGGAGCTGATTTTCTTGCTTTCGGATCGCCCTCGATTCTCTACGGCAACCGCAGCGGCGGGAGCGTCACGACAATGACAGTCGATGGCTCGGGTGTCACCGTAACCGGCACGAACAATCTCACAGTCGGAAGCGCGCTCATCTTCGATAACGGTCATTTGTATGGTTCTACCGGTCAGGTGCTCAATCCCACAACGGGAGATCTGGTAGGAACTTTCGCGGTTGGCTTCGCCAGTACTTTCGCCGTCGATTCAGCTAACGGCCGGATCTATTTTTTGGTTAGCACTGGCTCAGGTGTGCAGTTGCGAGCTTTCGATATCAATACGTTTCTTCCGCTCGGCTTCGTCAATCTTCCAGGTGTAACTGACACTCCTACCAGCCTGGTTCGCTGGGGCACGAACGGATTAGCCTTTCGTACGAACAATGGCCAGGTGTTTTTCGTCGAGACTTCGCTCGTGAATCCCGCTGTGCCCGTTCCATCTCCGACCCCGACGCCGTCTCCAACACCGTCGCCGACTTTGCCGTACGTTCCGACATTTCTCAGGCGAGTAAACCTGCCCGCCAACAATCTCGTCTACAGCGCCGCGACGCAGGCACTCTATGCGAGCGTACCGGGCAGTGCTGGTGTTAACGGCAACAGCGTAACGAAGATTGTTCCTGAAACCGCCGCAGTTGGTCCATCAACCTTCATTGGAAGCGAGCCGAATAAAATTGCAATTTCCAACGATGGCCAAACACTGTGGGTACATCTCGATGGCGCAAACGCTGCTCGCCGGTTTGATGTGCTAACCGGAACTGCCGGTCTGCAGTTCAATACCAGCGCGCAACGTCCGCAAGACATGGAAGTTGTTCCTGGAAGTCCGCAGTCGGTGGCGATCAGCACAGGAACTTTCGGCAACGTCATTGCAATCTACGATGATGGTGTCAAACGTCCAAACACCGGCAATCAATTTCCTGTTGTCGGACCGATCGAGTTTGGCAGCGGCCCGTCAATCCTGTACGGCTTTAATAACTCTGCAAACTTTTTCGACTTCGTAAAGTTCGTGATTGATTCATCCGGCGCCAGTACGTCAACTGTCACCGGCGCTCTTTTAATAGGCGGAGATTCCGGAGATGAATTGAAGTTTTCGAACGGCTTGGTGTATTCAGGCGGCGGCCGTGTGGCAGACCCGGAAAGCAGGACGCTCGTCGGAACATTTCAGGGCACGGGCTCTGCGACGGCGATGTGCGTCGATGCTGACAATCATCGGGTCTATTTCGCATTCACTACAGGTGGAAGCGGCACCCTCATACGAGCCTATGATTCGAACACCTTCCTGCAAACGGGTTCAATACTGCTGCCGGGCATTACAAACATACCGGTGAATCTGGTGCGGTGGGGCGTAAACGGTCTCGCGTTCAATACAGTGCCGCCATTTGGCTTCCAGGAACCCAGTCAGGTTTACCTCGTGCAGACCGAGTTGGTGTCAAAAGCAGAGCCGATTCAGATCGCGTTCCAGGTTGAGTCTGATAAGTTTTCTGTGTCTGAAGCGACCCCGACTCTTCCGATTAAGATCCTTCGAACAGGTGACGTGTCAGGATCTGTTTCCGTCAATTATGCGACCAGCGACGGAACGGCAACCGCCGGCTCCGATTACACGGCGATGAGCGGTACTCTTACCTTCGCAGCAGGCGAGTTAACGAAGACCATTTTCATTCCGATCATCAACGACAACGTTTTTGAAAATGGAGACGAGACATTCAATCTCACCTTGAGTAGCCCGAGTAACTCGGCCGTTCTCAGCCCGCCCACAACCGCAACCGTCACGATTCTTGATAACGATCCCAAGCCTCTCGCTTTTACGCCAACTATCATTCGCGTTGAGGAGGGTGACTCGGGTGTTACGAATGTTGCTTTCAAATTGAGTCTGACCAACCCTTCGGTCCAGGTTGTGACCCTTAACTATGCAACCCAGGATGGCTCAGCCACCGCGGGAAGCGACTACGTTGCCGCCTCTGGAACTTTCACCATACCGGCGGGAGGTACATCCGCGACCGTTAACATTCAGATAAACGGAGACACCACCGTCGAATTTTCTGAAACGTTCAACATACTGCTGACCAATGTCACCAATGCGACGCTCTTCAATTCCAGCACGAACGTACTCATCAATAATGATGACGCTTCGGTGCAGCTCGCCGACGCTGCCATCAGCGTGAATGAAGGCGCGGGGTTTGTGAATGTGACAGTCACTCGTTCGGGCATAACGTTGGAACCAGCTAGTGTCACCTTAACGACCAGCGATTCAGCCGGCTTGCAGGACTGCGCTCTCGTGAACGGCAAAGCGTCTGAGCGTTGCGATTACGGCACCGTTGTCGGCACAGCACAATTCCCGGTCGGAGAATTCTCCAGAACATTCACGATTCCAATCGTCGACGATGCGCTTGTCGAAGGTAACGAAACCTTTACTGTGAGTTTGCACGGAGCCGATGGAGCTTTGCTCGCCACGCCGAATACAGCGACAATCACGATTGTCGATAACGATACTGTTCCCGCAACGCAGAACCCGATCGATGGCGTGACCTTCTTCATCACGCAGCAGTACATCGACTTCCTCGGTCGTTTGCCTGACAGCACCGGTCTCGCCAATTGGACCGAGACGCTGGGCAATTGTCCGAACAACGGTTTCGGTGAGTTTGATAACCCCGACTGCGACCGTGTGCACGTCTCGTCCGGTTTCTTCCTCTCCGAGGAATTTCGCGGGCGTGGTTACTTTGCTTACAAGTTCTATGAAGTCGGCTTCGATCGGCGTCCGACGTATGCGGAGTTTGTGCCTGACATGGCCCTCGTCGGTGGCGCGCAGTCGCCGCAGTCCGAAGTCATCAGCAAGGCGCTTTACACGGATGCTTTTGTGCAGCGGACGGAGTTTAAGAACCGCTACGATGGGCTGTCGAATAGTGAATATGTAAATGCGCTCGAGACGAATGCGGAAGTGGTGCTGACAAACAAGGCGGCACTGGTCGACGCGCTGAATACGAATCAGAAGACACGCGCACAGGTGTTGCGCGAGATTGTCGAGCTGCAAACCGTGACCGACAAGTTTTTCATTCGCGCGTTTGTGGCGATGCAATACTTCGGCTACCTGCGGCGTGACCCGGACACGACTGGCTATAACAACTGGCTCAACACGCTGACTGCCGACCCGAGCAACTCCCGGCACATGATCTTCGGCTTCATTTACTCAAATGAGTATCGTCACCGCTTCGGGCCGTGATTTACAAGATTTTGGGAGGATTCATCCTGTAAATCCTGTCTAATTACCCTATCGCAACACGTAAGCTACGACTACAACCACCAACACAACTAACATCACCGCAGGCACAAAGCGTCTCCAAACGAATGTGTCAATCATAGCCTCGGCTTCGACATTCCACGCACACCTCGGACAGCCGCGCGCCTCTCGCTCCAGCAGGTTCCCACAGTCTCGACACGTCTTTGCGTTCACAGTGATTTGCGGCCCATACACCGCATGCACTACTCTACTGGACCAGGTTCCAAATGAGCGAGCCACAGCTTAAATCCCTCGACCAATCCCCTGATCCTGGCCGTTGGCTGGACGAACACGGCGACTATCTTTTCAAGTACGCGGTGTTTCGACTGCGCGACGATAACGCGGCTGAAGACGCCGTGCAAGAGACTTTTCTCGCGGCGCTCAAGGCGTACAAGCAATTCGAAGGACGTGGTTCGGAACGAACGTGGCTCGTCGGAATCTTGAAACATAAGGTGGTGGACCATTTCCGCCGGCTCGGGCGTGAGGCCCCAATCGGCCAGGAAGTTGACGAAGGTCCGGAGCACCGCGAGTTTTTTGAAAGGGCTGACGAATGGCAAGGTCATTGGAACGCGGAGCGCGCGCCGAGTGAATGGCATGCTTCGCCCGCGGAGCTGCTGGAGCGTGACGATTTCTGGAAAGTTTTTAGCGACTGCCTGTCGCCCTTGCCGCAGCGCACTGCAAGCGCCTTCACGATGCGCGAGGTTGACGGTCTTAAAAGCGAAGAAATCTGCGAGATTTTGAGTATCAAAACAAACAATCTTTGGGTAATGCTTCATCGCGCCCGGCTGCATTTGCGCAATTGCCTGGAGATGAACTGGTTCAAACGCGAACGCTGACACAACGATGAAACTCTACGACAGCCTGAAACATCGCGTTCGCTATTATCTTCTACGCACGCTGCCCACGTGCCGGCAGACAGTCGAAAAAATCTCACAATCGATGGAACGGCGGTTGACACTTCAGGAGCGATTCAAGATCAAGCTTCATCTATGGATTTGCGCGTGGTGCCAGTGGTACCTCGAACACCTGCAACTGATTCGCACTACCGCTCGCGCGAAGGGTGACGAGGCAATCGATCTGGCGCCGGGAGTCGCACTTTCCGACGAAGCACGCGAACGAATCCGTCGCAAGCTCACCAACCAAAACTAAGCAGCCTACAAAAAGCACAGGGTTGGTTGTCCAACCTTGTAAGGATCAGCTTGTGTCCGCCGACAACTCTTTTGAGGCTGCGGTGTGTCATGGACTCGACAGAACACAAGCATCAACACTCGCCCAACCGGTTCGCGGTTATCCCTACGCCTGTGCGGTTGAATGCAAACCTTGAATACACGGGCAAGGGTGTAACGATCGCCTTTCTTGACTCCGGTTTTTACCCGCATCCCGATCTGCTCGAAACGAGCAATCGTGTCGTCGGTTATGAAGATTTGGCTGGCGAGCGGCGCGACCTTTCTAATGATCCTATCGAGGCGTGGCAATGGCACGGGACGCAAACGTCAGTTGTCGCGGCGGGCGATGGGCGGCTCAGCGATGGTGTGTACCGCGGATTAGCGCACGAAGCGGAATTGGTCCTCGTGAAAGTAAGCGCACGCGGTCGCATCACGGAAGAAAACATCGCGCGCGGTATTCAGTGGGTGATCGCAAATCGCCGGCGCTACAACATCCGCGTGCTGAATATCTCTTTGGGCGGCGATGAAGATGTTCCGTGCTCGAGGAGCATCATCGACCACGCCGCGGAAGAGGCAATCAGCGCCGGAATTGTAGTCGTCGCGGCCGCGGGAAACTCGGGCAATGAAGGCCGCCATTCCATCCCACCGGCCAACTCGCCGTCAGTGATCACAGTCGGCGGCTATTCCGATAACAATCAGCCGGGCGGCGACACGCTGGATCTGTATCACTCAAACTTTGGCGTGACGACGGACGGCACCGTTAAGCCTGAGATCGTCGCGCCTGCGATGTGGGTCGCCGCGCCGATCCTTCCCGGAACCGCGTTTTATGAACAGGCTGAGGCCCTGTCGCAATTGTTGGCAGCGCCGGATTATCTGCTCGCACAGCTTGCTCGTGAAAAGAGCCTCGTGCCTGAGCAGGAATTGAACGCCGGCCCGGATGCCATTCGGCGCTTCGTCGAAGCGTCGCTCAATCGACAGAAGATCGTCGCCGCACACTACCAGCACGTCGACGGAACATCGTTCGCCGCGCCGATTGTTACTTCGATCGTCGCGCAAATGCTCCAGGCAAATCCGCGATTAACCCCGCACGCAATCAAGAACATGCTGATTTCGACCGCGGACCGGATACCGAGTGTGCCGGCGATTCGGCAGGGTTACGGCGTTGTTAACGCGAGCCGCGCAGTCGAATCAGCAAGAACTGAACAGCACGCGCTCAACGGCTCGGGCTATAGCTCGCCGCGAGTGGCGAACGGCCGCCTCGTCTTTACCTTTCACGACGACGTGGCTACCAGCGTTTCAGTTGCAGGTGATTTCAACGGATGGGACCAACGCGCGACGCCGCTCCAGCGAAATAAAACGGGTCTCTGGTCCACAGAGATCCTCGTGCCGCGCGCGGGACAGTTCCAATACAAGTTCATCGTCGATGGCCGCCGTTGGATTGAAGATCCAGCCAATGGCATGAAAGCGCCGGACAACTACGGCGGCTTGAATTCATTACTTGTGATCGAATGAAAACGTTTTACTCAAAGATTAGAACCGCAGTGAGACGATGGCTTCTTCGATCGCTCCAACCGTGCCGGCAGATGGTCCCCCTCATGTCTCAATCAATGGACCGGCGGCTGGGCCTTTGGGAATACGTGCAATTGAAATTACACCTATGGGTCTGCACCTGGTGCGCCCACTACCTCAAACAGATCAAATTCTTCCGGCAGCTTCTTCATGAGAAGAGCCACATCTGACTCTCAATCCCTCTCAACCCCGCCTGTAAGGATTCACCACAACCAGCGACTACTAGCACATGTTAGTCATGAAGAAACACTGGCCCGAATACTTGATGGAAGCGATCGAGCTCGGGCTGTTCATGTTCTCGGCATGCGCGTTCACTGTGCTGTTGTTTCATCCATCGTCGCCGGTTGCGCAAAGTATCCCGGATGGTGTGTTGCGGCGAGTCATGATGGGAATGGCGATGGGGCTGACCGCGATCGCAATCATCTTTTCACCACTCGGCCAGAGATCCGGTGCTCATTTCAACCCGTCGGTGACGTGGGCCTTCTTTCGACTCGGCAAAATAGAAGCGTGGGATGCAGCCTTCTACACACTCTTTCAATTCACCGGCGGCACCGCCGGCGTAATGCTCGCATCAGTCACGCTCGGCAAGTTGGTCGCGCATCAGTCGGTCAACTATGCCGCTACGCTCCCTGGACCGAAAGGACCACTCGTCGCGTTTGTCGCCGAGTTCCTGATCTCCTTCATTCTGATGTCGGTAGTTCTCACTGTTTCCAACACCAAACGATTCGGACGTTGGACAGGAGTATTCGCCGGCGGCCTCGTAGCAACCTACATCACGTTTGAATCGCCGATCTCCGGCATGAGTATGAACCCGGCGCGCACTTTCAGCTCCGCTGTTAGTGCACACCTTTGGATGTCGCTCTGGATTTATTTCATCGCGCCGCCACTCGGCATGTTGCTGGCGGCGGAAGTTTATCAACGGCTGAACCCGAAGCCCGCAATCGCTTGCGCAAAGCTTCATCACCATAACAACAAGCGTTGCATCTTTCGGTGCAACTTCGAACCAACTAATTAAAGGAGAACGAAATGATGAAACGTCAAATACTAGCACTGAGTCTGGCCCTGCTCACCGCATCCGGCCTGGCCCAGTTTCACGTCGCGATGGCAACGCGCAAAGCCGAGCCGACTAAATTCACAGTTCGCGTTGAAAACATTTCCAACCCGGAAGGTATGACGGCTTCGAACGGCAATAAGTTTCCGTTTGCGTTATCGCCCGGCATGTTCGTGGTGAGCGGGAAGAAGTCGCCGCTGTTCACTGAAGGAAAACCTGCCTCCAACGGCCTGGAGATGCAGGCCGAAGACGGCGATCCCTCGGGCCTCGTGAAATCGCTTGAAGCAATGAATCACGCGTCGAACCTGCACGGAGTTTTTAATACGCCGGTTGGCGCGATGGGCGCTGGTCCAATCCGTCCCGGTGACAGTTTTGAATACACAGTTACTGCAATGCCGGGCGTGAAGCTCTACAGCACGATGATGTTTGGCCAGTCAAACGATTGGTTCTACGCGCCGGGACCGAACGGCATCGCGCTATTCGACGCCAAGGGCAATCCGGTTAGTGGCGTCGTCACAGACCAATTCTACTTGTGGAACGCCGGCACTGAAAAAGACGAAGAGATCGGCATTGGCCCAAACCAGGGACCGCGACAGAAAGCGACCAACACCGGCGTTGACGAACACGGCGTGGTGAGTCGTGTGAATGATCCGCGCTTTACAGCAAGGAACGCCGAGTTCTTCCGCGTCACCATCACACCGGAACCGGGAATGTGATCACAACCCAACCCGACTGGAGGACAAATCATGAAAATCAAAACAACAATCGCAGCTTTAATTCTGTTGAGCGTCGCCGCCGTAGCGAACGCGCAAACAGTAAACAAGAAGGCCCTGACACTTGAGGGCGCGAAAAAAGTCATTGCCGGCGCAGTCGCGTATGCAAAGAAGAACAACGCGCCCGGCGGCGTGATTGCAGTCGTCGACGAAGGCGGCAATCTGATGGCGCTTGAACGGCTCGATGGCACGTTTGCCGCCGGCGCGAACATCTCAATCGGCAAAGCGCGCACGGCGGTGCTTTTCAAACGACCGACCAAGGTTTTCGAAGACATCATCAAGAATGGACGCACCGCGATGGTCGCCCTGCCCGATGCTTTATTCACGCCGTTACAGGGCGGGATTCCCATCGTTATTGATGGCCAGATCGTTGGTGGCGTCGGTGTGAGTGGCGCCGCCAGCGCACAACAGGACGAAGAGCTGGCGATCGCCGGCGCGAATGTCTTCTCGAATGAAATGAACACAACGCAGAGTGCGCCGCCGGTCCTTTTCTTCGATGCTAAACAAGTGAGCACGTCTTTCTCGACCGGCGCAGTGCTGCTCGACAACGCTGATCGTCACTACATGGTCCACACGAGCCGCCGCGACAAACCCGGACTCGCAGAGGTCCATACGCTCGACACGGACATCATTTACGTGATGCAAGGCAATGCAACGTTCGTGACGGGCGGGACTGTAGCCGAAGCGAGAGAAACTGCGGCGAATGAAATCCGGGGTGCGCGAATCGATGGCGGCGACACGCGCCGGCTGGGCAAAGGTGAAGTGATCATCGTGCCTGCGAACACGCCGCACTGGTTCAAAGAAGTCAGTGGTGAGTTTCTTTATTACACGATCAAAGTTCGATAAGCGAACTGTAAAGAGGTAGCCATGAAGATAATGCGAATTCTCCACTTGATGTTGGCGCTGGCCATCGCAGCAGCGCTTTACGTTGGTCTTTCTTCGGACCTGGCCCATGCGTCGCGGCTCGCGAATACATCGGCTGAAGTTCCCTCAGGCAAGCCGGCGGCAATGATTGATCTCAGTTCCGTCGATGGAGTGCAGGCTGTCAAAGGCGATTGGCGCTACAGCGACACTAAAATCGTCGAAGCTGATTTTCGTGGACCGGGAGCAGACAGGCAGCCGACCGGCGCTCCCGTCAAAACCTACGACTACACGCCTCATGCAGGTGGCGCAGACTTCGACGATTCGAAGTGGGAAGTGATTAGTCCAACCACTCTCGATCAGCGTCGCGGGAATGGCCGGCTCGGCTTCAATTGGTATCGCATCAAGCTGACGATTCCCGATCGCGTAGGTGATTTCGATCCTACCGGCTCGACGGCGGTCTTTGAAACGTCACTCGACGACTACGCCGAAATCTGGGTTGACGGCGAACTGTCTCGTGCATTGGGCCAGTCCGGCGGATCGGTGATCGCCGGATGGAACGCTGAGAATCATTTAGTCGTCGGGCGCAACGTCAAACCGGGCCAACAGATTCAGCTCGCAATCTTCGGAGTCAATGGTCCGCTTTCAAATCCGCCGACGAATTTCATTTACATACGTTACGCGAAACTCTCGTTTTACCGGACTGAGCCTGGTCCGGTGGCGCTGACACCGAGCGAGGTGAATGTTGAAGTTGTGCGGAATGACAGCGGTATTGACGAGATCGTTGGGCCTAATCCGAAGTTGTTCAAACTCGCCGACGGATTCAAGTTCACGGAAGGTCCAATCTGGATCGATAAAGATGGCGGGTATCTGCTGTTCAGCGATCCGAATGCGAACACGATTTACAAGTACCACGACGGAAAACTCGAGGTGTTTCGAACGCCGAGTGGTTACACCGGTGCGGACATCGCGGAGTATGGCCAGCCTGGTTCAAATGGTCTGACACTCGACCCGCAGGGACGCCTGACCATCAATCAACATGGCAATCATCGCGTCGTGCGAGATGAAAACGACGGAACACAAACCGTGCTCGCGGACAGTTACGACGGTAAGCGGCTCAATAGTCCCAACGATCTGGTTTACCGTTCAGACGGCACACTCTTCTTTACCGATCCGCCGTTTGGCTTTCCAAAGTTCTTCAACGATGCCCGCAAGCAGCTTCCGTTCAGCGGTGTCTACTCGATCTACAAGGGCAAGTTACAGCTCGTGAGCAAGGATTTCACTGGTCCAAATGGAATCGCGCTTTCGCCGGATGAGAAATATCTCTACGTCGGCAACTGGCCGCGCTCACTAACGGGCCAGGAGTTGCGAAAAGAAGATGAGCCGGTCGGCGAAATCGGTGACAAGCACAAAGCGATCATGCGTTACGAAGTGCAGCCGGATGGAACGCTGAAGAATGGCAAACTGTTTTTCGATTTCACTGCTGCGGCAGGCGAAGACGGTCTCGACGGAATTAAAGTCGATCAAAAGGGCAATCTCTACGTGTCGGCTCCGGGTGGCTTGTGGGTGATCTCAGCGGAAGGCAAACACCTCGGCACGATCATCACACCGAAACATGCGCACAACTTCGCGTGGGGCGATGCGGATCGCAAGACGCTCTACATTTGCGCGCGCTCCGGTTTGTATCGCATGCGCTTGAACATCCCGGGCTCAACCAGCAGCGTTTCGTCTACAGCTACAGCGCCTTCGCCCGCAATCGTTCGTCTCGATCCGCGTTTTGATCAAATCGTCCCTCGTGATGTGGTCCTGGACAAGATCGCGGACGGCTTTGCCTGGGCGGAAGGTCCTGTCTGGAATCGAGCGGGAAAATATCTGCTCTTCTCGGATGTTCCAAACAATCGGATCGTCAAGTGGAAAGCGAATGAAGGCGCCGGGGTGTTTCTGCAACCGAGCGGATACAGCGCCGCTGCGCCTTTCACCGGACGCGAACCAGGCTCGAATGGACTGACTTTCGATAAAGAAGGTCGGCTCGTGTTCTGCCAGCACGGCGACCGGCGCATCAGTCGTCTCGAGAAAAATGGGACGCGCACCACGCTGGTTGATAATTACGAAGGCAAGCGACTAAACAGTCCAAACGATCTGGTTTACAAGTCCAACGGTGATTTGTACTTCACCGACCCGCCTTTCGGTTTGCCGCAGACGTTTGACGATCCGAAAAAGGAACTGCCGTTTCAGGGCGTGTATCGCTTGTCGAGCAGTGGCAAGTTGACCCTGCTAACCACCGAAGTAAAAGCACCAAACGGAATCGCGTTTTCACCCGACGAGAAAAAGCTCTACGTCGCCGACTCAGCGCGCGCGCTGTGGTTCGTATTTGACGTGAAGCAGGACGGCACGCTTTCACCGGGCACAGTTCTATTCGACGGGACGGCAGAATCCAAAGGCCGGCCCGGGGTTGCCGACAGCTTGAAGGTGGACGTGTACGGCAACATCTTTGCGGCCGCGCCGGGTGGTCTATTCATTCTCGCACCCGACGGCACGCTGCTGGGCCGAATCGATCTGGGCACGGCAACGGGAAACTGCGCGTGGGGCGAAGATGGTTCGACGCTCTTTATCACCTCGAACACGGTGGTGTATCGAGTCCGTCTCAAGACGAGAGGAGTTGGGACGACGGTCCAGGGATTCAGGAGATTAGGCGACGTGACGTTTACAAATAGCCGGCGAGGAGGTCTGTCATGAGAACGTTGTTGAGCGTGTTTGCTTTGGTCCTGTTTGCGAGTGTCGCGTCGGCGCAAGACCCGGTGCCGCTCTATCCGGACAATTACAAGGTGCTGCTGGAGAATGAGCGCGTGCGCGTGCTCGACTTCCAGCTAAAGAAGGGTGCGAAGGAGAATTTCCATGCGCATCCGCCTGCTGTCACTTACGTTTTGGCGCCGTTCAAGATCCGCTTCACGTTTCCCGATGGCAGCACGCGAATTCGTGAAGCCAAAGCGGGTGACGTCTTTTCTGGCGACGCGTTGATTCATGCATCTGAGAACATCGGCGACACGGATGCGCACGGGCTTTTGATCGAAATGAAAGACGCGGCCAGGTCCATGCCGAGCGATGTCGACTTGCTGACGGCGATCACGTTTATTCGCGGACCCGAAGGAAGTGAACAGGATCTTCTGGCTGAGTTGCTTTCGACGACGGCGCCGACGCGCGCAGAGCCGGGCAACCTCAGATACGATCTCTATCAATCGCCGGCCCACAAGAATTATTTCATGCGGTTCGAGGTGTGGCGCAATCCGCAGGCGCTTGAAGATCACAAAATGACTCCCGCTCTCAAAGCATCTTTCGAACGCCGTAAAGACAAGGGTTGGATGACTGAAATCACGACCTGGCAGCGTGTTGCCGACGGCACGCCAGGCAGGTGAAGTCAGGACTTAAGCCACAATAGGCACAAAAGGCACGAATGGTTCGGAGGACCGTTTGTGCCTTTTGAGCTTTTTTGTGGCATCGGCCCTGTAAGGAAACGCGCGGGCACTCGACTAACCATCAGCAAGACTTCAAACAGCAATCAAGGAGATTTCAAGAATGTCGAAAAAGAGTTTAGTTGTTTTGGTAGTCGTCATTGCGGCAATCGCAGCCTGGTATGCGTTTCGTCCGGAGCGACTCTTCATTAACCAGCGAGTCAACGAGCAGTTTCCGACCACAGCGGCCAACGCCAAACTTGCAACCGGCGTATTTCACAGCGGTGCTCACGAGACGAAAGGCACTGCCGCCGTGTTCCAGCTTGCCGATGGAAAGAAAACTCTGCGGCTGACGGATTTCGCAACGTCGAATGGTCCGGATGTGCACGTCTATCTGGTCGCCGTCGATGACGCCAAAGACAACGACACGGTAACGAAGGCGGACTTCGTCGATATCGGTACTCTGAAAGGAAACATCGGCGATCAGAACTATGAGCTGCCGGCGAATACCGACATCGCGAAGTATCGCGCGGTCACCATCTGGTGCAAGCGCTTCAGTGTCAACTTCGGCACTGCGCCATTGATGAACGGTTCAATGCAGTCGATGAACCAGTAATTACGTGGGCGTAAGCGAAAGGGAGTGAACGCCATGACGAACAGTAACCATTACGACGTCATCATCATCGGCACGGGCGCGGGCGGCGGGACGCTGGCTTACAAACTCGCGCCCTCCGGTAAAAAGATTCTCCTGCTCGAGCGCGGGGATTACGTGCCGCGTGAAAAGGACAACTGGAGCACGCGCGCCGTAAACCTCGAGGGGAAATACAACACCAAAGAGCCCTGGCGTGATAAGGATGGCCAAGAGCTGCATCCGCATACGAATTATTTCGTCGGCGGCAATACAAAGTTTTACGGTGCGGCTCTCTTTCGCTTACGCAAACAAGACTTCGGCACGATTCGACATCACGGCGGCATCTCGCCGGCCTGGCCCATCAGCTACGACGAGCTGGAGCCGTATTACACACAGGCCGAACATCTTTACCACGTGCATGGAAATCGCGGTGAGGATCCGACTGAGCCCTGGACCAGCGCACCTTATAAATACCCGGCAGTGAGTCACGAGCAGCGTATTCAGCATCTCCACGATGATCTCGAACGAGCCGGGCTGAATCCGTTTCACGTTCCACTCGGAATTCGAATCGACGAAAAGAACGCGCGCAAGAGCCTGTGCATTCGCTGCAACACCTGCGACGGTCATCCTTGTTTGATCGGCGCCAAGTCTGACGCGCAGACAATCTGCGTCGACCCCGCGCTCGAGCACGAGAACGTGTCACTCATAACCAACGCAAAAGTGATGAAGCTCGAAACGAACGGCAACGCGCGCGAAGTCAGCAAAGTTATCGTCGAGCGCAACGGCGTCCGCGAAGAGTACTCGAGCGACATCGTCGTGGTTTCGTGTGGCGCGGTTAATTCAGCAGCGTTGTTGTTGCGATCCGCGAACGATAGTCACCCGAACGGTCTAGCCAACGGATCGGACGTCGTCGGCCGTCACTACATGGGCCACATCAACTCAATCCTGATGGCGCTTTCGAAATGTCCCAACCCGACCATTTTTCAAAAGACGCTCGCAATCAACGACTTTTATCACGGCTCACGCGATTGGGACTATCCGATGGGCCACATCTCTTTCGTGGGCAAGCTCGACGCCGACACGTTGAAGGCCGGCGCGCCCGCAATCGCTCCCGGTTGGACGCTCGACTTGATGGCGAAACACTCCCTCGATTTTTGGTTGACCTCGGAAGATCTGCCCGATCCCGAAAACCGTGTGACTGTCGATCGCGATGGACAGATTCGCGTCAGTTACAAGCTGAACAACGTCGAGGGCCACGATCGTTTGAAGGCACAGTTGCAGAAAGCGATGAAGCAAACCAACTGCGACATTCACGGGCATGAGTGCCATCAAGGCCTGTTTGCTCGCAATCTTTACGTCGGACAACGATTGCCGCTCGCCGCTGTCGCACACCAGAACGGCACCGTCCGCTTTGGAGATGATCCGAAGACGTCCGCGCTCGATCGCAATTGCAAAGCTCATCAAGTTGACAACCTTTACGTCGTCGATGCGAGCTTCTTCCCTTCGAGCGGCGCAGTCAATCCGGCACTAACGATCATGGCCAATGCCCTGCGCGTGGGCGATCACCTGTTGGAGCGAATGAAATGAAACGAACGCGATTAAATCTTCTTGCTTTACTGCTAACGCTGGGCGTCTTCGTGCAGACGACGACGGCCGGGCGCCTGCCAATGGACGCGCGCGCATTCAACAGCACGCGCGTCCCCCTCCTTCGCTCGGTAAACGATCCGGTGACGCCACTGGTCGAGCAGGTAGGCGCGATTGGCATGACAGTTTCAGACATGGATTCTTCCGTAGACTTCTATTCGCGAGTCCTGTCGTTCGAAAAAGTTTCCGATGTGGAAGTGACTGGTGAAGACTACGAACGTCTTCAAGGTGTATTTGGCTTGCGTATGCGTGTGGTGCGGATGCGACTCGGCGATGAGTTCATCGAGTTGACGGAGTATCTCGCGCCGAAAGGCCGTCC
>JBKPPH010000128.1:0-10141 GCA_046733535.1 Acidobacteriota bacterium
ACCACCGGCGTCGGGTTCGGCGCGGGCGGTGGCGGGTCTCCCATTTCCACGACTGGTGCGTTGCCTGACCCACGTGAATTTCCGTTAGTAGTTCCCGCAGGCGCCGGTGGATTGATGTTAGTTAGTCCGAGCACCGCATCACGACGCCACGGTAGAACAGGTGACGCGACCACGCCCGCTGTGGGTGGAACACGCGTGGGATCGGACGTGCTCGAGATCATGTCTGTGCGTACCGGATGAGCTAGAGGGCGATCAGTGCTTGAGATAGGGCGAACTGGATCTGCTGGTCTTGGCGCGGCTGCCTCGGGCGTGGGCACCGGCACAAACGTGAGCAGCTCGAGCTCAGTGTTCTGCTCTTCGAGGTGCGCATCATAAGCGTAGATACTGACGACACCGGTGATCACAAAGAGCACTAAGTAAGTCGCTGTTGTAAACAGCAGGAACGATCCGCGCCGCTTGAATTCCCGAGCGTGCGAGGTGGATTCAATCAGGTTATTAAACATCGAGTTCCTCCGCTGGTTGCCGGTGCCTCTCGGGTCGCGGGAGCTTACTCGGCCAATTAGACACCGCGTGGGGTGAAGCGGTTCCAGTTAGCTTGAAACATCCGCTCGCACCACTTACGATACTGCCGCTCTCCGAGTCCCACTCTTTCCAGGAGCGATTGCATGGCGACCCAAAAAGCTTTTCAGGAAGAACTCAATCCGTTCGAAATCGCTAAGCAGCAATTCAATCGAGCAGCCGACTACCTCGACCTCGAGCCCTCAATGCGGCACGTTTTGGAGCATGCCAAACGGCAACTCATTGTCTCGATTCCGGTGAAGATGGACGGCGGCGACGTGCAGGTGTTTGAGGGTTATCGCGTGCAGCACAACATCGCTCGTGGTCCAGCAAAGGGCGGCATCCGCTATCACCCGAACGTCACGCTCGACGAAGTGAAAGCGCTCGCTTCGTGGATGACGTGGAAGTGCGCGACCGTCGGCATCCCTTACGGCGGCGGCAAGGGCGGCGTGATTTGCGATCCGAAGAGTCTCTCGCAAAATGAGCTTGAACGTTTGACGCGGCGCTATGCTTTTGAGATTGCGCCGATCATTGGACCAGATCGCGACATTCCCGCGCCCGACGTTTACACCGACGAACAGACGATGGCCTGGATCATGGACACGATCTCGATGGTGCGTGGCCATACGGAACTCGGTGTCGTTACCGGCAAACCGATCTCTCTCGGCGGCTCACAGGGACGCTCTGAAGCAACAGCCCGCGGCTGTCTTTATGCGTTGCGCGAAGCGTGTCGCGCGAAGGGCATGAGCTTAAGCGGCTCGCGTGTCGCGGTTCACGGCTTTGGCAACGCCGGCGCGAACATCGCGCGACTCGTTGCTGAAGACGGCGCGAAAGTCGTCGCAGCCTGCGACTCGAAAGCAGGAGTTTGTTTGGATAGTGGTGTCGACATCGTGGATGCCTTGAACCACAAAGCTAAAACAGGATCCCTGGCAGGACTGCGCGGCTGCAAAGAGATGTCACCCGACGATATGGTTGGTGTTGATTGCGACATACTCTTGCCGTCGGCGCTCGAGAACTTCATCACGCTCAGCAATGTCGGAAAAGTCAAAGCGAAGATCATCGCCGAGCTGGCGAATGGTCCAACTACGCCGGGCGCGGATCGAGTGTTGGAGGATGAAGGTGTGTGCCTGATTCCTGATATTCTGGCCAACGCAGGCGGAGTGACGGTGAGTTACTATGAGTGGGTGCAGGACCAGTATTCGTTCTTCTGGACTGAACGCCAGATCAACGACACGCTCGAGCAGACGATGCAAACAGCTTTCAAGTCGGTGTATGAGACTGCCGAGCATTACAACACCGACCTGCGAACCGGAGCTTACATACTTGCGGTCGGCCGCGTGGCAGAAGCAACCAGTGTGAGGGGGATCTTCCCGTAAGAAATATGGCAGACAGGATCACAGTTTACGAAAAGCCTACTTGAACGAAGTGTCGCGAGATGGACAAGCTGCTCCGTGAGAGCGGCATTCCGTTTGAGAAGGTGAATTACTACGTCGAGCCGCTAAGCCGGAAGAAACTCACTGAGCTGCTTCGCAAGATGAAGTTGAAGCCGCAAGATGTGTTGCGGAAGGGCGAGGCGGCTTACAAGGAGTTGGGACTCGCGAACGGAGAGTTCAGCGACAGCGAGTTGATCGACTTGATGATCGAACATCCTGACTTGCTGCAGCGTCCGATCGTCGAGCGAGGCGATCGCGCGGTGCTCGGCCGCCCAACTGAAAACGTGAAAGAGTTGTTATAGTTTAGCCGCAGATGAACGCAGATATCCGCAGATCTGATCTGCGGATATCTGCGTTCATCTGCGGCTAAAACCAGGTAGAAATGATTTGAAGAAAGAAACACTCTTCGTCTGTCAGAGTTGTGGGCACAAGTCCGGCAAGTGGCTGGGCAAGTGTCCTGAATGCGGCGAGTGGAATTCACTCGTTGAAGAAAAGTCCCGTAAGCCCGAACGCCGAAACGGCTTTCAATTGCGCGACGTTACCGCCGTCGCCTTCACGGAGATCGAACCGCAGGACGACGTCCGCGTTCCATCGGGCGTAACTGAATTCGATCGCGTCCTCGGCGGTGGCATCGTACCCGGCACACTCGTTTTGATCGGCGGCGATCCGGGCATCGGCAAAAGCACCCTCCTGCTCCAGGTCGCAGACAAGTTGAGCGCTGCCGGCTCGCTCGTGCTTTACGTTTCCGGCGAGGAGTCGGAACGGCAGATAAAGCTGCGTGGCGAGCGGCTCTCCGTCAAAGCGGAAAACGTTTATCTCCTGCCTGAAACGAATCTCGAAAACATCATCAACGAAATCGAGCGGCTCAAACCCGGCGCGATCATTGTTGACTCGATCCAGACTGTTTTCTCGAGCGTGATTGAATCGGCGCCCGGATCGGTTTCCCAGGTCAGGGAAGTGGCCCATCAGTTTCTTCTGCTCGCGAAGAACCGCGGCGTTCCGATCTTTTTAATCGGACACATCACGAAAGAAGGTTCGATCGCCGGTCCGAAGATTCTCGAGCACATCGTCGACACGGTCCTCTACTTCGAAGGCGAACGCCATCACAACCATCGCATCGTGCGCGCGGTCAAGAATCGTTTTGGCGCAGCGAACGAGGTTGGTGTGTTTGAGATGACGGGCCAGGGTTTGATGCCGGTCGCGAATCCGTCGCAGATGTTTTTGCAGGAACGGCCGCAGAATGTCGCCGGTTCGATCGTCACGGCTTGCATGGAAGGTACGCGGCCACTGCTCGTCGAGATCCAGGCGCTGGTTTCAGGGACGAGGTACGGAACCGGTCGACGGATGACGCAGGGTTTGGACCAGAGTCGAGTTGCGTTGTTGATCGCGATGCTCGAGAAACGATCGAGCTTGCAACTCACGGGTGACGACGTGTTTGTAAATATCGCCGGTGGTCTGGAGGTTGACGAGCCGGCGGTTGATCTCGGTGTGGTGACGGCGATCGTTTCGAGTTTCAAAAACATGACGGTCGATCCGCACACCGCTGTGTTTGGTGAAGTCGGACTGACGGGCGAAGTGCGTGGAGCGATGCAGGCGTCTGTTCGCGCACGCGAAGCGCAGGCGCTCGGATTCAAAAAGATCGTGATGCCCGCCTCAAACGTGCCGGGCCTCGAACGATTATTGGGCGTACGCGTGGTTGGCGTCCGTTCCGTCGACGAAGCCTTGAACGAATTATTCTAAATCCGCATTTTCAATCCGCGTTCATCTTCGTTCATAAAACTGCACGATCAGGTCGTCTTCCAGAGTTTTTGAATCCACCTCTTCAAATCCTTCCAGATAACCGTCCGGCATGAACGCATCCGCGCCGCTGACCGTCAACGGCACTTCCGTGATGATCCACTTCTCGATGTGCGGCAGGAACGCCTGGTAAATCTGCCCGCCTCCGATCACAAACAGATCGGTCGTGAGTGAGTTATTGAACGAAATGACCGAATCGACGTCGGTCAACACAAGCAGCGAATCCTGCGGCTCGATGCTCGAGTCGCGACTGAGCACGATATTCAATCTGTCCTTGAGTGGCTTACCGATCGTGAGCCACGTCTTGCGTCCCATCACGACTGCGTGACCCGTCGTCGTCTCGCGAAAAAATTTCATGTCGGCGGAGTAGTGCCACGGCAGCTTGCCGCCTTTTCCGATTGCGTTTTTTCGATCGACTGCTGCGATGCCGATGATCATGATTACACTAGATTACACCGCGACCGGCGCCGCGATCTTGCCGTGCGATTTGTAGCCGATCAGGTTCAGGTGTTCGTAAGTGACGGCGAGCAAACCTTCGAGTCCGCGCAATTTATTTTCCGGATCGTTGATCTTCAATTCAGGTAACGGCAGCGGCTCGCGCGAGAGTAGTTGGTCAACCTGCTCGCGATGGTTGTTGTAGATGTGGTAATCGCCCACGGTGTAGACGAAGTCGCCAACCTCCATTTCGGTGACGTGCGCGATCAAGTGTGTGAGCAGCGCGTACGAACTGATGTTGAAGGGCACGCCGAGAAACGCATCCGCGGATCGCTGGTAAAGCTGGCAGTGAAGAATTCGTCCGTTCTCGACTTTGAACTGAAACAGAGTGTGACACGGCGGCAGATCGACGTTATCGGCTTGCCGCGGGTCCCACCCCGTAACGATCAGCCTGCGCGAACCGGGACTTGCGCGGATCAGTTCGAGCAGTTTTGCGATCTGATCGACGCCGTTTCTCTCGGGATAGTTTCCGCCAAACGACCGCCAGAGATACCCGTAGACTGGTCCAAGATCGCCGGCACGTCGTCCAAACTTTTCTGTGTGCGCTTCATCAGCCCACTCAGCCCAGATGTCGACACCGCGCGCGCGCAGGTTTGTTTCACTCGTGTCGCCGGACAAGAACCAGAACAACTCTTCCGCGACCCAGCGAAACGGAACACGTTTCGTTGTGACAATCGGAAACCCATCGCGCAGATCGAATCGCGTTTGAAAGCCGAAGTGCGAGATCGTGCCGACGCCGGTGCGATCGTGGTGTTCGGTGCCGTTCTTTAAGATCGATCTCAACAGCTCGTGATATTGTCTCATGCTGAAAAATCCTGTAATCGTATTCTACATGAAAAAATATCGCATCGCCTTCATTGGTTTTGGTAACGTCGGACGCGCGCTCGCAAAACTACTCGCGTCGAAATCGACCGAGCTCCGCGA
Organism: Acidobacteriota bacterium; assembly: GCA_046733535.1. GTDB lineage: Bacteria > Acidobacteriota > Blastocatellia > Pyrinomonadales > Pyrinomonadaceae > PSRF01. The sequence continues at coordinate 5,208 of JBKPPH010000128.1, forward strand.
TAGGTACAACATCGAATGCGAGATCGCCGGCGTCGCGACGCGGCGCATGGGTTGGCGCGCGAGTGAGGACGCGATCGATATTTCAAAATTGGATGAGACAGCTTCTGAAACCGGAATTAACGAGTGGCTGGCGCGCGCGAGGCCGGACGTGGTTTTTGAAACTACTTCGCTCAATCCGGAAACGGGCCAGCCCGCGATCGATTATTTAAAGGCCTGTTTGCAATTCGGCGCGCACACGATCACCGCAAATAAGGCACCGATCGTTTATGCGTACGACGAGCTGATTGAGATCGCCGCCGCCAAAGGCAAACGGTTTCTGTTTGAGTCGACGGTGCTCGACAGCGCGCCGGTGTTCTCCCTGTTTCGCGAGACATTGCCCGCGGTCAGGGTGCGTGGCTTCAGCGGTGTCTTCAATTCCACGACAAACGTGATTCTCGAAACGATGGAAGCCGGCAGGAGCTTCGACGAAGGCGTGAAGACGGCGCAGGAACTCGGCGTCGCAGAGACTGATCCCAGTCACGATGTCGATGGGTGGGACTCGATCATGAAAGTCTGCGCGATCGCTCGCGTCATTCTTCGCCGGCGGCTGGTCCCAGCGGACGTACGACGTGAAGGAATCCGAGCACTCGATCCCGCGACACTGCAAGCAGCGCGAGCGGAAGGGAAACCGTATAAGCTGCTCTCACGCGTCACGGTCAACGCTGATAACTCGATTACGGCCTCCGTCCGGCCCGAACAGATCCCCGCGGGCGATCCGCTGAGCAACGTGCGCGGCACCTCGCTCGCCGTTCACTTCGAACTCGATACGATTCCCGGACTGACGATCGTCTCGCACCGGCCCAACCTGCAAAGCACCGCGTACGGACTGCTCGCCGACTTCGTCAATGCCACTCGGACACGGTCAGTACCGTAACGCGGAAGCGTCGGGTCATTCTCACGCATGCGATATTCTTCGGGTGCTGATGCACCACGTCCGACCCGCCGGTACCGCGTTACGGTACGGACCGTGTCCAACACTGACCGTTGAGGCAAATCGGATCAGAGTTGGGATACAGCGTCGATCAAGCGGTCGATCTCTTCCTCGGTCGTGTAGATTGCGCAGCCGGCGCGGATCAGTCCTTCGGGCTGGAGACCCAAGCGTTCCACGATCGTGTAGGCGTAGAAATCGCCGTGTGATAAGAAGAGTCCTCTCTCAGCGAGACGCCGCGCGGCCTGAGTTGAAGTGCAGCCCTCAATCGTGAACGCGAGAGTCGGAGTACGTGGTAAGCCAGGTGGTGGACCATACAGTGTGACTCGCGGCATCGCACTCAACCCTCGCCACAAACGATCGAAGAGCCGAGAGTTTCGCACGTGCACTTCGTCGAAGAAGCGGCGCAGACTTTGACGGCGATTCGCGTTGCCGCCGAGTGAGGCCAGAAACTCGATCGCGGCTCCCGTGCCGACCATACCTTCCTGGTTCTGAGTGCCTGTCTCGGCATTCTCGGGCGCGTAATCAGGCGCCGGCACAAGCTTCGGAAAGTCGATCTGTTCGAGCAGTACGCGTTTCGCGAAAAGCACTCCTTCGTGTGGTCCATAAAACTTGTACGCCGACATGCCGAGAAAGTCGCAATCCAATTGCTGCACGTCGATCAGTGCATGAGGCGCATAGTGCACCGCATCGACAAAAACCAGCGCGCCGGCATTGTGGCCCAATTCGATGGCCCTGGCGAGATCGTTGATTGTTCCGAGCGCGTTTGACGCAGCACCGATCGCGAGCACTCTCGTTCGCGGGCCAACAAAACGCTCGAGATCGTCCCAGTTGAGCTGGCCCGTTTCAGTATTCATCCTCACCGTGCGAATCGTGACGCCGCGTTCGACAGCGAGGCGATGCCACGGATCGGTGTTGGCATGATGATCCAACTCAGTGACGACAATCTCGTCTCCTGGCGAGAAGTTCAGCGAGAGGGCGCGTGACAGGTGATATGTCAGCGTAGTCATGTTTGCGCCAAACACGATCTCCGCCGGCGACGCGTTCAGGAATTCCGCGCAAACGTCGCGCGCGTGGGCGAGGGCGGCGTCCGTCTCGGCACTCGTGGGATACGCCCAGTGAGTGTTGGCGTTATGGTGGTAGAGATAGTCGCTCATGCTCTCCACGACATAACGCGGCACCTGGGTACCGCCGGGCCCGTCGAAATAAGCCACTGGATAGCCGTTGTGTATGCGTTCGAGAGCCGGGAAATGCTTTCTAATTTCGGTGACTGAAGAGACTTGTGTCTCGGGTTTACGCGAAGTTGTGGACATTTCGAGGCATCATAACAAGAAACCCCCGTATCGCCAGAAATTCTCATTCCGTTTTTTGGTGCGGCGCGTTAGAATCGACCTCGGCACGTCGACGCGTCCACCGTGCGGACCGGCGGGCAATCGCCACAAAGCCGCTGCTCTGAGGCATCCGGTAATCCGTCAAAATGTCTCACCTCAGATCTTCACGGCTAACTGTTTCCAAGAACGGCTAGTGCACTCATGAGCGACCGCAGAAGTGAAGACAGATTGGAAGTTTGTCTCGATGCTGTTTGGGACGGCAAAAGCGGTAATTACACTGCCCGCGTGACGGACCTGTCAGAAGGTGGTTGTTACCTCGACACCCTCGGCGAGACTGCGTCCGGCGAAGTCTTGAATTTCAAACTGCAATTGCCAAGCGGCGAATGGCTGGAGCTGTCGGGTGAGGTGGCCCACACAACACCGCCGTTGGGCTTTGGTCTACGCTTCGTCAACCCTACGGATGAGCAACTCGAGAAGCTCCGTTCGTGCTTATCTCCAAAACATTCACAATCCGGTTACCGCGATTCTGAGCTGCTACGCACGCCCTGATAAAGGCACAAAACGTTTAAACAACTCGGGCCAAATGGGACTGTTTCTGGTGCGGCACCGTACCCAAGCAACGGCCTTTTTACGTGTGGAAGCCGCGATTATGGAAATTTTGTCACAGTGCAAAAACAGTGATTGACCGCCATCGCCCTGGCCCTTATCATCCTGCGCACACCACGTACAGTGAGAGTTGCATTTGCCCCGTAATTTCTCCCTCCACTGCCTAACATCGGCCGAAGTGCAGATGCCAAGCGCGGGGTGTAGCTTGAGCACCACACAAGGAGGAGTTGCATGTCTCGATTTGGCAAGATCATTTTTTCAATAGCCGCGCTCCTGGTATTCGCCAGCGCCGGCACAGCCGTGCGGGCGGATACCATCACAGTTACGGGTGTTGACACAGGCCAGTTCTCGACTGCCACGGTGGTCTGTGAATTCAACTCGCAAACTAACACTTTCACCTTTACCATTACGAATACCTCGGCCATCACGCAGCCTGGTTCCACTTCCACGATCACCGGCATCGGCTTTGACTTGCCACCGATTGGCAATGCGAGCGCTTCGGGATTGAATGGCTTCACGGGAATGCAGGCGCCGAGCCTTTCGTCAAACTTTACTTTCTCGGATGCGGACTTGGGCAACGTACCCCACGGGTTCAACAGTGCGGTGCTGGACTTTGGGTTCATAACCGGTAATTCCGGCAACTTCAATTCCGGTTCCGTGAACGACGGGTTGGCGCCCGGCGAAAGCGCGTCGTTCATCGTCTCGGGGGCCGCATTTACCGGATTTACGGAGCAGCAAATCTGCAATGCAATCTTTGTCAGATTTCAGAACGTAAACACCGGTCTCGGAAGCGACGTGGGCGTTGTTACGGGTGTCCCGGAACCATCTTCGATCCTACTCTTAGGCAGTGCGTTAGTAGGATTCGGCGGGTACGTACGCCGTCGGATGAAGACACGAAAATAGGGAGTGCCAGTTAGCACCCGTTCAGGGCGTCACCGACGTGCGGCCGGTGACGCTCTTTTGTTTCTAACGCCACAAAGGACTTGGGCCATAAGAAGGCACACAAGAGAGATGAGATGTTTTCTCTCGCTGTTGTGGCTAATGTGTTTGTGGCGCTATTTACGTTTCCAGCGGACGCCGTCTTTCGTGTCTTCGAGGATGATGCCGCGGTTCGCGAGGTCGTCGCGGATCTGGTCAGCACGTGCGAAGTCGCGGCGATGACGGGCTTCCTGGCGTTCATCGATCAACGATTGAATCTCGCTATCGAGCATCTCGCGCTGCTGTTCGCCGAAGATATTCAACACCGTATCGATGCGATCGATCACAGCCAGCATCTCGCGCTGGTCCTCCGCCCTTACCTGCTTGCGAGCGAGCGCCGTGTTCACTTCGCGTGAGAAATTGTGAACAGCCGCGAGCGCGATCGATGTGTTGAAGTCGTCGTCCATTCCTGCCTCGAATTCTTGTAAAGTGCGCGCGGCAGTTTCAGACAACTTCTCGTTTTTCCCCGGTTCGGTCTTCGCTTCGCTCAAACGCGCGCGAAAGTCGCGGAGACCTGCGACCGTTCTCTCCGCTCCGGCAAGCGCCTCAAAAGTGAAATTCAACTGCTTGTTGAAGGGCACGCTGATCAGAAAGTAGCGGATGGCGGCAGGGGAGAAACCCTTCGCGGTAATATCGCGGAACGTGTAGTAGTTGCCCTTGGACTTCGACATCGTTTCGCCGTCGACTTTCAGATGTTCGAAGTGGATCCAGTAACGGACAAACTGTTTTCCCGTCGCGCCTTCACTCTGCGCGATCTCGTTTTCGTGATGCGGGAACACCAGATCGATTCCCCCGGCGTGAATGTCAAAGGTCTCGCCTAAATACTTCATCGACATCGCGGAGCACTCGATGTGCCAGCCAGGGCGGCCACGGCCGATCGTCGTCTCCCATGCGGGTTCGGTTTCCGCACTCGGTTCTTTCCAGAGTGCGAAGTCGCGCGCGTCTTCCTTTTCGTACTTGTCAGTGTCGACTCGTTCGCTTGCCCCCGCGATATTTCCGGCGAAGTTGATCTTCGATAACTTTCCATACTCCGGAAACGAAGCAATGCGATA
>JBKPPH010000129.1:0-15268 GCA_046733535.1 Acidobacteriota bacterium
GAAGGCGAAGTGGAAGTGATGGGAACGCAGTTGACGCGCATGAGCGAGAGCCAACTCGCGGTTTGGCGCAATACGCACATCGGCTACATCTTCCAGACTTTCAACCTCGTCCCGGTTTTGACTGCCTTTGAAAACGTCGAATTGCCGTTGTTGTTGACAAAGCTGTCGAAGGCAGAGCGGAGAAGGAACGTCGAAACCGCACTCGACCTCGTCGGGTTGAGCGATCGCATGCATCATCAGCCACGGCAATTATCCGGTGGCCAGGAACAGCGCGTCGCGATCGCGCGCGCGATTGTTACGGATCCTGATCTGATTCTCGCGGACGAACCGACCGGAAACCTCGACGCGCGTTCGGGCGAGGAGATTCTGCAAATACTTTCGACTCTCAATAACGAGTTGAAAAAGACAATCATGCTGGTGACGCACGATCCACACGCAGCGAGTTTTGCGTCAGATCAGCGGCATTTGGAAAAGGGACTGTTGACTGAGGTGGAAACGTTAGCTTCGAAACAGGTGAGCTTCTGAGTTGAGGTTGATAAACCACGGATGACACGGATTAATCCGGATTTTATCCGTGTCATCCGTCGTTTACCGGCCAATTGACGGGAATCCATCACGAATTCATCACTGCTGCTCCGGCCTCTTCTCTCCGTCGGTCATTCGCCTCACGATACTTCGCCACGCCTTGTCGTACCAACTTAAAGATCGATCTGCGATTTTGGACGATCAAGTTGAGCCACGCCGTCCTCGTCATCTGTGGAACATAGATGCCACGGAAGAAAAGCCGCATCAGAAAGTGCATGACACGCGTGTCGAGGCCGCGACCCGCCAGCAGGTCGATGACGCTTTCGTTCCGCTGCGGGCTATACGAGCTGCGCCACGCTGTATCGAGCTCCTCGTGCGCCTGGGAAACTGTCATTCTCAGCGGCGTGTGCGACATTTTGTAGCGAGCAAAGTCTAGCCAATGCCTGGGCCGTATCAACCGTCCTTCAGCTCCTAATCGCGCGTACAACGGAGTGCCCGGCAATGGAGTGAGCTGGCTGAAGACCGGAAGTCCGGGCGGCCACTGTTCGATCTGTTCCAGCATTCGATCTGCAACACCGGGCGTATCGTTATCGAGACCGATGATGAACGACGTGATCGCGTGAATGTTTCGTTTGGCGAGACGATTCAGGACCGCGGTGTATTCCTGCGGCTTGTTGAAGCTTTTGTTTACATCGGAAAGATTGGCTGCATCGAGAGACTCCATTCCGATGAAAATCCATTTTCCACCGGATGCGGCGATCAGATCGACGAGCTCTTCATCACGTAAGAGGTTTGCGCTGATTTGCGCGGTCCAGGGTAGCTGAGCTTTGGCGGCAATGATGTCTCTGAGCAATGACTTGGTTCGTTTTATGTTGATGGCGAAGTTGTCGTCGATGAAGAATATCGAAACCTTTCCGCGCTCCTTTCGAGACCGTCGCTTCAGCAACAACATTTCATTCACAACGCTTTCATTCGTTCTAAAGCGGATGGAATCTCCAAAAAATCCTGTCACAGTACAAAACTCACACCCGTACGGACAGCCACGACCTGATTCAATCGGCATCATGTTCAGGTATTTCCATCCGGAACCCTGTCGCTCCGCAAACCGGCGAAAGACTTTGGGGATCAAGTTGAACTGATCGAGTTCGATACTGTCCCAGGGAATCGCGGGGTACGAAGTAAGACTTGGCTTTCGTTCCTTTCCCATCTCGTCGACGGGTTCGTAAACTTCTTGTAGGCTGCCGTTCGCCACGTCTTGCAGAATTTTGGGCCAGGTCTCGTCAGCTTCGCCGAGTGCTACAGCATCCGCGTGCCTCGGTCCATCGTCGCGTCCAAGGGCTTCGCCGGGCAATTCCGTTACGTGTGGTCCACCCATGACGACGGGGATGCCGGCTGCACGAAAAGCATCCGCAAAGCGATAAGCACGAGCGATCATGCGAGTCATCGCGCCGATACCTACCAGCTCGACCTTTTCCTTTCGAGCAAACTGAACAATCTGCTGCTCGTTCATCGGCCGCGCATTTCCGTCTATCAGCAACACCTCGTGCTCGGGCGGAGTCAGCGATTTCAGCAGAAACATCCATAGATGCGGCATGAAATTGCGCGTCACTCCGTTGTCTGGGTTATACAGTAGTATTTTCATGCGTTTTACTTGACCTACTCTTCGGGAGAGAAGATGGGTTTACGCCTTCCGGCCGCGCTTCACAGGTTGATGCCGTGGAGGAACTTTATCGTTTGTCAGGAAGAGAACGTCGCCGGGCTGGCATTTTAGGGCACGGCAGATTTTCTCCAGCGTTTCAAAATTAATACCCACTGCCTTACCTTTTCTGAGCCGCCACAGAGTTGTATGACTGATACCCGTCTCTTTCGCCAACCAGTAAAAGGTGTGTTTTTCCTTGCCCAGTAGTTTGTCAAATTGGGGAACAATCATAGGAGGGGAGATTATTTATCACATTGAGCCATATATTGTCGACTTAAAATATAGTTCGTCCGCGAAACATATTGTGAGTGGATGGTTCAATCGGGCCCAAATGGCTCGCGAGCTTGCAACTTGGCCTATATATAGGGCATCATAGCGCCCGGTTAATCCTTCTCTCGCGCATCGACGGTGATGCGCCCCGCGCATAAAATGATAAGCGCCGGCGTTTTGGATAGTTCGAGAGCAGGCTTGTTTCACACTTCGAAGCCGCTCTTATTTTGAGAGCATCCGAACCCGGTCCTTCGCCCGCAACCGTTTCGCCGAAGCCCTTCCGATTTCGCAGCTTCTTTTCAGCCCCAAAAGGGGAAAGGTATATCTCTATGTCTACAAAAAAACTTTATGTTGGAAACCTCTCTTTCCAAACCACCAGTCAGGAGCTGACGGAGTTGTTTACTCAGGCTGGAACTGTCCAATCGGCGAATATCATCGAGGACCGCGACACCGGACGTTCGAAAGGGTTCGCCTTTATCGAAATGTCTACTCAGGACGAGGCCAACTCAGCCATTGAACAATTCAATGGGAAGGAAATCGGTGGTCGATCGCTAAAAGTCAATGAAGCCAAACCGCGCGAGAATCGCAACGGTAGCAGCTTTGGCGGTAATCGCGGCGGCTTCGGCGGCAACCGCGGTGGATTCAGCGGCAATCGCAATGGCGGACGTAATTCTGAGCCACGCTGGTAAGGATTAATCTAAGTGCTCGATCTCCGCGGTGACTCATTGCGGAGATCGGCGCTTCGGTTTCACATAACGAAAAGGAAACTATGAATTTCTCTGAACTGGGATTAGCAGACGCGCAATTACGCGCTTGCGAATCCCTGGGGTACACAAATCCCACACCAATACAAACTAAAGCGATACCGGTGATTCTCAGCGGCGCGGATTTAATCGGCTGTGCCGAAACCGGCACCGGCAAGACTGCCGCTTTTCTTCTTCCGATCATTCAGAAGTTGACCGCGCAAAAGCGTCCGGGCGTTCGCGTGCTCATACTTGCACCCACGCGCGAGCTGGCGCTTCAGATTCAAAAGAACTACACCGAACTCAATCCGGTGAAAGCTAACGAGAGCGTTCTCGTTATCGGCGGGGCGAACATTCGAACGCAGATCGCAGATTTGCGGCGCCGGGCTACAGTAGTCATTGCTACACCGGGTCGCCTGCTCGATCTGACCGAACGCGGCGCTATCAATCTGTCCACTGTCGAAGTCCTTGTGCTCGACGAGGCGGATCGAATGCTCGACATGGGCTTCCTGCCGGCCATCAAGCGGGTGCTTGCAATGTTGCCGGTAAAGAGGCAGACGCTCTTGTTCTCCGCGACGATGTCTTCGAGTATCGAGAGTCTGGCCCGCTCGACAATGCGGCAGCCAAAGCTCGTCGAAGTAAACCCACGCGGCCGCGCGGCGCAGATGGTCGAACAGGCTGCTTACTCAGTTTCGCAGGAGAACAAAACGGCGCTGTTGCTGGATCTGCTCGAGCGAGAGCAGAAAGAAGAATCGCTCGAAAAGGTCCTGGTCTTTACGCGCACTCGACGCGGTTCGGAACGGCTGTCACACATTCTCAAGGCGCGCAATCACCGGGTGAATCGCATTCACGCCGATCGAAGTCAACCGCAACGCGAAGCGGCGTTGCGTGAATTTCGCGATGGCCGGGCACGAGTGCTGGTCGCTACTGACATCGCTGCACGTGGATTGGACGTCGATTCCGTTTCGCACGTCATCAATTACGATGTGCCGGCGGCGCCGGAAGATTACGTGCATCGAGTTGGCCGCACAGGCAGAGCAGGCAAGCAAGGTAAGGCGATCACGATCGTCGCGCCCGTCGACGAGTTGTCGATGAGAGCGATCGAACGACTGATTGGACACGCAGTGAAGCGCGTCGTGCCGGAAGGTTTCGGTGGTTTGCAGTTAGCGGCTGGAAGTCAAGCTAAAACGTTCGCGCCTTTTGCGCGTAAGCCCAGTGTGCGCTCCTTCCGACCACGCGGACGATAAAGACCTTAAGCTTCACCCCGGAAAGAAGCACGAAACACGTTCCGCTGAACTGTTTTGTGCTTTTTGTGTTTTTTGTTGCTTCAAATTTTCGGGGGCAAGCCGTGTCGCAGTTTTGTAATTTGTTTGTGCAGACCGCTCTACTCCCTTCAACTGTGTGGTTAGATAGCATCTGAGATTTACCACGGAGAACAAGGGACTACATGAACTTAGAACAACGCACTGAGGCTTTGCCAACGAAGAGTAGGCTAAACGTTAATTGGAGCAATGCGATCTTTCTGATCGTTGCCCATGTTGCGGCAATCGCCGCGCTTTTTTTCTGGAGCTGGCCGGCACTAATCACCGCCGTCGTCCTTTACTGGATTGGCGGAAGTCTTGGGATCGGCATGGGCTATCACAGGCTGCTTACTCACCGCGGTTACAAAGTTCCAAAACTAGTGGAATACTTTCTTGTGACTTGCGGCGGCATGGCGCTCGAGGGTGGGCCAATTCAATGGGTAACGACGCACCGCATACATCACGCGCACACAGACCGCGAGGGCGATCCGCATACGCCGCGCGATGGCGGGTTTTGGGCGCACATGGGTTGGATATTGTTCGGCATCGCACAGGATCACGATCAGGCCACGACCGAACGCTACGCGCCGGACGTCGTAAAGGATCCCTATTACCGCTGGTTCAATAAGTTCTACTGGGTTCCGCTGTTAGTCATAGGGACGCTGCTTTTTGTCTTTGGCGGCTGGGGCGTGATGCTGTGGGGAGTTTTTCTTCGTCTCGTGCTGGCGCTGCATGCGACGTGGCTCGTCAACTCGGCAACGCATCTGTGGGGAAAAACGAGATTCGAAACCGGCGACGATTCGCGCAATAGCTGGTGGGTGGCGTTACTGACATTCGGCGAAGGATGGCACAACAACCATCACGCTCATCCAACATCAGCGCGTCATGGCCTGCACTGGTACGAGATCGACTTGAACTGGATGGGCATTCGCGCTTTGCAGCTTCTCGGCCTCGCCCACAGCATCAAACGTCTTCGCTTCAATCGCACCTCTTCGGCGTGGCAACTCGTGAGCGGCCGCAAAGTCAGTTTACAGGATTGACATGATTTTCATGATTCACATGTAAATCATGTCTAATCCTGTAATCTTATAAACTCACTCGCGTTCGGGAAGCGATTTCAAATACTCAACCAGGTCAAGCTTCTCTTGATCTGTCAGACCTAAACTGAACCGGGTGTTGTAGTGATTGACGACGTCCAACAGCGTCTTGAATCGTCCGTCGTGATAGAAGCGTCCCTTGTTTGCGGGATTCATGAAGACGCCATTCTCGCGTATGAAGACACCCGCCAGATTCATCGTCCTGTACACGCCGTCGGGTGCTCGATCGGCTTGAAAACTATCTATGCCGATCTCCGCCGGTTTGTGCAAGTTCCAGCCTGGCTCAGTCCACAACGGCTCGACGTGGCAGTCGTTGCATTTCGCTTTACCGCTGAAGAGTTCGTCGCCACGCTCTGCCGCCGCGACGTTGAAATCCACTCCCGGTTCCGGCGCAGGGGCGGGAATCGCAAGTTGGTAGAAGTGAAGTTCCGGCAATTTCTTCGTTATGCGATCCTGCTCAGGTGGAATGTGCGGCAGATCGGCAAAACCATTGGCCGCAGCGATGGGAAACTTGCTGGCATCGTTTAGTCTTGGATCGAAGAACCTTCCGATACCGTGCATTTCAAGGTTCGCGACAAACGCGTTCCAGTAACTGACCGTTCCCCACGCTCCAGTCCACGTATGCTGGTTGTGGCCGGCGAGACCGAAAGCGTTCGGAATCAACGTCGCTCCAGGCACGTTCGTTCCCGTCACGACGCCATCAGTCACTTGCTGCGGATTGAATGCTTTCCCGTCCAGTATCAACTCTGCATCAAACTTACCTGGTCCCCAACTATTTAGTACGGCGCGCACAGTGTCCTGGCTGACGCCTAATAGATTTGAAAAAGGACTGAGGTTAGGAGCCGCGGCAACAATCTTTCCGACGTCGAGATCGTGGTTGGCCCAACCATCGAGACGATGACCGATGCCGAAAGCCAAGGTATTGTCCACGGTGGAATGGCAGAGTGCGCACGTGATGCCGATCGAATTCAGGTTATCGCCCTGAAAGAATCCCTTGACGCCGAGCACCGCGTCCAGTTTCAGCAAAGCAACAGTTGTGGCCGGATCGTTAAGATTGACCTTGCCCTGTCGCAGTTGATTAATGAGCGGCCGCGGTAAAGCGTCGACGTCAACTTTCAGACCGAGACTCAATGCAGTGGTCGGACTGATTCCGGGTCCGACACCGCCCAGAGCCGCGCCTTCGATCGCCTGGTGAAGTTGAAGAGCGCCGCCCCAGAAGGCCTCGTCACCAAACGTGTCGAAGCGGAAAGTAGTTCTGCCTTGTGTCAAAAGCTCATCGGCGTTCGCGAGAATTTCCGCATCGAAATTTCTGAGCTTTCTTTTTTTGGCATTGCTTTGAGCAGTCGGCCCCTGCAGGTGTGGCGAAGAGCCCTGGGCGTGGCTTCGAGGAACCAAAACAACCGTCGTTGCCACCGCCGCGAGTAACGCTATCAATACGTATAAGCTGGCAGTTCGAAGCCGGATTGCCTTTTGCACTGTCCGCTTCAATCTATGATCAGTGGGAATCTCGTTTGCGAACGGCCCTTGCTCGTTTAATGACCGCATATCTTACCTCCATCCTCCAGAAGTATTGGTGAACAACGAAGCGCAAATTCATGTCGTTTGCGAACGCAGAGAAGTAGCGTGCAGAGCCTTTCGACTTTGCATCGGGGGCAAGGTCAGTGCTACCTTCAACGTACATAAGCACCAACGTCTTTTACGCCCCCCTTGTCGATAAGTGGGGGCAAATTTGTTAGGGGGTTGAGGCTTTTAGGATACGCCCTAAAATTCTACCTGTAAAGGGGTGACCGATGAGTGTAGGTGATCGTGGAGGGTTACGTTTTCCCTGCGAGTGTGTGTCGAATTCACAAGGTGGATATACGGATCCGTGGGCGGAAATAACCAAGCGGAAACTGCTGCCGAATGGCACTAAAGAGCAAATTGTGAACCTTGTCGCGCAAGAGCCGAAGACAATCTCCCAGTTAGCGCAGGCGCTTAATTTATCGCCGCCAAGTGTTCACACGCACGTCATCGACATGGTGAAGAGCGAGCTCTTGCGTGAATCGGAAGAGTTTGAGAAACGCCATCCGACCGAACGTTATTACGAACCGAACTTTCCGGTTTTCAAAGCTGAGGAGTGTGCGGAGTTTCACGATCTGTGTGAGGAGATGGCCCAGCAGCTCGCGTCTCTTTTCGAGCGCCGGCGGGCAAAGATTGAGCGAGCTTTTCGTAAGACCAGTCTTCCGGCTCATGGATGGGAACTTTCGGATGTCACACAATGTTTGTTTGCGAACATGTATCGCGGTGCTCGCACGCTGCTTGAAGAGCGTGGACTACTCGCCCCGCGAGCGAAACACGCAAACGGCGCCGAATGGATCTTCTGGGCAGAAGAACGGGAATAACATGAAAATCCTGTCAATGTTAGTGATCGTGTAAGTCGCGGGTTTTGCCAGGACTCATTTACAGTAAACGAACTTGAAAGCTGAACAAATTACGCAGCCTGTTGCTTACCACGGTGAAGGACCAGTGTGGTCAGAGCGTTGGGGCGGTTTGCGTTTCGTGGATATGCTGGCGGGCGACATCCTCTCTCTGAAGAATGATGGCAGCGTCGAGCGGCGACATGTTGGCGATGTTGCCGCCGCCATTCGACCGCGTAGTAAAGGCGGAACGGTCATCGGAATAGAGCGCGGTTTCGCTTTGGAGAACGCGGATGGCACGCTTATCCGTCTAGACGAATTGTGGACCAACGATCAGGTGCGTATGAACGAGGGAAGCTGTGATCCCGACGGGCGTTTCTATTGTGGTTCGATGTCGCGAGACAAACGTCCCGGAGCGGGAACGCTGTATCGCATGGATCCGGATTTGTCTGTCCGTGTAGTTTTGCCTGAGGTCACCATCTCCAACGGACTTGAATGGACCAAAGACGGATCACGCGCCTACTACAACGATACCGCAACGTATTCCGTCTCGATTTTCGACTACGATTCGCAGGCGGGATTGACCAACCGGCGCGTGTTCGTCGATCTTTCTGCCGAAGGCAAACGCCCGGACGGCTTGACTGTCGACGAGCAGGACGGTGTTTGGATCGCCCTCTCCAACGGCAGTGCGGTCAGGGGCTACAGCAAGGACGGAGTGCTGGCCGAAGTCGTCGAGGTGCCGGTGAAGAAAGTGACCGCTTGCACTTTCGGTGGTCCACAGCTTGATCAGTTATTCATCACTACGTCGCAAGAGGGTGTCGACAGGAGTGCCGATCCGCTGGCGGGTTCATTATTCCGGGCGGTCGTCGGCGTGCGCGGGGTTTCTGCTCGTGAGTTCGCGGGTTGAGCAACTGTAAAGGAGGAACTGCAAAGATGAATTATCGCGAAACTGCTTACGCGCTGCTGCGCGTAACGATGGGCGTAATCTTTTTCTTTTATGGCATCAACAAGTTCATCAGCGGCGTTGGCGGTTTTGTCGGCAGCATGAACCAGCAGTTCTCCGGCAAACTCCCCGCAGGGCTGGTGATGCCGTTTGCTTATGCGATTCCGTTTGCGGAAACGATCGGCGGCCTTCTCATTCTCCTCGGGCTGTTCACGCGCGTTGGGCTGGTCATTACCGGACTGCTGCTGATTGGACTGACGTTTGGAATGGTGATGCTGGGCCAGGCGCAAATCGTCGCGCATAATCTTCAATACGCGCTCGTGAACTTTGTCTTGCTGTGGTTCAGTGATCTAAACGGCTACTCGCTCGACAGGTTGATTGTTAGACGGGATTCACAAGATTTACAACGGCGCGCCAAGGAATGACGCGAGACGAAGCAAGTCCGCGAAGACTCCAGCAGCCGTGACTTCCGGACCAGCGCCCGGGCCTCTCACAATCATTGGCTGAGCGTTGTACCGCGCGGTCTGAAAGCTCACCATATTGTCGCTGCCCGTGAGATTTGCAAAAGGATGATTGAGTGGGTAGGTGCGCAAGCCGGCGGACATATTTCCGTCGCTCTCGATCGTGCCGGCGTACCGCAACACCTGACCTCGAGCACGCGCTTCGTCGAGGAGTGCGGCGATCGTCCGATCATCTTTGGGCACCAGACTTTCCACTTCAACTGCATCCATCTCAACTTCAAGGCCCATCTCGCGCGCGAGAATGATCAGCTTCCGGGCCACGTCTACGCCGGACAGGTCCTCGCGCGGATCGGGTTCCGTGAAACCGAGCGCCTGGGCTTCACGCACGATTTCAGAGAAACTGCGCCCGCCGTCGAGTGAGTTGAAGATGTAGGAAAGTGTGCCGGAGAGCACGCCTTCGATCTTGATGATCTCGTCGCCGGTTTCGATCAAACCGCGCAGCGTCTGGATGATCGGCAATCCGGCGCCGACGTTTGTTTCGTAAAGAAAATACCTCTGATACTTACGCGCAACTTCGCGTAGGCGGCGATAAGACGCGAACGGCCCGGCGTTGCTCTTTTTGTTTGGCGTGATGATGTTGATTCCCCTCGACAACCAGCTTTCGTAGTGCAGCGGCAACTCCGCACTGGCAGTCGCGTCGATCAGCACGGCGTGAGGCAAGTGAGCGGCGTGCACGTGATTGACGAACTCTTCCAGGTTGGCTGAGGCAGAGCTCGCGTGCAGCTCTTCGCGCCAACCGTCAAGGGAAAGCTGCCGATCGTGAAGAACCATCTGGCGGCTGTTCATGATCCCACGCACTCGCAAGTCGATGCCGCGCTGTTCGCGGAGCTCTTGCACGCGAGCGGTGAGTTGGCCCAGCAAGGTGCTGCCGATCAGTCCGGTGCCGATCACGCCGATCGAAAGAGTTTGGCTCGACAGGTAAAACGCGGAATGCAGCGCTCGCAGCGCCTTCGTGGCTTCGTGTTGTTCGACGACGGCAGAGATATTACGTTCCGACGATCCTTGCGCGATCGCGCGGACGTTGACACCGGCTTTGCCGAGCGCGTTGAAGAACTTTCCCGCCATGCCCAATCTTTCGATCATTCCGTCGCCGACCATGGCGACAATGCAGCAACTCTCTCTCAGTTCTACCGTCTGGACCTCGCCACGCTGCATCTCCGCGAAGAACGTCTCCTCGACAGTCCGCTTTGCAAGCTGCGCATCGCGGCGCGGAACGGCGAAACAGATCGAATGCTCGGAGCTCGCCTGCGAAATCATGACGATCGAAACGTCGACCGCTCGCAGTGCGCCGAAGAGTTTATGGGCGACGCCGGGGATGCCGATCATTCCGGTGCCCTCCACATTGATCAGCGCCATGTCCTCCACCGCGGCAAAACCCTTTACCGGCATGTCGGATGGCGAAGAAGCTGAGATTCTCGTACCCGGAGCATCAGGCTTGAAGGTGTTTTTAATCCAAACGGTGATGCCGTTTGCGATCGCGGGCGACATGGTGTTTGGGTGAATGACTTTCGCGCCGAAGTAGGCAAGCTCCGCCGCCTCCTGGTAGGAGAGTTCGGGTATGACTAACGCATCAGTGACGAGTCGCGGATCGGCGCTGAACACGCCGTCAACGTCGGTCCAGATCATCACCGCATCAGCTCCGAGCAACGCGCCGAAGATAGAGGCCGAGAGGTCGCTGCCGTTTCGCTTCAACGTCGTCGCGATTCCGTCGTGTGTAGCGGCGATGTATCCCGTAATTATCAGAAGGTCAGTGTCGCCATGCTGTGCTTGCCAGTTTTTTAACTTCTCTCGCGAAAGTTGCCAGTCGATCGCGACGGTGTTGCCATTCGGTTCGACAATGAGCACCTCTCTTGCGTCGAGCCACGTTGAGGAATGGCCGCCGGCTTTGAGATACGCGTGCAGTAGTTGGGCCGACCATAACTCCCCATGGCCGGAGACGAATTCCACGATGCGTTCGGAGGGAAGCCTGGTGATCCAAACTCCCCTTAACACCTCGGCGATCGCGTTGAAATCAGAATCAATGACTTCGCACAGCGAATGCGTCTGCGCGTCGCCAAGCTCGAGTGCGGTTATCGTTTCGAGATGCCGGGTCTTGAGTTGCTGGAGCGTGGTCAGGTAAGAGCCGTCGCGATTGGCGGCGAGTTCAACCAATCGGATCAGTTCGTTAGTGACTCCGCTCATCGCGGAAACCACCACTGCCTCACGCTCGCCGTGCTGCCGTGCAAGCACGATTTCAGCCGCCGCTCGATAGCGTTCAGCGTTGGCTACACTCGTGCCGCCAAACTTATAAACGACCCATTTGGACATTACGTTTGCCACTCTGGCTGGACTAAACAGACAACGACAAGACTACGCCAGTTCAACACCGGCAGACAACGCAAAGAGAAAGGTCGAAACGAAATGGCCCAGGATCACATTAGTTAATAGACAAGTAACCGTTTTAAGGTGAAAAGGAGGCCACTGTGAACCCTCACCTTTTGAAAAAGCGCACACAGATCACTGTACTTTGCATTGCGGCTGCAGCTTTGTCGATACTCCTTCTCTCGCTCTCTGCGGGTTCGACCGAGGCAGGTGCGGCAGACGCTATTGCGAATCCGGACGCTGAATTAGCAGGACCTCAAACTCCATGTCCGCCCGGTACCGGTAATCCGTCGCAAGTCGCTCCTGTCAATGCGGAAGAAGTCGAAGTGACAGCAGCGATACAACGTGTGCAACAAGCTACCTCGTTCAATGACTGTTGTTGGAGTTGTGAAGATCAGGAGTTAGAGGCGATCGTTCCAACGGCGCAGGGACCTAAACGAACCGAAACAGATGGACGGCTGCCGCTGCGGCGCAAGTTCTGCGGAACGATCACCAAATATGGAGTCAATGACGAAACCGATGATCCGCGCGACTTCACCATCAACATTCGTCCGGCACCCAACACCGTATACGCTAACTTCGTGGCAGGAGTGTTGAAGACGGAAGAGACGCGGCTGAGCAGCAATGACTTAAAACGATTTGGACCATCAGCTTCTACGTTCGATTTGGCGGCGTGCTTGCGAAGGGCCAACGATGATGACGTGAAATTCAACAAAGTGATCCATGCTGAAGTGACTCCGGACGAACACTTCTACGGTGCAGATGGTCGCTTTCTCCCGATAGAAGGCAATCTGGGGCGCTGTGGTAATCAATTCGACTTCTCACCAGCCGCTCAAAACTGTCGCAAATGTATAAGCGGATGGAATTGCCTGTCGGAACTGGAGCCCGTCACTGGACGTTCCGGAACTGAGGCCTGCGTCTACGGAGTCTATGCTTACGATCACGGAGACGAACATCGCTCTCCCAGGCATCGGCAATTCTGTCGTGTCTTTGATCCCGATCACGATCATCCCGAGATTCACCCGTTCGACGCCGTTTGGTGGCGGCATCCCGAGCGGAAAGGATGGATGTTCGGCGTGTTTCAGGACGATTCCAACCGTTACAGCTTTCCGCACTGCGGCGACGACAACAACGGCAACGAGTGGTCGCAAGCCCCGCGCGACCTGACGTTCCGTTTCCCTTTTAAGTTTCCCCGCCGAAGCGCGACGCAGCGCGTCTGCCTGCGACATGTTCGGACGCGGAGGCTTAGAGATAACGCGGCGAACACCGTGCTTCCACTCAACATCACTACCGGTGTGTTCGTCACTCCTGCAACAGAAAGTACCACTCTCACGATTGGCGGACAGCGTCTGTTAGAGGTGGTGAAAGAGTTGGGAAGTGAGCGAGAGACGCATGTGCGTGTGCAGGGTCGAATCGTCGGTAATGACGTTGTAGGTCAGATCGTGCTACGCGTCGCCGTCGGATGTGATGCCCGCTCGGGCGCGAGATGTGGTCCACTTGCCAACACGGCCCAGGGCGGCCGCGCGATTTTTGACCGGCTGCGTCAAGTGAATCGACTTGTCACGTATGACAAAGGTGATCTGGGCGCCGGCTACTTTTACGCAGAACTGACGTTTGAATGTGCGTGCTCAACAAGATGATGCTTTTGTGACTACTCGTGGGGGAATTTTTTGATCTGATCGGGTAGCGTCGAGATGGGGAAGAGAGTAACGGTTTCACTCGCAGCCGTAACTTTGACTGTCTGCGAGCCGGCAACGGATCGCATTCGCTCGGGCAGCGTCTTCTCGTCGAGCAACAGTATGTGCTCTCCGGGTGGCAAGTCGCCGATCATGAAGTGACCATTCTCATCCGTTAACGTGTCACGGCCGCTGCCGGTGACGATACGCACGTCGGCGAACGTCTGTTCGTGATCATCGACGCGTCCATTCTCGTTCGAATCAAGCCAAACAACTCCAGTAATGCGGCCGGTGCGCACGACACGAAAGTCGACCACCGAATCATGACTGTCGATCGTGATCATTTGCTGTGTGCTGTCCAACAAGGTCAGATCGGCGCGCACTGACAGCAGGTCCAGGTAGACGGAGTGCTCACCGCGCGCGACGCTTTCGATCCGGAAGTTGCCCTCGGCGTCTGAAACCACGTAACGGCTGCCATCCACACGCACTCTCGCGTTCGCTTGCGGCTTATCGATCCCCGGCTCGAAGCGGCCGTTGAGATTCACGTCCTGGTAAACGCGGCCAGACACCGCACCATACGCATTCAACTCCGAGAGAGGACCACTCACCGCGCGCTCGGCTCGTTTCGAAGAGAAGAACAATCCATGCAGCGAAACCAATGCCGTCGTACCGGTTTGCGTTTGTAAGTAACTGAATTGCAGCGTGCTGTTTCGCGGCAACTTAACGTAGGCCGATAGATGTTCCGAAGGGTGAAACGGCGCAGTGTTGCTTCTCGTGTAACCCAGCCCACCGCTGAAGCCGAGACGATTGTGAAAAAGGTTCGACATCTGCCACGTTGCCAGGCCGCTTAAAAGGCCTCGGCTGCCGACCGACTGGCTCACCTCGAGCGTGTTCCATTCATTGATCCGGACATTCCCACCAGCTTGCACGTTGAGATTCGTCGCGCCGAATGACTTCACGCGCGCGCCGTTGACGAACATGTTCCAACGGTGAAACTTCTTCGTCGCCGTGACCAGCGTGAACGCAGAGTTTTTCAATAGCGTTGTGCCGCTCTGCGTGTGCGAGATAAAGAGCGCGGGCCATGCGTTGTCGGGCGCGATGTTTACAGTCGCAGTCAGGTAGCGATTGAACTGTCGGAACCTCCCGGGTGTTGTTGCAGTGCTGCCATTGACCGCAGCCGTGAGCCAGCGTTTCGGTTGCCAGCTCACGCCTGCGGCAGCGAGGTTGGTCGGTTCGTGGAGTCCGCTTTGCGGGCTGAGGAAAGTTGGACCAACGTAAGCATAGCGGCCTTGTACGAGAACGTCGTCCGTCAGGCGATACGAACCAGTGAGACTGAGCGCCACGTCTGTTCCCGCTGTTTGCGTTCCGTCATGATTCACGCCTGAGAAGTTGCCCACCGCTGCGTCGGCCTGAAAACGATTAAGACCTGAGATGTACTTGAGACCGCCGGCGAGCACGTTGCCTTTGCGAGCTGGACCACCGAAATGCATCGCGCCGCCGGAGAACGTGAAGTCTTTCTGGCGTGGCGCCTGTGTGGTTACGATCGCGCCGAAGATTTTGGTGTCGTAGCGAATGGCGAGCGACGACAACAGGTTCGGTCTGACTCTGTTGGGGTTGAAAGTTGAATCAGGCGTCTCGATTATTCCCGAAGTTGTTTGGCCACCAAAAACGTCCAGTCGCACACGATCGAAAGGTAATTGGACCAGCCCACCGCGCACCGCCGCAGACAGAAACTC
>JBKPPH010000130.1:0-4853 GCA_046733535.1 Acidobacteriota bacterium
GCATAATTCCACCTGGGCTGCTTACGCGATAAGGATTGGATACTTTGCCGCGCCGCCCCATCGTGTCGTAATAGGTGTCACTCACCACCCACGGTGTTGATGCTCCGCCATCATAAAGAAAACTGCGGATCGTTCGGCCCAACCCATCGAAGTAAGTTCGGGTCTCGATCGCTCGTGACGACTCTTGATCAGTGCGTACTTTGAGATACAGATCGCCGGGTGTGTCAGAGTACGTGTAATTGATGTGTGCGCCATTTGGCTGGCTGACCTGAGTCAACCGGTTAAGTGGGTCGTTATATGACATCGAGGTAGTCTGGCCGTTCTCGTCGGTGGTTGATATCACCAATCCCGTCGTGAGGTCGAAATTAGTGATAGTACTTAATGCGACATTCGAGGCGTACTGTCCCAAAGGATCCGGAACCGGGGTAGTTATGGTTGTCGGGTACGCGTGATTGCTGGAGTATGCGACCTGCGTATCCTTTCCTCGTGCATCTGTCTGGACTCTCAGATTACCAAATTGGTCGTAGTGCGTATGTGTTTGTATTTCGGTGTTAGTCGTATTCAACCACCGGCCGATTGTTGTTGCATTACCGCGAATAGATGTCTGTGGGTCTGTCCAGCCGCTGACCGAGCCGACAGTTGTAAGTGCATACTCGTCGTATTTGATTGAAGTCTGTGCCACTATAGTGCCACTACCATTTTTTATTCTTGTGGAACTCGGTAGGTTCACCAGGTGGCGCGCACGATATGCCTCACGAGTTGTTTGCAGAATATTTGCGTCAAGGAGAAGATCGGTAGTTTCTGCGATTCTAGCCGGTTGGGCTGGCAACGGAATTGATCCGATTGGATCCGATTGTGCGCTGGTTTGACTGATGGACACCCAGGCATATTCAGCCACTGACGTTTCAATTGGTCCACTAGTGAATTGGTAAGTGAGGTCGTAATTGTGCACGGTCGCTTTCGCCAGGGCGCTCGTGGTTCCTGTATCGAGGACGATGGTGACTTCTTTTGCTATTCTTGCGTTTCGTCTTGCGCTCTGTTGGGCGATTTGATTTGTCGCGTTTGAGTTGCTCGTTACCCACTCTGTTAAATTCCGCCGCAATAACTGTCGTGTACCCAAAGCGTCTGGCGCCGAATACTGTCTTTCTTCATACGCCAGGCCCGCCTTTCCCTGATCTACATTAAATCCAAAGGTTCCCGATAGTGAGTCTGTATGCATATAGCGCTCGACGCGTGAGCCGTCCGGGGCTGTTGTGGTGAGTACATACGTGCCTTGCGTTCCCGAGCCGTAGGGGAACGTTCCGGTGAAACCGTAACTCCACATCACCTCGTCAGTACTATTGCCGCTGCTGCTGACGTACCGCTTTGTCACACCGCGGTTGGCTTGGCTATAGAGAGGTGCAGTTACGCTTAAAGGCATTAAGCTGGCGTACTCGTACCGCTCATAACCGCCACTTGGAAACGTGATTTTTTCAAGCTCTCCATAAACGTTGTAGTTAAAGGTATATGTCTGTCCCGTTGGCAAGACGATTTGATAGAGCACCATAGGATTGAATACGCTCGCATCATCGAAGAACGTTCGGCCTGCTGAATCGGAAAGAAACAGACTGGGGCTGCCTCCTGCGCCTGGCTCGCCGCCGGGTCCGCCTGGACTCGTTAAGTCGGATATGTAGTGCAGAGTCTGTCCTGGGCTCATCACTCCCGTATCGCCTAAATGTTTCCAACTTAAACTGTAGGTCATAGGTAAGCCGCTGAAGCCCGGCAATGAATAGGACGCAATGGTGTTGGTATTGCCAGGTCTGCGAAAGGGCGGAATCGACCTATTCAGCGTATCAATTACGCCAATCTCAAAATTAACTTGAAAGTTGAACGGGAAGTCGGCCGTAAAGGTGAGTGTATTACCGTTATGATCGATATACGTGGGCGATGTGTCGTTAAGGATGTAACGTGAACCGTCCGAGAGAAAAAGCGTCTTCGTCGACCGTTGGTAACGCAACGCCGACCCATCGACTGAATAGAGATCATCAGGAGTCGGAATTGGCAAGTTGGACCCATTGCTAACATTGTAAGGCTCGTCGCTGGACCGCAGTTCGTGTACTGAGTGATCCGGCATTTGAATCATGATCCGATCGATCCGGTAGCAGGGCGTCTGGTTACAATCGGTTGTTTCAGGCAATGGTAGCCCGAATTGACTGTATCTGCTCGAATCCTCATCGTGCAGAATTACGGGAATGCCGATGCTGCTGGTCCAGCCTGGTCCATACCGCGCCGACACAGTTGTGTAGCCTTCCAGCGTTTGTCCATCAAAGGTGTTCTGAACTGAGGGTGTATAGGACTGATAGCCGATGCGCCAGGCTTTAGAGGAATAGTTAAACGTAATTGGAACACTCAGCCCTCCTCTTCCAGGATAATTGCCAAGCGTGAGTTCAAATTCGACCGCGAGGGTTGAGGGGTTCACTCGCACGTTGCTGCGTAGGTTTTGATCTGAGGCTCTGCTTGTATGCTGAATATTAGGTGTGGGACTCTGCGCGAAAACTAAGACTGGATATAAGACAAGAATGAATAGAGCGAGCAGAGTAACGAAGTGAAAGCCTCTTCGCGAGAAAGACTCGTTCTGCGTAGTCATTGACATGAGGGTTCCTTATCTTTTATTTGCGAATACATGAAGTAAGCGCTCTGTTTAACTTCGCGCGTTAGCTTACGGGCGAATGCTGACAGCGGCTGCCATGTACACAGCGAGCGCGTTTTGAGTGCCTAAGGTAAAGACGTTCTAACCTGTGGTCATAACTCAAGCACAACGGATGACCGAACTGGGCGGAAACTTAACTAGCTACGCGACCGTTTGCGAGGAGTCGCGGGTGAAAAACAGCGAGAGAAACACGCACTCTAAATAACTACATGCACCAATGTCAATGAAACAACTGCGTACTAAAATCCGCTCTGGAGAACATTGCCAACTCTTGTCGAATAAGTTGAGAACAGCGCCTTCAACAGCGAAGAAAGAGAAGAGAGTGGAAGGGCGTACAACGGAGCGGTGGTGGCGACAATAAGGTGCGATAGAAGGCTGTTGGGATCAAAAATTAGAGAGAGATCATTAAACTAGCTCGACGATCGTACGCACCCGTCGCTCGGAGTAGCTACTGTTTGCGTTGCTTTCTGGGCCGTCCCGGCTTTCGGTTCTTTACGAGCGCGAGATCTTTGGGATCCATGAAGTAATCGCGGCCGAGTTTTGTTGCAGGCAGGCGCCCTGCCTTGATCAAGGCTCTCACACGGTCCTGACTCACGCCAAGACGCTGAGCAGCCACAGCCGTGCCAATTAAATTCATAGACAGCGATTATAGCAAAACTATCCGGCAGCCGATTATTTCTTTGACAAAACTATCGGGCTGCCGTATAGTTTCTGTCTCACTTGCTCCCTAGCAAAACTGAACTTAGCGGACTTACGAATTAAATCGTGTAGTCGAAGACGTAACACTGTTCGACGAAAGGAGATACTATGTCTACCAATGCTGCACTCAACTCTACTACCTCTTTAATCGATCACACTCGAGATCAGGATGATCTGAAAGCTTTAAAACTTCAGGAAAGTGATCTCGATCAGTTCGCCGCTTATTTTGAGTTGGCGTTTCAAGGTAATTCCCGCAGCATCACCGTCCTCATCGGCCTGCTGCAACGGCTATGCAGTGTGGAAAAGCTCCGCCAGCAAAAGCAGAGCGGTATTTGGATAGAGGATATTGTCGGCCGCCTCACATACCGTCTCTACAGCCGGTGTGAACCAGGGTTCGAGGCTGCTTCTCGTTTTGGAACTGAGGCGAGCGAGCTTGCGCGGCACATTTTGTCCGAAGGCTTCCGAGAGGAGGAGCTGTAGAGTGGGGTGACCGAAGGAATAAATAATGGACCATGATGCCAACGAGGGAAGGGAACGGGCAACCATCGCTTCCCTCTTGGTGCAAATTTCTACGTATCTACATCGTGATACAATTCCCGTTCTCACACTAGTGCCGTGCCCGAAAGAGGAGCGCACACATGAGAGTAGGGGTTAAATGGGGGGAGCGGCTTACAAGGTAAGACTGTGAACAGACGCTTTGCGCCCGTGGTGATAAAGTGGGTTGTTCTTGTAAATTGATCGATTGCATCACTTCAAAGCTTTGCAAAGCGGACATCGTTTTGCATCCTCTCCAATGCTCTGTTGAGTCATGAGTGCATTGATAATCGCTTCGACATCCTTCCTCTCGACCATACCTATTAAAGTTTTCTCGTCTATCCCGGCGATGCGTCCCAGCATTAATCGGGCGCTTTGTGCGTGACCCGCGAACGACCAACGCGCCATTTCGATAAGGGACGTGAGCGCCTGTTCGTGTAGACACGTGAGGAGCGTCGGGTCCCGGCGCGCGGTAAGTACGGAGAGGAGCTCGGCTGATTTGTTACGGTCGGTCCATAGACCGGAGTTCAGTAAATCCACGAAACACTCGCCGGGAATACTCGCGGACGCTTCGGTGCTCGACCTCGCAAGTACTACGAGCGCGCGAATTGCGTTGTTACGCACTCCAGCGTCGACATCATGGCTGGCGTGGATGAGTGCAGCAATCTGTTCGGGAGATCTGTCAGCGTAGCCGAGCATCTCCGCCGCGATCTGACGATGCGCGACATTGCCTGCCGACGTCAGGACGCGCATTACTACCGGCGAATGGCGCGCGACGTATCCACGGAGTGCGAGCTGTTTGGTACGCGTTTCCGGGTCAAGTGAGAGCGCGTAGCCCTGCGAGTCGTCCTCGCCCGACACGCCTTTCTCAATGGCGTTCAACAAAGCCTTTTCAATATCACGGTAGATCTTAAGTGCGGCCGGTGGCAGC
>JBKPPH010000131.1:0-11292 GCA_046733535.1 Acidobacteriota bacterium
TCCCTGTGATCAATTCAACGAGCGATGTGATCCATGCCATAAAATGAGGTAACGGAATCCCGAGCGCCGCTAACACGGTGGCGAACTTCTCCGGCCCTCGACTGAGTTTCGCATAACCATGCGCAGCAAAGCCGAATCCGAAGCGCGGATAGGATCGAAGCGATCGATGGAATAAGGCGTGGGTTGGAAAGTATGAAACGGAATGCAGGCAAACCGGCAGAAACGTTTTTTCGGGAGTTCTTCGCTGAGAAGGTATGAGTTCTAACCTTCGGCTGTTACACTAGCGCCGCCAAAGACTCACAACCTGTTACCTCACGACAGCAATGACTTTTGAATGGGATCAGCTTAAAGCACAGACAAATCTCTGGAAGCACGGAGTTTCGTTCGAAGAGGCTAGTACTTCCCTTTTGGATCCTTTTTCGAAGACAGCCCTGGACTCCGATCATTCTATTGAAGAAAATCGTTTTATTACATTTGGGACATCAGCACGAGGAAGATTGTTAGTGGTGTCGTATACTGAACGCGGTCCGGCACTGCGACTGATTAGCGCTCGATTAGCGACCAGAGGCGAGCAAAAGATCTATGAAGAATATTAGGCACGACGTGGATGATTCACTGCGCCCTGAGTACAAGCGGTCTGATTTCGGTGAGATGATTCAGGGCAAACATGCAACCGCTCAAATCGATTTTTCTGAACTTGTTCGAATCTTACTCGCCTGTATCGATGAAGATGAGGGTTTGAAGTTCATTCGTCGTTCCTCAGAAAATCAGCGCACCGGTGATTGGACCTATGAAATCGATCACGCAAATCAGATCACGTTGCGTTATTGGACTACGGACCTCGCAAGCATCGAGGAGCCCGTTTCAAGTCCGTGCTGTATCACCACTCCTGAAGAGAGATCAGAACTGCAGCATGTCCTTCTCCATCACGTGCGCAACTTAAGAGCGAGAGTGGCCGCATTGTAGTGCGCCAGCCGCTGAAATGAGACTAGACTAACAGGAGACCCCAGGTGTCAACTCAAGGTGTGAAGGTTCTGCTGGTTGTCATTAGCTTGTTGTTTGTTTTCGCAGCGACGAAAACGACGGCGATGGCCCAGTCTGACGTCGAAGAGAAAAACCGTCACATCATCCAAGCTGCTTTCGAAAACTGGCGACGCGGTGCCGGGACTGTCTTCGATTTACTCGCCTCCGACGCAAAATGGACCATAGCCGGCAGGTCTGCGGTATCGGGAACATATCACAGCCGTCGCGATTTGATGGACCAGGTCGTCATCCCCTTCAACGCAAGACTCTCCACACCGCTCGTGCCGACCGTGCGAGGCATCTACGCTGATGGCGATACGGTTATTGTGTTGTGGGACGGAGCTGCGATGGCTCGCGATGGCAAGTCGTATGAGAACACGTATTCGTGGTTTCTGAAGATGCGTGAGGGGAAGATCGTCAGTGCCACCGCGTTGGACGATTCCATCTCGTTCGATGATTTATGGAAACGAGTGAAGCCAGTTTACTGACAAGCCACGGATGAACACGGATCAGAATCCGTATTCATCCTTGTTCATCCGTGGCTAGGATTTACATCTGATCCGGAATCTCGGGTTCCACTAATTCCGCTAGCTGCCTCAGCGACTCCTGCCAACCTAGATAACAGGCCTCAGCCGGAATCACAGCCGGCACGCCCTCTTGCACGATGTTCAATTCAGTTCCCACAGACACCGGTTTCAACGTGATCGTGTTTTGCATTTGTCCTGGCAGGTTCGGATCGTCGAACCGGTCGTTGTAACGAAGGCGTTCGTTCGGCGTGAGCTCGAGATACTCGCCACCGAACGTGTGGCTCTTACCCGTGGTGAAATTGGTGAACGACATCTTGTAAGTGCCCCCGACTCTGGCATCGAGGTGATGAACCTGGCACGTGAATCCGTTTGGCGGAAGCCATTTTGACATTGCAGCTGCATCAAGGAACGCGCGGTAGACTCGCTCCGGCGGCGCCTTGAGCACTCGGTGTAGTCGGATGGTGTTTGTATTGTTCGTTGTCATGATTTCTCCTCGTATGATTACTTAACCGCCGGCGATTGCGCCGATGATGTAAAACGGTTCCGTGCCCGAGGCGATCGCCTGCGGCAATGGAGCGTCCGCAGGTTCGTGTGTAACGTCCTCACCGCATGCAAAGAACCGCAGCAATGGCCGGCGTTCTCGTGCGACATGGTCGCGAATGGTCCCACGCAACATCGGGTATCGCGCTTCGAGAGCATCAAGGATCGAGTGTCGTGTTATCTCGCCCTCGATCTCGAGTTCAACCTCTCCCTTCACGCCCGCAAGCGCTCGCAAATGTGACGGCAGCACTACCACAATCATTTCAGCGTCTGTACCTCCACTGAAAGCACTGCCGGAAGATCTCGAACGATCGGAGCCCAGGTGTCGCCGGCATCAGGCGAGGCATATACCTGTCCGCCAGTCGTCCCAAAGTACACGCCGCACGAATCAAGCGAGTCGACCGCCATCGCATCACGTAACACGTTCACATAACAGTTGCTTTGCGGCAGACCGTTCGTGAGCGACTCCCATTCGTTGCCACCCGATCGACTGCGATAGACGCGCAATTTTCCGTCAGGCGGATAGTGTTCGCTATCGCTCTTGATCGGAACAACGTAGATCGTCTCCGGCTCGTGCGCGTGAACGTCAATCACAAACCCGAAATCGGTCGGCAAGTTTCCACTAACCTCGTGCCACGAATCGCCTGCATCATCACTGCGCATAATGTCCCAATGCTTCTGCATGAACAGCACGTTCGAATTCGCAGGGTGCATCGTGATGTGGTGGACGCAGTGGCCCACCTCAGCCGCCGGATCGGGAATGTATTGCGAGCGTAGACCTTGATTGATCGGTTTCCATGTTGCGCCGCCGTCGTCAGTGCGGAAGGCGCCCGCAGCGGAGATGGCAACAACAATCCTTTCGCGATTGCTCGGATCCAACAGAATGGTGTGCAGGCACATGCCGCCCGCGCCGGGCTGCCATTGCGAACCCGTGCCGTGCCCGCGTAAACCCGGCAGTTCGCTCCAGGTCACACCGCCGTCACTCGACCGAAACAACGCGGCATCTTCAACACCGGCATAAACGGAGTCCGGATCGTCGAGCGAAGGTTCGAGATGCCAAACTCGTTTGAACTCCCAGGGATGTGGAGTGCCGTCATACCACTGATGTGTTGTCAGCGGCTTCCCGGTTTCTTCCGAAGTGTCGTAAACAAACTTATTGCTCTCACCCATCGGCATCCCTTCGGGCGTGGTGGCCGGCGCGCCGGCGGGCGTCCCCGGCTGGAACCACGTTTTGCCGCCGTCGTCGGAGCGTTGAATGATCTGGCCAAACCAGCCGCTCGTTTGCGACGCGTAAATGCGGTTCGGATCAACGGCCGAACCTTTCAGGTGATAGATCTCCCAGCCGGCGAAATGAGGACCACTCACGTCCCACTTTTCGCGTTTTCCGTCTGAAGTCAGAATGAATGCACCCTTACGAGTGCCTACGAGTACTCGTACATTGCTCATCGTTTCGTTTCCTTTTAGTAAGTTGCTAGCAAACTTCCACTCCTCTAACTAGTAGTCGAACGGCGACGGGCGAAATCGACAATCGCGACAAAAAACTCTTACAGAAGTTCGTCACACCCAAGATCACGGTAGGACGCCAGGGCGCACTCGAGCCGGTGCCACCAGCTTTCGGGCTTCATTCCGCGACTCCAGAAGAGAATCGGAATCGTCAAATTGCGTACACAGCACCGGCGGTAGTCCAGCCACAACTCGTCCAGCGAATAGTTTTCCACACCATGCTTGAGCAGGCACTCATGATAGTAGTTGATCAGCGGTCGCTCCAACTCGCGGCGTCGACTCGGATACCAATGCAAGGCGATCAGAAACGCAAGATCGCGTGCCCCGACATCGACATGCCAAAGCTGCCAGTCAAACAGAAGTGCGGGTCCCTCGCCTGAACGCGGGAAGAGGAAGTTCCATGTATGCGCGTCGCCGTGAATGATTGTGAGCGCGTGGGAATCTCTCAGGCGCAACCATGGCCTGAGCGAAGAGCTGAAAACGCGTTCGAGTACGTCACGGGACTCTGCTGTCAGCGCGTCTCCAACGTCGTCCATGAACCCAGGCAGATGTGAAGCAATGCCATGGACCATGCTTGTCAGACTCTCTGTCGTATGAAGCTGACCGACTGTGTTACCCAGCGCCGGTGCTTCCCACCATCGAGCATGCACACGACCCAAAGCATCGAGCGCGGCTTCACATTGATTGTGGGACGGCGGAATGGGCCACGGCGGATGATCGTGAGTAGATCGATGATCTTCGAGCACGATCGTGCCCGGGTCATCGTCACCATCTTCGATAGCAGCGAAGCAGCGCATGAGCGGTGGCGTTCCTATGGCCGGCGCAACCAAACGGTAGAACGGCACCTCGCCCGTAAACCCCTCACGAACACGGGGCGGGTTGAGAGGTGACTTGACGACGAGATGGCCTGGCAAATCGCCGGGCGCGTCGCTCGAGTATGTCGCCGTCAGAAAAATGAGGGTCGAGATGATGGTTTCGAGCTCGCGTTCAACCTGAATGTCGATCACATCGCCATGCGGGAGAGCTCCCGAACCACGTAACCAACGAGAAAGCGTTGCGGGGGTGATCGTGCGCATGATTTTGATTGGCTTAGATCTCGATCCCACGCTCCTTTATAATGCTCGCATTTACTGGTTCATGAAGAAGCACCAAGTGCGTCTTACGAGATTAGCCAAGCAATGGTTCGCGACGAATCTTCCTAATGTGGCTGTACCAACTATGCCGGCGAGAGTTATCCAAATAAAAGTGAAACCGAACTCACGCGCGAGCTTGCTCGAGCAAAAGGAAGATGGAACGTGGCTCGCGCAAATAAAGTCGCCGCCGGTGGACGGCAAGGCAAACGAAGAGTTGCTCGCTCTGGTTGCGAAGCACTTCGAGTGTCGTAAATCAGATGTGTCGATCAAAAGCGGCGGATCCAGGCGCGTGAAGTTAGTTCGAATCGAAGCTTCGTAAGGCTCTCATTCAGGGACGCGTGTTACTTCTGAATTCTCGCGACGTAACCGCGTCTCGCTCTAATGTTCAATCCAACACGTCTCGAAAAGATATCCACGCGACGATACTCGTTCGCTATTGACGACTCGAGGGCACGAAGCGGCTTGTAGCTAAGAATGTATTGCGAATCTACGCTTCGAGCGATGGCGGCAGCGTTATTAATCATCTCGTCCGCCGACGCTGGTAAACTCATGGTTCCACCGGTTTCTTCGGTGATCGCGAGAAACTCCTTTTCACGTTCCTTCAGTGTCTTTTTGATTCCGTCGCGGTGCAACAGCACGTTAACGTCAACAACTCCTCCACCCTTGGTCTTCATCAG
Organism: Acidobacteriota bacterium; assembly: GCA_046733535.1. Classification (GTDB taxonomy): domain Bacteria; phylum Acidobacteriota; class Blastocatellia; order Pyrinomonadales; family Pyrinomonadaceae; genus PSRF01. Next base: position 5,404 of record JBKPPH010000131.1, read on the forward strand.
GGTTTTCAGATCCGGTGTGGGATCCGTTCTGTCTCTCGTCGACGGGAGAGCGTCGATGAGAAGCGGGTCGACCGCGCTCTTTTCGCGCGGACGCGTGGGCTCAGGTTTCTTTGCCGTAAGACCGAGAGAAGTATAACTGATGATATGGACCGTTATATTCGCGGCGATCACGCGCTGGAACGCTTCCTCGAGCTCCGGTTCATCAGCTCTGTGCACAACGCCGTCCGAGACCAAGACCAGATGATGATTGCGCGACGGAACTTTGTCGAAGTATGAAACGGCTGCGGTAAGCGCAGCCGCCAAGGCACTGCGCTTTCCAGGGAACAGTCGTTTTTCGAGAGACTGAATTACCTCTGACTTGTCGAGCGTCCATTCCTGGAACAGTTCAACTCGATTGCTAACTTGCATGACTGCGATTTGGTCGTCGTTCCGCAAAGCGGAAACGAGTGCGAGGGCGGCTTCCCTGGTAAGAGGGACACTCTTGGCGAGATTCTGTTCTCCGCCAGTGTCGAGAAGTAGCAAAACGCTTCCCGGAATGCGGTACAGGCTTCGCAACTGTTGCACAACGCCATCTTCTTTCAACGTCAAGTCATCGATTGCCACGGTCGGATCAAAACGGCCGCCAGCATCTACCGCCGTTACCGGAATTCGCACTTCTTCAATAAATGTTTTTACGGACTCCTGAACTGTTTGAGTCTCGGGAGTTTTAGCCGGTGCGCCAGCAGGATTGGTTTGTGCACGACAGAGCAAAGAGCTATGGACCATAACAAGTAGAATCAGCATCAGCTTCCGCGTTGAAAACAGGTTCATTGGCACTCCCCTCGCTGCGGCCCGAAATCTGGCGAGATTTTAATCACACCTGTGCTGCGGAAGTGAATCGAAATGATGGAAGTGAGCACAGAATTTCGTAGCCCGATTTAATTCTTCTCTCTCTGTTGGATTCGCATCTACAATAAGCCACTTGGACAGGGTCAGTACCGTAACGCGGTAGCGTCGGGTTGACGTCGTGCATGAGTACCACGAAGAATATCGCATACCAAAGACTCACCCGACGCTACCGCGTTACGGTACTGACCCTGTCCAAGTCGGGCTATTGATTTGAGGCGAAGCTGTCGGAGATAAAGTTCGGAGACAAAACTTAAATATGAAACGTCTGACTCTTTCTGTTTTCTTTCTTTCGATTCTTAGTCTCTTAGCGATAACAACCAACGCGCAAAACTGGCCGTCCTTTCGTGGACCGAACGCGTCGGGTGTCGCCGAAGGCACGAATCCGCCAATCACCTGGGATCTCGACAAGTCACGGAACGTGCTCTGGAAAACAACTATTCCGGGTCTTTCACACGCGAGTCCGATCGTCTGGGGTAACCACATCTTTGTGATCACTGCCATCAGCAACGATTCAAAAGCCGGCTTTGACGCGAAAGATCGCGGTATCGATCTCGCCAACGATGCCGTCAAGCATACCTGGATGATTTACGCGTTAGACAAACGAAACGGAAAGGTGCTCTGGACCGACACAGCTTACGAAGGCGTACCGCGCGCGAAGCGACACGTCAAAGCCACGCAAGCTAACTCCACTCCGGCGACTGACGGTCGTTACGTTGTCGCGCTCTTTGGTTCCGAAGGCCTCGCTTGTTACGACACGAATGGCAAGTTGCAATGGAAGCAGGATGTTGGTGTTTTGAATCCGGGTCTCTGGGACGACAAGGAGTCCTCGTGGGGACACGCCAGCAGTCCTGTCATCTATCGTGACCTCGTGATCGTTCAAGCGGATGGTCACAAGCAGTCGTTCATCGCCGCGTTCAATTTGAAAGACGGCAAACAGGCGTGGCGTGTCGAACGCAATGAGATCACATCATGGACCACGCCCACGATTTACCAGGGCAAGGATCGCGTTGAACTGATCGCCAACGGCGGGCGATACATTCGCGGCTACGATCCGCTCACGGGAAAAGAACTCTGGCGCTTTGCCGACAACCAGACGGAAGTGAAGATGCAGGCGCCGCAGGTCGCACACGATCTTATTTACATTACCGGCGGCTATCCCGCGGGGCGTGCGATGTATGTGTTTCGTCCCGGCGCGGTTGGCGACATCTCACTGAAACCGGGCGAAGACAAGAACGCGTTTCTGGCATGGAGTTCGAGCAAAGGGAGTCCGTATACGCCGACGCCGATCGTCTACGGTGATCTGTTTTATGTGCTTGCCGACAACGGCGTGCTCAGCGCGTACGAAGCGAAGACCGGCGAGGTCGTCTATCAACAGCGACTGCCCAGCTCGTTTAGTGCGTCACCGGTTGCTACGGACGGCAGGCTATATCTGTCGAGTGAAGACGGTGATGTGTTTGTGGTAAAGGCGGGCAGACACTATGAGTTGCTGTCGAGGAATACGATGGGCCAGCCGCTGATGGCAACGCCTGCTCTCTCGCAAGGGATGCTGATCGTGCGTGCGCAGAATGCGATTTACGCACTCGGCGAAGCGAAGAAGTGACCACGGATGAATACGGATCGATCCGTGTCAATCTGCGGCCGCAAACAATAACTCGAGTTCTTTCGAGGCCTTTTCCACCTCGCGCTTCGCCTCTTCGACCGCGTTCGCTGCTTCTTCTGTCTCTGCCGCAATTGTTTGCGAGCGTTGCGACGCCGCTTCCGACGCGGCTCTCGCCTTCTTCAGTCGTTCCTCTGCTTCGCGCAATTGTTTCTCTGCCTGCTTTGCTTCCGCGTATATCTTCTTCTGCGAAGCGTCCAAACTCTGCGCCCTGTTTCGGGCATCAACCAGCGCCTTCCTCGCCGCCTGTAGTGAAAACTTTGCGGCCGCTATCTTTACCTGGCGCGTCTCTTCAGCCTTGCATGCATCGGAAGCTGCTTTCGTCTTTTGTGAGGCTGTGGTGGTCCGCGCCGGTTCCCTCTTTGTCGTGGCAGTCGCAGGAACGAATGACGCGAGTGATTCAAAACCCGGCGGATCGACATCCTGGCTCAGGCGTCCGAGGGTTAGGTTATCGGAAGGCGATGCGTGCGCGGAGATTGCCTCGAGCGTTGTGGTGATGCGGCGAATGGCATCCGGCCCCGGGTTGTGACCTGCGTCCTGCAACACTGTCGCCGCGAGATCCGAAAGATCGAGGAGCGCCTTGCGTCGCGCGTCGAGCGAACCGCGCATGTCTGTGATCTTCCCAGACGACTGCGCTCGCCGGAAGCGCTGGCCGGCGTTGAGCAGGTTGTCGAATGCGTCATGGTGGTTCCAGTAGAGTTGGTTGACAGTCCACGCTGAGACTGAAGGCTTCACGAGTGTCTTGACGAGGTTCGCGTCGTTAGTACGTCCACTCTGCTTCAACCGCGCAGCGAGCGCATTGCGCGCACCGGTGAACTCCGCCAACGGGAGCTTGAACAGCTCATCCACTTCATGCTTGAATTTTTCCCCCAGTCCCACTGCCAATCTCGCCTCAACTGTCGAAAGTAAGAACAACACGAAACCTTACTCTGCCGCTGTGCATCTGTTCGTACGCTTCCACCACACGATCGAGCGGGTACTTCTCGATCATCGGATGCACATCACTCAACGCGCTGAATTCCAATGTGTCCTGTGAATCACGCGCGGTGCCGGAATACCAACCCGCGACCGAACTGCGGCGCGAAATCAGCGAGAACATACTGATCGTAAGCGGCTCAGCCGGCGCCGCGGGAACAAGCAACAGTCCACTCGGCGATAAACCATCCACCAACGGAGAAATCGCCTGCGCGCTCGGAGCGGTCGCGAGTATGACGCGCGCGCCCCCCAGCTTTTGTAATTCCGCCACGACGTCTGTTGCGGTCGCATCGATGTAATGATGCGCGCCCAACTCGTGCGCGAGCGTTTGTTTGTCGTTACCTCGATTGATCGCTACGGTCCGAAAGCCCATCCGTCGCGCGTACTGAACGCCGAGATGGCCCAGCCCGCCGATACCGTGAACTGCGACTACGTCTCCGGCGCGAGCACCAGAGTTGCGTAGCGCGTTATAAACCGTGACACCGGCGCACATGAATGGTCCGGCTTCTTCAGCGGGAACTTCATCAGGAATGGCGGCGAGCGCACTCGCCGGTGCGATCATGTATTCAGCGTATCCCCCGTCGAAGTCGATGCCGGTAACTTTTCGATTGACACACATGGCGAAGTCGCCGCGACGACATGGCTCGCACACGAAACAATGGCCGCCATGCCAACCCACACCGACGCGTTGGCCGTTGGACCATGCGGTGACGTTGTCGCCCACGGCGTCGATGCGTCCCGCGACTTCATGACCAGGCACGCGTGGATACTCGAGTCCCGGCCACAGACCTTCTTTGACGAGTACATCGCTGTGGCAAATGCCACACGCATCAACTTTAACGCGCACTTGCCCGGCGCCCGGCTCCGGCACGTCACGCTCAACCAGTTCCCAGTCTCCGCCTGCTCTGCTTATCTGCGCTGCTCTCATTTTGTTACTCATGATTGCTCCTTTAGGCCACAACGATGGACAAAAAGCAAGCGCACTCGCTTTGCCTCACTGCAGCCTTTGCTCAATACTCGGGATAGACCGGATCTGAAACTCAGGCTCGATCGTCTTCGCGAGTTCGAGTGCTCTTTGATAAATCGCGCGCGCCTGTTCGAGTTGGCCCATCTCACGAAGAACATCTCCCAACGCGAGTTGCGTATTTATGGAGTCGGGTGACAACGCCACGGCAGCCTGTGCTTCCTGCAACGCCCGGTCGAGTTGTTTTGCCTGAACGAGGTTCTGCGCCTTCTGCACCTTGCTCAGCGCCGCCGCCAATGGCAACTCAAACTTTCCGTCAAACACGAAGACGCCGTGATCGATCACGGCTGTCGGTTTAAGCAGCTTGAATTGACCGTAAGGATCGAGCGCTCCCGGCCCGAATTCGACGCCGGATAAGTTGCTGGCGCTAATCAACACTGGTCCATTTATCGAAGCGGGGACGTCGATCGGTTCGTTCAACCACAACGTATTAATGGTCGGCAAAGGCTTGCATGGGATTCCGTAGTAGCCCGGGTCAGCGACACCCGCCGCGAAGTAGACGAACCAACACTCTTTCACTCTGCGCCCATCGAGATACTGTTTGACGCTCTTTAGTTGTTGCCCCCAGTCAGAATTCGAGTCGGTCAAATACTTGTGGGTTTGCGACGGTCCGCCCCAGAGCTCGTTTCCGTATGGGATATAGTTTGGAAACGCCAACACCGATGAAGCCGCATGGGCCAACAGGCACACTCCAACAACGTACGCCCACTTTCGACTGTTGCTGATCAAAATCCACGCGGTTCCGCCGATGAGCACGTATAGAAAAACGTAAACCACCAGAATGTGTCGCACGCCGATGTTCATCCCCACGGTCAATGCCACGAGCAGATAGAAGAGCACCGGGACAACCAGAAAGAAGATTTCTCGCCGGCGGTCCACACGACGAGTGGCGATTACAGCGAGACTCAATAGCAAGAGCGCCAGCACGCCGACGGTTGATTTGATCAGGAAGGCAACCGGAAAGTAGAACCACACGCCATGCGCGTACACTTTGCCCAGCACGTAGCTCGTATAGTAATTCGCAGTGAGTTTCACATCGGCCAAACCGTAGAGGTACGACTCAGGAAGTATGCGTAACCGAGCGGCCGTTAAGATTGGCCACGCTTCCGAAGGTTTCAAGCCTTGCACGTACTCGGCAAGCGGCGGGTTCATTTGCAGACCGCGTGGGCGTGCGTCGTAGCGAAACCCGTAAACTGACCATAGGATCGCCCAAGCGATGAGCGTGATGAGCGCCAACGAACCGAAAAGGTTAAGCGACTGGCGGAGGATGTTTTTGCGCGTGCATGAGAGGATCTCGCAAAGCGTGAGTAAGAATAGAATCGGGAGGATTAGAAGACCGGTGTGT
>JBKPPH010000132.1:0-4669 GCA_046733535.1 Acidobacteriota bacterium
GCTCTGATGCAGAAACAGATGGTGAGGCCGCCTGATTTATCCCACGGGCCACAGTTGGTATTTTGCGTTTTTAAGCGTCGTGATGAGCCAATCACTAGCGCACATGTAATCACTGACTTGAAGCGTGAAAAAACTTGAGGCACGGGTGAAGTCGAGGCAAATCATTCATCTCTGACTGGCCGTCGCTTCAATCTCAATCAAGATTTTTCCCAAAACATTTCGGTCAAGTAAACGTCCGTTCAAGACGACGGCATTGATCTTTTCGTGTTCGAAATGTCTGCGACGGGGTTCGCATCTAACAAGATCAATCCGCCAGCTTTCCTTTTTCAATCGTGCCGAGTTCTGTCTTTTTGCCGAAAAATTTGGCCGGATTAGTTGTCGCCGTTTGCAGCGCTTCCATCGGTGACAGTCCGGCCTGCACAAACAGCGCGAGTTCGTCGTGAAGAGCGAAACCCGCGACCGGATAACCGTAAGCCGTATCCGTTCCGGCAAGCAGTTTGACTCCGGCGCTATTCATCTCTCCGACCATTCGCAAGCGATATTTATAACGCCGTTCGGCGATTGCTTTCTGTTCGGTAGACCACGAACGCGCAGCCTGTAAATAAGTATTCGCGCTCTGCCTTTGTCTCTTCGGAACATCACGCAGCGAGCCATCGTTGAAAACCGCCCGATTGGAAAGCGACCCCCAGGCACGATGAATCACCATACTCGTGACCGTGGCAATCTATGGTCGGGACAAACCCGTCACGCTAAGTTTTGCAGACGTAGAAGTGGTGTCGGCTTGATGAGTCTTTTGTTTTTACGTATTCACAGAAATTAGCAAGACAGATTTCGGCAACTTATTGTTGAGGGCACAGACGGAAATATGCAGTTTTCTTTCACGCGTGCCCGTAAAAAACACATATCTTGGTTGTATGGTTCACTGAGCACACGGATCGACGTTCGCAAGTTTCAGCTTGTAGGCTCCCATTTTCTGCCCGAGGCGCTGCTGCACATCTGATAGTTTTCCATTAGGCAGTACACCCAGATTCAGGCTCTTTGTCAGCCCGCAAAACGGAACCGACTCTGTGGTCACATTGAACTTACTCATCAACTTTGCGTCACCATAGATTGGAACACCGTTGACTACGACAAGCGAAACGTCCTGTGGCTTTGATTGCACCAGGGCATCGAATGGCTGGGTTGGATCTCCGTGCAGTAAGAATAAATCAGCAAACAATCCCGGCTGAATCGTTCCTACCTTGTCGTCGATGTGTGCAATTCTCGCCGGGATGGAGGTAGCCATTTCGAACAACTGCTGATTCGTGAAGAACCCGCCGAGACTAGTCTTGTTAAGTTTGGCGGCATACTGGATTTCAGCCAACATATTTTTGCCTCCCGAAGGCGCCCAATCCGGCGCCAGCGCGATTGAAACACCTTCTCTGAAAGCGGCAACGACGTCCGTGGTGGTGTTATAAAGAATCATGTTACTTTGCGGAGACCAGACCAGGGCCGTGGCCGCTGACCTCATATTTGCAAAATCACTCTTACCAAATGCGACACCATGGATCACGGCCGTAGTGGGAGCGAGAAACCCGCGCCCTTTAAGCAGGTCAAATTCCTTAGTTGAATCAGGGTCTGTCCTGGTGCCTTCGGCGACATGAATCAACACAAGATCTAATTGTTTCGCAGCAACCTTTCGCTGCACTTCGGTGGCGCTCGCATCACTCAAATCTCGGCCGACACCAAGAACATTTTGGACTCTCTCGCGTCCGTGCTCTGAGTAAAAACCGGAGTCAATCTCCAGCTTCCTCACTGCGAGTCGAGATAAACAAGCAGGAAAAGTCGTACCGAATGATCTGGTGATGAACGTGCCTGAGAACGTAGTGGTCCCGCCCGTTAGTGCCTGCACTTCAGCAAATTCGGCGATGTCGCAATAACCCTGCGGATCGTCCTGTATGGTACGAGCCGGCGTAGAAATTTCCTGCTTGTACTTCTCCAGTGAGCGCCATTCGTAACGGTTATTGAAAAGTTGCCTCGCGTCCCATGGTTCAAACATGGCGTACATGGGATGGTTATGTAGATCAATAAAGCCGGGAAAGATGATGTCGTTGGTGTCGATCCACATTGCATTCTCTTCTTTCGGAAGCGAGCATGACACTGCGCTAATTTTATTCTGTTTGATTACAACCCATCCCTTGTTGAGAATCTGTTCCGGAGTAACGACAGTACCGCTGATAACGATTGTTCGATCCTGCGCTTGAATTATCGAGCAGGCACAGAGTGTGATAAGGCAGACAAATACAAGCCGCCATTTTTTGACTTGAATCATGTATGCATCTCCGTTTCGTTCAATGAGCGGACCAGGTTGGACTACTGTTCTAGAGGCTGGATTTGGCGAGTGTGTAGCAGAAGCTCGTGAGCTCAGCCTTCGACGAAAACGGCAGTGACTATATGCCTCGTGTTTTAGTCTGTCAATAAATGAGCACCGGGCCTGCAAAGTGGCAGAGCGTTGGCGATCATCCGCGCGTAATCGGTAGGGAAGGCAGGGACCCGAGATTGCCAAAACCTATCATTCAGACAGAAGGTCGCCGCATTACTACGCAGCGACCTTCCATAAGAATCATGGATCTGCACAGTGGACAATCTTCGCAACTTGTTATTGACGCCAACGACAGAAGTGCTCAATTTCTTGCAACAGTTGCGAGACGCGGTGTAGTCCAGCAAGTCGGTAACAGACATTTTAATGAGCAGTAATAGTGAACTAAATATTCGTTGACTCACTGCATTGACGGGAGTATGCTTCGCCCACTCATGAGGTTTTGTCGGCGGGACTTCTCGCCGGTCTCACATAACTTCACGTCTCTGTAACTTCCCCGGCTTACATATCGATGACAAATTAAAAACTCACTTTGCGCTACTGCGCAATGATTCCCCGTCTGGAGGTAAAAATGTTAAGACGAAATTTACCCGGTATCCTGGTGCTGGTAACAGCAGTTCTGCTCTTTGGTGGCATCGTGACGTTTCCTCGTATCGTCGAGGCTTCCAAGTCTTTACTCGCCGCTACAAATTCAGTCGCACCCGGCCCTGTGCAGCTACGCAGACCTGAAGTGACAGTCGGCGAGTCAATCCGCAACGATACGTCACCGCCGGTGCGCGAAATGAAGCAACAACCAGTCTTCAAACCGAGGAAAGAAGCAAACGAGAACCCGAAGATTGTGCATCCGCACAAAGACGCTCCTGACCGCGTGGTCCAAACCTCAATCGCCGCTGACGCATTCACCGCCGCCAACATGCCCACGGCCGATAAGAACTTCAACGGCATCCCGTTCCCCGGTGTGGCGTGTAACTGCGCCCCGCCCGACACAAACGGTGAAGTCGGCACCACTCAGTACGTCCAGATCGTTAACGAGGGTTTTCAGGTCTTCGACAAGACAACTGGAGCTTCGTTGCTTGGACCATCAGGCATCTCCACCGTCTGGGGCGGCTTCGGTGGTGTTTGTGAATTCAACGGCAGCGGCGACCCGGTCGTGATGTACGACCAACTCGCCGATCGGTGGGTCATCTCGCAGTTTGCCGGTGCTTCAGTACCGACCGATGAATGCGTAGCAGTCTCTACTACCGGCGACGCGACCGGCTCGTATCATCGTTACGACTTTCACCTCGGCTCCAACTTCTTCGACTATCCACACCTCGCTGTCTGGCCGGATGCTTATTACATGAGCATGAACGTGTTCAACTCGAGCGGCACGTCGTTCCTCGGACCGCAACCTTTCGCGTTGGACAGGACGAGGATGCTTTCAGGCCTGCCGGCCACATTCATTACTCCCGGCATCACGAATGGACCAGCAGAAAGAACTTACCTGCCGGCGGATCTCGATGGCTCGAGTCTGCCGCCCGCCGGTGCACCAGCAACGTTTGTGCAGTGGCCCGGTGGTGGTGGTTATAAGACCTTCCACTTCCACGTCGACTTTGCGACACCTGCAAACTCGAGCTTTACAGTGTTCGCGAATCCTGCCGCTGCTGGTTTTACACAGCTCTGCCCGACGACGCGATCGTGTGTCCCGCAAAGCAGTACGACGTCTCGTCTGGACGCGCTCGGAGACCGGCTGATGTTCAGAGTTGCCTACCGCAATTTTGGCACGCACGAGTCGGTTGTCGGGAACTATACCGTGAGCTCAGGAACCGTCGCGGGGATTCGTTGGTTTGAGTTGCGAAACGTGACCAACGGTCCCGTGACTGTCAATCAGGAGAGCACGTATCAGCCTGATTCGACCTGGCGCTGGCTTGGAAGCGCGGCGATGGACCACGATGGAAACATCGCGATCGGTTACAGCGCTTCGAGCGCGACGATCTTCCCGCAGTTGCGTTATGCGGGACGGCTCGCGACAGATCCGCTGAACGTGTTGGGCCAGGGTGAGGCGACTCTTTTCGCCGGCACGGGAAGTCAAGTCGAAACATTTAATCGCTGGGGTGACTATGCGTCGCTCACGGTCGATCCGGTGGATGATTGTACGTTCTGGTTTACTTCTGAGTATTACCCAACGACGACGAGCTTCAACTGGAGCACGAGGATCGGATCTTTCCGCTTTCCAACGTGTGGTACGTCTGCGCAGGGCCTAGTCGCCACTGTGACGACGGACAACAGCTACGACCTCTATTTCAACGGGGTCTTCAAAGGCTCGGGTTC
>JBKPPH010000133.1:0-14734 GCA_046733535.1 Acidobacteriota bacterium
GCTCGCGCGGCGTCCTGGCGATCGCGAGTGGCAGAGCAGATCGTGTTGACTACCTGTGGTTCAGTGTCAGCCTTCTCACGCACCGCTTCGGCCACTTCCAAAAACGTTTGCAACTTGATCGTCGTCTGCGAAACCACGAGCGGCGAACGCAACGGCGGCAGCGCCGCTACTTCGCCTGCGTCACGCACGACATAAGTATTGTCCGGCGCGTAACCCACGACGCCGATCATCTCCGGATGATCCGGGTTCCCTGCTACGACGACGTCTCGTCCCTGTCGTGCGGCCCGCTCGGCAAGGTGCTGCACGCGCGTAACGAACGGGCACGTCGCATCGATTACTTTCGCGGCACGGCCTTCCAACTCACGTTGCACTTGCGGCGTGACGCCGTGCGCGCGAATGACTGCAATCGTGTCGGCGTCTGCTTCTTCCGGTGTGTCGATGGTGGATACGCCGCGCGCGCCGAGTCGCTCCATCTCCTGCGCGTTGTGAATCAGTGGTCCAAGCGAGCGAATCGGGCGCACGCCCTCTTCGACAACCTCTTCCACCATTTCGACAGCACGTTCAACGCCGAAACAGAACCCGTATTCGTCTGCGAGTAAGACTTCCATACTTTGTTAAGCTGCCGGTCCGGACGTGGAAGTTTGCCGCTCACATCTCTCGCGCCATTCTTCTCTCAGCTTGTCGCCTCCCGCTACCCGGTTGTCGATCCACTCCATCTGCCACTGAAAGCAGGTCGTGAGTTCAGTGAGCACCGATTTCTTTAGATCGGCCAGTTTGTGCGCGATGTCCTTTGGCAAGATTGCGTACGAAAAGTCGCCGATCTGGCGAAAACCGTCGCAAACTGCCTCTTTTACGTCACGAATAGGATCGCTACCTGCTTGCATAAATCCGTACCTCCAACTTCACTTGCATTCTAACATCTCGAACCACAGATCCGTATCCATCCGGGCTATTCCGTGGCTGGTATTCCTTTAACGGCGATCGCCTCCATTAAGTTGCAGAAGCGGTCAAGCTCGTTGAGCGTGGTGTAGACATTGGGCGTGATCCGGATGCCTTTGAACTCCTCGTGGACAATCGGCGTGGTGAAAACTCGATGCTTATTGAACAGGTAACTCCCGATCGCGACCGGGTCGACTCCCTCGATATTGACGTTCGCAATCGCGCACGATTGGCTCGGATCGAAAGACGTGTTGAAACGAATCCTGGGGACGTCTTTCAGCCGGTTCATCCAGTAGCGCGAGAGATACCGGAGCCGCGCTTCCTTGCGCTTGCCGCCGAGCCCGTTGTGAAACAGCAACGCTTCTCCAATTGCCAGACGCGGCGCGGCGGAGTGCGTTCCGATCTCTTCAAACTTGCGGATGTCGTTCGCCTGCTTCGACTCGGCTGCCATCAACGGCCACAGCTTCTCGATCTTGTCGCGCTTCACGTAAAGCAAGCCGGTCCCCTTCGGCGCGTAGAGCCACTTGTGCAGGCTCGTTCCGAAGTAGTCACAGCCGAGGTCTTTCTGTTTGAAGTCAAACTGCGCAAACGAATGCGCGCCGTCGACGATCGTCTCGATTCCCTTTGCGCGCGCGAGGTCGCAGATCTCTTTCACCGGCGTGATCTGGCCCGTGATGTTCACTTGATGTGAAACGAGAATGAGTTTCGTTCGATTCGTGATTCCTCTCTCAAAGGCCGCGGTGATCTCGCTGAGGTTCTTCGGCGGGATCGGGATCTTCACCATCTTCAGCACGAGTCCTTCGCGGCGTTCACGCTGGTGCAGCGTCGTCAACATGCGCGGATAGTCTTGTGTCGTCGTGAGGATCTCGTCGCCGGATTTGAAATCCATTCCCATGAGACAGATCTCGAGCGACTCAGACGCGTTGCGCGTGATCGCGATCTCTTCGCGATCGCAGCCGAACATCTCCGCGAGGCCGGTGCGAATCGTTTCCGACTGCGGCTCGAGTAACTGCCACATCGTGTAAGCGGTCGCGTCTTCCTGTTGCCAGATGTAGCGGACGAGCGCTTCGGTGACGATGCGTGGGCTTGGTGAGACGCCGCCGTTGTTGAGATTGACGATGCCACGCGTGACGGTGAAGGAGTTTTGAATGATTGACCAGTAGTCCTCGTCCATTGCCACCTGTTCGGGAGTGAGGTGAGCGATGTTTCGGGTGGCAGCTTCGATCACTGGCATCGAGAGCGCTGCTAATCCGAGACCGAGAAAATCACGACGTGATCTCATAGCGTTGCCTCCTTTAACCACGGATGACACGGATTTAAAATCCGGACTTTAATCCGTCAAATCCGTGGTCCAAACAATGTCGCCGTTGATGACCGTCATCACGCAGCGCGTCTTTAAGATGTCAGGTTCGGGAATTTTCATGATGTCGGCGGACAGAATGGTCAGGTCGGCGAGTTTCCCGACCTCGATCGTGCCGCGCAGCTTTTCTTCGAAGGCAGCATAAGCGGGCCACAGGGTAAACATCTTCAGCGCCTGCTCGCGCGTCACCGCTTCTTCCGGATGCCAACCCTCGCCCGAAAAACCTTTCTGATCTTTGCGAGCGACCGCTGCGTAAAACTCGATCATCGGCTCGCCGCGCTCGACCGGTGCGTCAGATCCGCCCGGCACAACCACGCCCGATTTGATAAAGCTCTGCCACGCGTACGCACCCGCGAGCCGCTCGATTCCCAAACGCTTCGGCGCAAAGAATAGATCGCCGATCGCATGCGACGGCTGCATGGACGGAATGATCCCCAGCTTAGCAAAACGCGGAATGTCGGCGGGGTTGACGATCTGCGCGTGCTCAACACGCCATCGCGGTTCAGCAACTTTTCGCTCACTCGCCGGCACAGCTTTCAACGCAGTTTCATACTCGTCGAGTATGAAGCGATTCGCGCGATCGCCAATCGCGTGTGTCTCGACTTGAATCCCTTTGCGCAACGCATCGACCAGCATCGGCCGCAACTCTTCCGCCTTCACCGTCAGAAACCCCGACGTGTCAGGAGAATCTGAATACGGAGCGAGCAGCGCCGCGCCGCGCGAACCAAGTGCGCCGTCCGAAACCACTTTTATCGTCCTGAGCGTGAACCGGTTTCCAAACGCGCCGACGGTCGCGCCTTCGTTGAGTAGACGACTCGCGGCTGGGCCTGGACCATAAACGGCTTTGTAGATGCGGAGCTTGATCGTTCCGGCGGTGTAAAGTTTTTTGAAGATGTCGACGTCGGCATAACTGCCGCCCGCATCCTGAATCTGCGTCCAGCCAAGTTCAATGTCTCGCTTCACACCAAGGACGACTGCGCGCTCGGCATCTTCAGGTGTCGTTGGCGGAACGCGCCGGCGAACCAGACCTTGTGCAGCATCGAGCAACATGCCGTTGGGTTCGCCGCTCTGTTTGTCCTTCGAGATCTCGCCGCCGAACGGGTTTGGCGTGTCTTTGTCGACACCGGCGATTTTCAGTGCAGCACTGTTTGCGACTGCGCCGTGTCCATCGGCGCGTCCGAGAATCACCGGATTGTTTGGCGCGACTTTGTCGAGGTCCCAACGCGTCGGGAACGCGGCGGGCTGCCAGTGTGTCTCGATCCATCCTCGTCCGGTCACCCACTCGCCGGGCTTTGCCTGATCGACGCGTTCTTTCACCTTCGCGAGGAAGTCGGCGAGACTGCTCGTGCCTTCAAGGTTCAATGTCATCTCGCGCTGGCCCACGCCGGAAAGATGTTGGTGCGAATCAGTGAAACCCGGGAGGACAGTGTTGCCTTTTAGATCGACAACGCGCGTTTCTTTGCCGATGAATTTTTCGGCGGCGGCGTTGGTACCGACGAAGACGATCCGGTCTGCCTTCACGGCGACCGCCTGGGCCGTTGGTGCTTTGTCGTTTGCGGTGTAAACGTTGCCGTTCTTGAAGACGATGTCGGCAGTTGATTGAACGCGCTGCGGCGCAGGCATCAGGGTCAGGAGCAGGACACTCACAGTGATCAGAACGAGTTTCATTGTTCCCCTCAGTTGAGAATGCGATTGATTCGGGTGGCGTGCGCGAAGTTTATATCACACGTGCAAAAACTGTTCGAGTTCAGATCTTGTTGGAAGAGCGGTGCGCGCACCGAGCGCGCTGCACTTCATGGCTGCGACGGCGTTACCAAGCTTTAAACTGGTCTCGACGTCTTCCCCCATCAGGAAGCCATAAAGAAAGCCGGCGTGAAAGGCGTCGCCTGCCCCCGTCGTGTCGCGGCAACCGTCTGGAGCTTCAAAGCCTCGTGATTCAATAAAACTTCCTTCGTGATACACGACGGCGCCCGCCGCTCCAATCGTCATGCCAACCAACGGACAACCATAGCGGTTCTTCAATTCGACGAGAGCGTCGCGGTGATCCTGAATTCCGGTCACGCGGCGAGGAAACTCTTTCGAGCCGATCATGATGTCGACTAAAGGAAGCAGCTCCGGAAGACCTTCGTAGACGTTGTCGATATCGGCGGAGACGATCGTGCCGGCCTTGCGAGCGGCCTCGGCGACGCGAACACACGCCGGCGGATCGTGCGCATCGAGATGCAGCACCTTGCCCATTGGTCCAAACTCAACCGGCGCTTCTTCGCGCTTGTAAGCCAGCCTGTCGTCGCGGTCCCAAACGATCGTGCGCTCGCCGCTGCGCGCGTCGATCGTGATGAATGCGATCTGGTTTCGCGCGCCTTCGACGACTTCGGCGAAGTCGACGTTGACGTCGTCGTCTTTCAGCGTCTGGAGCCCAAACATCCCTTCGGGATCGGATCCGAAACGACCGGCGTAAGCAGTTTTCAAACCGAGGCGCCGCAGCGCGACCATCGCGGTCGCCGTCTGACCGCCGGCCGAGAGCGTGTGGTCGAGCAGGCGTATCTTCGTGTCAAACGCCGGATACTCGGGCACGACGATGAGGTGATCGACCGCGTTCAGGCCGAAGCCAACGACGTCAAACGGTTTGTTCGCAGGCAGCCTGAGTGGAAAAAGCATTTCGGTCAGCTAAAATAGCATCTCAACATTGTGGCTATCGAAGAGAAACTCAAGGAAATTCCACCCTCACCCGGCGTCTATCTGCACAAAGACGCGGCGGGAAAGGTGATCTATGTCGGCAAAGCGAAGAACCTGCGCAGCCGCGTTCGTTCCTACTTTCGCGCGCGGCCGTTTGACCGCAAAACCGATGCGCTCGTCGGACAGATCGCGGATCTCGAGTTCATCGTTACCGACAACGAAGTCGAGGCGCTAATTCTCGAAGCGTCACTCGTCAAACAACACAAGCCGCGTTACAACATCAAACTTCAGGACGACAAGTCGTATCCGCATCTGAAGCTCACCATCAACGAGCCGTTTCCGAAGGTCGTGATCACGCGCCGGATTCAACGCGACGGCGCACTCTACTTTGGTCCATTCCTGCCCGCAAGTCTGGCGCGCCGCACCATTGATTTAATTAACAGAACGTTTCAACTCCGCACTTGCGATATAGAGATCGACGGCAAAGCGCCGCGGCCGTGTCTCGAGTATCACATCAAACGCTGCCTCGGCCCGTGCGTCAAGGGACTGTGCACTCCCGAACAGTATCAGGAAGCTGTGCGCGACGTGCGGCTGCTGCTGGAAGGTCGAAACAAAGAGCTCGCCGACGCGCTCGAGACGCGTATGTTCGAAGCGTCTGACGCAACGCACTACGAGCTGGCGGCGAAGTATCGCGACCTTCGCAAGACCGTGATTCGGCTTTCCGAACAGCAGAAGATGGCGACGACTTCCGAAAGCGACGTCGACATCTTTGGTTACTACCGCGAAGGACCACGGCTCGCGTTGCAGCTCTTCACTATGCGCGAAGGCAACATCGTCGGACGGAGAGAATTCTTTTGGGAAGACTTGCCCGAAGATGCTTTCGATCCGGCTGAGTTTCTGAGCGACGTGCTCTCGCAGTACTACGCGTCGGATTACGTGCCGCGCGAGATCTACGTGCCCGTCGATTTCCACGATCGCGAGCTACTCGAAAAGGCGCTCACGAAAAGAAAAGGCCGGCGCGTGAAGATCTACGATCCGCAGCGCGGCGAGAAGCGCGACATGATCGATCTCGTCGACAAGAATGCCAAGCTGGCTTTTGAGCAACGCTTCCGAATTCTTAAGCCTGACATGAAGCGCGTGCTCGAAGAGCTGCAGGAGACTCTGGAGCTGCCGCACTTTCCGGCGCGCATTGAGTCGTTCGACATCTCACACATCCAGGGCGCGGAGAATGTCGCCGGCATGGTCGTTTGCGATAACGGCAAGATGAATCGTTCGGAGTATCGGAAGTTCAGAATCAGGAGCGTCGAGGGGGCGAATGACGTCGCGTCGATGCACGAAGTAGTGACGCGTCGCTATCGGCGTTTGCTCGAGGAAGGAAAACCACTGCCCGATCTGATCATGATCGACGGCGGCAAAGCGCAACTGAATGCCGCGGCGAGTGCGATGAGCGAACTCGGGCTCGAAGCGATTCCGATGGTCGGGATCGTCAAGCCGCCGCAACGGCACAACGACGTGGCATACCTGCTGATGAAAGGACGCGAAGACGAGCCGATCTATCTCGACTCGCACTCGCTGATACTCCGGCTGTTGCAAATGGTGCGTGATGAAACGCACCGGTTCGCCGTTACATATCATCGGAAGCGTCGTGAGTTACGCGATTTCACTTCTGAGCTGACGGCGATTCCAGGCGTTGGAGACAAGCGGAAAGGACGACTGCTGCGTCACTTCGGTTCGATACAACGAATCTCGCGCGCTGGTGTAAACGAACTGACGCCATTCGTCGGCCGCAAGACGGCGGAAGAGATTGCGGACCACTTCGAACGCCAAAGACTGGTCGCCGCCCAACCTCATGAATGAATCTTGTCAATCCTGAAAATCTTGTAAACAGGATGGACAAGATTTTTCAGGATGTACAGGATGGCGCGCTACTCGATTCAGGATCTAAGTCCCCTTCACACCACTAAACTCGTAAATCAAATACAACTTCAACGATCCATCGAGCACCTCGGCGCGGACGTCCTTCGCGTGTGCTTTAACCGCTCCATTGCTCGCTTTCACCGGGATCATCAGCGATAGCTGTTGCTCATTCAGCAGCACCAGCGGATTTACCTTCTGATCGATCGCACTCTGCACGAACACGGTGATGAAGTTGTTTGCAATCGGATTCACGCCTTCGAGATTCACGCCTTCGACGTCGACGTGCCCGTAAACCGTCTGCTTCGCTTCGTCGAACGACAACTTGATCTGCGTTTGCGCCCAACCCTTGAACTGCAGGCAGCCCGCCAGATTGTAGCTTCCCGTAAACGCGAGGGGCGCGTAGACGGTGCCGTTGCGAAACTGCACGCCCGTCTTCACGCCACTGCCCTCGGGCAAGAGCGTGATCATGTTCGTGCACCCGCCCTGGAAAAGCGCCTGCTCGATGCGCTCGTCTCCGCGTGTCTGGCCCAGTTGAAACGTCGGCGTCCCGAGACCGTTGAACGTCGCTGACAGCACAGCGTCAACCAAACTCTGCTCCATCGCGATGACGACGGTGCTCGGCGGGTTCCCTCCTTTGTCGGGCGCTTGCACCGCCTTTCCTGGCGCAGATTTTGCCGACGGCGTGCCGAGGAAAAAGACCGCAGCGACGCCGCCGAGCACGATTCCCAGGAGGAGAATTAAAACGTATTTCATTTTTTTACCTTTACCGTGTTGCGCTTGGACTAGCCGACGGCGATGCGGTTGGAGACACAGTCGGCGACGGCGGCGGCGCAGTGTTCATGTTGGACAAGAGCGTCCGGAGCACTGCCGCGATCGTGTTCGCAACTGCGTTTACCTGTGCTCGTACCTGTGCTTCTGGAACTTTGTTGAGGCCTGCCGGTACCTCGAAGAGACTTGGATCGACGTTGGTTTGGATGTTGCGCATCTCGGCAACGACTACCGCGCCTTTCACACCTTGAACATTGCCGGTCGCTTCACTGAAAAGTTCGGCACGCAGCGGCAGGCCGGTGTCCTTATCAACATACACAAACGATTCGGTCTTCACTTCCCCTGCCGAGGTCTGCGTCTGCGCCGTCCGCGCGTAACGATATTTCAGTGCAGTCCGTCCCTGTTGCTGTTCTTCACCGACGTATTCGATGCCTTTGAGCCGATCGAGATACGACACTAATTGACCGGGCGTCATTAGTTTCTGAAGCTGAAAACCGGTGGCTTCGGGTGTCAATTCCGCGTATTGCTTTCGTCCCGGAGCGATGCCGTACTGGACGCCGTTGTGTTCGAGGTAAATCAGGTCGGATCCATCAGGGAGTTTGAACGAGAGCCGTCGGTCGGCGCCGTTGCGGGCGACTTCAGCGGACAGTGTCGGAATGCCGATCGCTTTATCTCCGCCTTCGGTTTCCGCGGTAAACACGAGCGTGGCCCGGTAATTATCCGGTTCGCGTGCGGCGAACGTTGAAGGAGCGGTGTTCGCGTTGATGTTTGTGTTTGCAACACTCGCGTTAGCGTTGACGTTAACGTTGGTATTCAAGTTTACGTTCGACACTGTGGTGCCGCCCCGCGAGCACGCGCTCACTGCGACCATGACGACTGAAAGCACTAACACAAGAACAAAGACCGGCGGTACGTCGGTGTTTTTCATATTCGCATCTCCGAAGGGTACACGCTTACGCGCGACGTTATTAACCGGGGGGTTGAAAGGGAAGGTAGATAGGATAGCCGCAAATCGAGTACAAGACAATGGCCCAAGCGACTGCACATGGGTCCAACAATGAAGACATGTTTTGTGTTTTATGTGGGTTTTTTGTGATTAATCGTGTTGACTTTCTGCGGTCTTCTGGAATAGAAGTCTGCCAATGAAAAATATCCTGCTCGTGCTGCTCATCGGTTTCGCTCTTTCGCTCTGCAACCTGTCAGGTAGATTCAAAAAAGACGCTTCAACTTCCGGCTCGTCGAGCACTAACAGCGCCAGCGAAGGACCAGTGGAGCACGGCCAGCCGACGGCGGAGCAAACTGCCGCTCTCGCCGGCGGCCGGGAAGCAAAGTGGGACCGACAGGGCATCTCCTGGACTGTTCCGGCAAATTGGACCGAACAGGAGAACGAATTGAAGTCGTTCATGTGGCGTTCGCCGGGTGGTTCCGACGCAGCGAATCTGATCGTCAGCATCTCGCCGATGGATGAAAACTTCCCGATGGATCCTCAGCCGTGGTACGACCAGGCAAAAAGCCGGGCGAAGAACGGCGAAGTGGATGAAGTGAAATGGGTCGAGATCGACGGGCTTAAAGGCGTGCAGTTCCGCGAATCTAATCCGGAGAAGCCCGACGATAGTCGCAGGCTGCAATGGATGGCTTACCGCAAGTACACCGGCCAGGTGCAGTTGATCAACTTAATGCTCGCCACGCAGGGCAAGTCTTTTGACCGGCACAAGAATGAGCTGTACGGAATTCTTTATTCGACGAAGTTCGTGCACTAGCAACTTCAAAGGTCCTCATGAAACACTTGCTGCTTTTAAAGCATTAATAATTAGAAACCAAAAAGCCGCTCCCGCGCCGGGGCTCCCCCAAAGCCTCCGGCATGGCCCCAAGGAAGCACCAGAGTTGTGCTTCTTTGTGGCCTGAACGGATACGATCAGTACCGCCCTCGGTAGCGGGTGGGTTCGGGTTGGACGGTTGGACATTTAGATTCCTAACCATCCTCGCAAGCTGATCACAGACCCACCCGCCACCGCGGGACAGGTTTTCTGATCTGCGTTTATCTGCGTAAATCTGCGGCTAAGATTGAAATCTTGTTCTTATCCGCGGCCCGGATCATTTCATCGCGATCGAACATCAGCGTTTTGGCGGCAGTGATGCAGAGAAACGTCGCGCCGGCGTGCTGACTGTACCCAAATACGAAGCGTGACTTTTCTGCACAGCTACCCACGCCTGAAATTTTTTGAAATGTTTGCCGGGTCGAAGTCATACAAATTGAAGCGGCGCTCTTTGATAGGCCTTAAGGACCGAAGTTTCAGCGTCGCCTCGAACGCCCCACGCAACTAAAACCCTCACCCCTCCATGCTGTGTGCATGCCTCATAACAAGTTGGCGAGCGATCGGCGTTTTAATCGCTCGCCAATTTTTTGCATTAGAAACGCGTTTAATCGCCGTGGACAGTAGGCGCGTCGGCGTGCGGAACGAAGCACATGCGGCAGCGCGCTTCGTACTTGTCTGACGCGCCGACCGCGACGCGTTCTTCGGATTCAAAAGTGCGCTGTGAGTAATTCGCAGGCTGGCCACACTTCATGCAGATGGCGTGGGTCTTCGTGATGTACTCCGCGGTGGCCAACAACTGCGGCATCGGTTCCCACGGTTTGCCGGTGTAGTCCTGATCGAGTCCGGCGATGATGACACGCACGCCGCGCCGGGCGAGCTCGTTCGCGACGTTCACTAACTCGTTATCGAAAAACTGTCCCTCATCAATTCCGACAACTTCCGTATCGTCGTCGACTTTGGCAAGGATGTCGGCCGCGGAACGACTGTTGGCCGACTCGTGGCGCATCTCCGAATGCGAAACGATCTGATTGTTTGAAAAACGGGAGTCGATATCCGGTTTGAACACCTGCACCTTTTGTCGCGCGATCTTTGCGCGGCGCAGGCGCCGGATCAGTTCCTCTGATTTGCCCGAGAACATCGATCCGGCAATCACTTCCACCCAACCCGCATTCGCTCGCGAGTGTGGCGGCGGTTCATCATGCTTCACTTGTGCCACTAGTTCATCCATTTTGGTTAGCTGTAAAGTCGGGGATTGTAGAAAGGCGCAAAGGCCGCAATCAACGCCAGCTCAAAACTCATGGAACGCGTCACGAGGTCGCGCGAGAGCACACCCCACGCACCCTGCTTGCTTCGTACGTCGCGCTCGCCCGTCACTTCGTCGATGACGAGGCCCAGTTCGCGCCGGCCTTCGACCACGCTCTTGACGATGTCAGGAGGCACGGAGATCGACGGCGCCGCACCAAACGCGCCTCGTTCTCCGTTCGTCGCGTAAGCCCAGCCACGCAGAAACGTATGCCACTCGCCCTCGATGGAAACCGAATGAAATCCGCCTTCGAGCCCGACGTAAAGATCAGCTTCCAGGCGGCGGCTTCTCAATGCGTCTCGGGCCGCTAAAGCTCGTTCGCGGGCGCCCTGCATCAGTTGCCAGTCAGTCAGCGGCATCGCGGGGACGCTGGTTTCGACGCGCCGCGCGACCACGTTGGCGTGGGCCCAATCGGGATCGACGGCCGCTATGCGTGCTACGCTCGCGCGCACGGCCATTATTTTTGCCGCACGGTCAGACCCCAGGGCGATTGTCTTGATTGCCACAGATACTCTACTGATTCCGGCCCGAGAGGCTATAACACAGAAGCACAATTCGTCAAAATCGTGACTTTGCCCTTAAATCTCCAAGATCATTCTTGGAGACAGTAATACAGGGAGCGGTAGCGACCTGGTCAACGATTGGAGTCAAAAATCTTTAGAAGATATCGCATGCTAATCACTGAACCGCTCCCTGTACTGACCGTCTCCAAGCCTGACGTCCGACTTTTGAGGCACGGCTCAGCCAGACACATTTTCCCTGACTTTTGCATTAACTATTGAAGCAGCAAAAAGTGGTTGACAGGAATCCATCATGGGCATAGCCTGTCGCAACCTCTAATTGCCTGCACGCCCAGCACACCCGGTTCTTTCGCAAGAAGGAGAACGCAAATGCGCGAAACTAAAGAATGGACGCTGATGTTTTATTTCGCCAGCGACAATCCACTCGCGATCAGCATTGTCTCGCAACTGAAAGCCATCAAGTCAGCCGGATTTCATCCCGACGCGAACGTCGTTTGCCAGTTTGATCCCTTCACCGAGGGGACGCCAACCCACATCTTTGACGTCAATCTCATCAACAAGCTGAAGAGTAACGGCATCCCTAACATCGGCTTTGTGAGCAACGATCCCTTCGTCCGCAATATGATCGAAGACAGGCTGTGGCGCGATGAGAAAACCCGCACGATCAAGACTGACAACGGCGAGCCTAAGGGAGGAGAATTTGTGCGAAAAGCCCTCCAGGAAGTCCTGAGGGAAAAGCATCACGTCGAGTACAATCCGCCAATCGCGCCAAACGGCAGAACCGGTGCAAACGGCGAGGCGCTGGAAGCAGGCGAGGAACCCGATCCCGAAACCTCGCTGCGGACTTTTCTGAGCTTTTGTGCCGAAAAATATCCCGCCCGCCACTACATGCTGTTCCTTCTCGGACATGGCATCGTACTGGGCAACGACATTTTCATGCTCGACGAACACGCCAGCAAACAGGCGCTGACGCTCAGCGAGCTGGGTGCAATCCTGGGCAATTTCAAAGATGACATTGCACTCGAGGGCGCTACTTTCGAACTGGTCAGCTTCCACAGTTGCTCGGTAAGTTCGCTCGAAGTGGCTTACGAATTACAGGGCACTGCTAACTACATGCTCGCATCGCAGGGACCGACGTTTGTCGGCAGTTGGCCTTACCGCCAGATCTTGATTCGCATCTTCAACGATCTGGTCGAGTTCAGGGACAAGATCGACGTGAGGCAGATGCTGCTCAAGATCTTCCAGTATTGCCTCTTCAACGCGACCGACTTTCTGCTGGCCGGCTACTCCTTCCAGTTGACGTTGATGGACTTGAAAAAGGTCGCGCCGATCAAGGGTGCAATTGAGGATCTGTCAACTGCGCTGATAAAGGGGCTGGACGTCCCGCTAATCAAGAACTTCATTCTGCTGTCTCATTGGAAGTCGCAAAGCTTCTTCAATGAAATGTTCACTGACCTGTACGACTTCTGCTTCTGTCTCAGCAAAAAGCTGACGCACTTCAAGGACCATCCCGGGATCACGCTGAATCAGGAACTGACGGATATTCTGGACGGAGTCAGAAAAGCTTGCGACAGAGTTATGGACGTCCTCGTTAAAGAGAGTCCAGCTAAACCGGGCGCCCCGTACACCCCGCAGCTCGTCGTCGCCGCTGATTCTTTAGGGCCGGCATACCAATACTCCCGCGGGCTGTCGGTCTACTTCCCGTGGTCCAGACCTTCAGAAGACACTCGGATCATGGCGGAATATGCGAAGTATAAAGTCCATGCTGACTTTCCGAACGGCAAATCGTGGTTTGAGTTTCTGGAGACTTACTTCGATAAGACCAGGCGCAAGGTCAGCAGGGACGAAATCGATCCGCGGCGTTATGCGCCCAGGTTTCCCCAGGAAGTCAAAGCCAGTGCGGCGGAAACGCTGGATGAGGATATTGCGAGTCTCGTTTATGCGAACGAGGGAGTACTCACCCAGGCGAATGCCCTTGGCCCATTGCTATTGAAGGGCGATCCCACGGACAAGACAGGATTGGACTCCGATATCCTGTCGATAAAAAACTACCCGCGTGACACTCGATCGAGTAATCAACGCAGGCAAAAAGCCGAGCACCGGTTCCCGTTGAGTGAACAGTTTGGACTGTTCGGCAGGCCAAGAGCCGCAGACTAGCGTTAATACACCGACGATGAGGCAAACTTTACTTAACAAGGCCATATGGATTCTGCTGGTTTGCCTCGTCTTAGGCCCGTACTCTCAACACGCGGCGAGGGCCGGTCCCAAAAGCACTGATCCGATTCAACGCGCCAACAAGCTTCTTGAGCTCAGTCAAGAGCAAAACCTCAAAAACCATTCGCTCGCCATTCAAACTGCGCAAAAAGCCCTCGAGCTTTTCCAGTCCGTTAACGACGCGGCGGGCATAGCCACGTCCTACGCCTACATCGGTCAATATCACTTCGCGCAGAATTCCATGACTGAGTCGGCCCAATACTACGAGTTGGCGCGGCAACTTTGGCATCAGCGGCACAATGTCGCCCAGGAAGCAGACGCACTGATCATGTTGGGCTACATCGAAGGACGAAACGGCGAATGGCTGAATGGGGTCTCGTATCTAACGCAGGCATTGAATCTCGTAGACGAAAAAGACGATCCATACAACATGGGTCGATTCGTCAGCGGGATGGCCTACTTTTTCAACGAAATCGGTTTGCCCGAGAACGGGCTGACGCAGTATCAGCGAGCAAAGGAATACTATAGCCAGGCCCAGCAGCATCGCCTTTACACTCGCACGACGATGTTGATGGGTTACACCTATTACCTGCTGAAAGACTATCCTGCCGCCCTCACTCATTTACAGGAAGCACTCGACGGTCTTGTAAGCCTGGGCGACCAGGCCAAGACACTCGATCTGGCCCAATGTCATGAATACATGGGCCAGGTTTATATCGCCCTGGGCCAACACGATGTTGCGCTTCAGCATTTGCAGCTCGTGCTGCCGGTTTACGAGAGCGCCGGTAGTCCGGGAGATGCTGCACAAGTGCGCGCGCTGATCGGGCAGATATACGAGCAGCAAGGCGCAGTCGCGCGAGCGCGAGAGAATTATCTCGCAGCGTCCAAAACGTTTCGCCAGATACCCAATCGAGTTAATGAAGCCGCAGTGCGTTTCGCGCTCGGGCGTCTGGAGATGCGCCAGGGTAATTACGACGCGGCCGAAAAGTACCTCAAGGAGTCAATCGACAACACCGAGGAGATCCGGCGCGATCTGACAAGTCGTGTTTTCGCGGCAGCCTTCTCCGCGAGCGTGCAAGATCGTTATGAGGCTTATGTCGATTGCCTGATGCGTAAAAACGAATCGAAGCCGTCACGGGATTTGGCGGTGCTGGCTTTTCAGGCAAGCGAACAGGCGAAGGCGCGGTCATTAGCTGAGCTGCTGCGCGACACGAAAACA
>JBKPPH010000134.1:0-12584 GCA_046733535.1 Acidobacteriota bacterium
CGCCCGCGAATCTCCCGCTGCTGTTCCGCGGTTATCGTTCCCTTTTCGGCAAACTTGGCCAACGACTTCTCAATCCCGCCAAATCCTTTTGTAATCAACTCCTCTGAAACTTCTCTTACGACCGTTTCAAATCCCGCGCTGGCCGCAACCTGCGCGATACCCGCGCCCATCAGCCCGCATCCCAATACACCGACTCTCCTGATCTCCATTTCTCTCTCCTGAAAAGTTTTTTTATTGCGACGCCGTATATGTGCTCGCAGCGCCTTTCAACCAAGCTTCATACTGCTTTTTCCATTCTGTGAACTCATCCAACAGCTTCTGGTCCAACTGCGCCGGCCGCCGTGGTCCATCACCCGGCGCCGGACTCGCAGCCGCCGCGGCGTCCGACAATTTCGAAAGTATCATTATGAGTTGAGTTCTCAACTCAGTCGCGCGCTGATCGGGAGCCGGCGATTGCATTGCCCTTTGAGTTACGGCAGCAACGTCGCTCACATCGTGGTTATGAATCACTGCCGCGACTTTTTCCTGGACCTGGGTCATCGCCCCGACATAGTTCAAAAACGTCAGTGTCCGCGCATTGGGCGTTGCGCGGGCCGACGTTGCAAGTGAATAGTTAAAGTTCCTGGCGACCTTATAAAAACCCAGAACCACTACGCCAAGCGCTAGCACCTGAAAAACTCGCCAGGTGTTTGTAACACTCGCACGCACGCCCGGTCGCCGGTAATCGACAGCGAGCGCGAGTGCTGCTCCTGACAACAGTCCACCGAGGTGCGCGGCATTATCGATAAAGCCGCGGCCGACAAACCCGATCACGAGATTGATAAAGATGATCGGCAGCATGCCCGTGCCGAACGCTCGCTTAAACCCTTCCGGAAGCTCGCGGCGAAACTTGATACCGAACACGAAGAGCACGCCCACCAATCCAAAGAGGGCTCCGGACGCACCCGCCGATGGCATGTCTACACTCTTGAAAATAAAACGTCCGAAAGCGCCGGTCGCGAGCTGGGGACGCACTGTCAAATAACTCGCCACCACTCCAGCGATACCAGTCGCAATCCAAAAGACGACGAACTTGGCGGACCCATAAAGCTTCTCCACGAATGGTCCAACCATCATCAGGCTGTACATATTGACCAGCAGGTGAAACAAGTTGACGTGAATAAACATCGGCGCGATGAAACGCCACCATTGATAGTGCGGCGCATCGATCAAATAATTGACTTTGGCGCCGTAGCCGATGAGGACGGGTTCGTGAAAAGCCTGCCACAGCACCGACGAGGCCATCCCGCTCGATTCCCACATCAACATAAACACAAACAGGTTCGCAATGAGGAAGACAATCGTGAACTTATACGGGCGACTTAAAACCGCGCGTGCAAACTTGATCGTTTCTCGATCCGCCTGTCGCTGATAGGGACTTTGCGCCGGCTGAATCGCTGTTGAGGCCCCGCATACGGCGCATTGAGGTTCGCCGGCGCCGACGATTGCTCCACAACTACGGCACATCGTGGGCCGGCCGGGATTAGTTTGGTTTGACTGTTCAGACAATACGCAGAGACTAACAAGCGTGATGCTCCACGTGCAAAGCATCACGCTCCAAAAAGCTGAATCGGATTACGATTCGGTCAGCCCATCTTCTCCAACATGCTTACCAAATCGTCGGCGTGCTCCTCCTCGACGGCAAGAATTCCTTCAAGCATTCGTCGGGAAGTGGGATCGTCGTTTCCGAAATAAGTGATCATCTCGCGGTAACTATCGATCGCAATGCGCTCGGCAACGAGGTCCTCTTTGATCATGTCCAGGAGCGAATTGCCTTCGACGTATTCCGCGTGACTGCGCATGAGCAAGCCTTCGGGATTGAAATTCGGTTCGCCGTTTAGCTGAACGATGCGTTGCGCGATTTCATCCGCGTGTCCCTGCTCTTCGTTGGCATGCTGGAGAAACTCTGCCGCCACACTCTCGGCATTAATTCCGGCGGCCATAAAATAATGGCGTCGATACCGCAGCACACAGACGATTTCGGTGGCGAGTGCTTCGTTCAAAATCCTGACCGCTGTTTCGCGATCCGCGCGATAGCCTTCGGTTACCGCGCCGTTTTCGATGTGCTGTCGCGCGCGTTCGCGCAAAGTTTTGATATCAGTGAGAAATGGTTTATCGGCCATGACCTCACTCCTTAGCTATGAATTTAGGGGGAATTGGATATTACTAGAAAGCGCCACGGATTACCACGGATGTACATAGATGAAATCATTCTGATCCGTAATTATCCGTGTCAATCTGTGGCTGTTAACTTGCCCTGTAGCTTCACTTCACCCGGCGCACTCGCATCATTCGTCACTTCAACCGGCGCCTGCCACACGAGTGTTCTGATCCGGCACGTGCCCGTGTTGTCTTCACGGCAGTAGAACAACGTAATCTGCGCGTGAATAGTTGATTGACCAACTGCCGTGGTGTTTAGCGGGACGCGCAGCGGAAGCTTCAGATCTTTTGTCGCGCGGGCAGCAGTCTTGTCGTCAACGGACAAGCTGTTGCCGCCATCGACTGAAACCTTGTAACGCTGCGGCGCCATCGGATTCAGGTGATAGCCCGCCGGCAGTTCCACTTCGATTTGCAGCGATGCATTCGCGCCGGAACGAAGCCGTTGCGCCGGCACTTTGATCTCTTCCGCATTTGGACCAACGGCAGATTCGAGCGCCTGCAGATTCTTCGCCGGCGGAGTTAGACCGTTGATACGCAGGGTGCTCGTCTGTTTCGTTTTCAAATCAACGACGCGAATCGCGTGGTTGTTTGTGTCGGCGACGTAGAGCTTCTCGTGGGCCAACGTCAAGCCGCCGGGTTCATAGAACGAAGGCGATGCTCCGTCTGTTTGTCCCGGCTTTCCGGTGCCGATTAGCGAGGTAACTTTTTCGCGCTTCGGATCGAGCTCCTTGATTTTATGGTTGTAGGTGTCGGCGATCAGGACTTTGTCGCCGAAGGCAAGCACGCCGAGCGGATGTTGCAGGCGTACGTCGTCCCCCGTTCCGTCGACGTCGCCAAACTCAAACAGATCACCGCCAACGAGAGTTTTAACCGTACCCGCCGCGATATCGATCGCGCGAATGATGTTCGACTCGCTATCGGCAACAAAAAGCGTTTTACCGTCGCTTGCGATGCCGGAAGGTTGCGCGAAGCCGGCTCGCAAGACTGGCCCATCCAACCGTGCTTCCCGTCCGGAGCCCGCGAATGTTGAGACTTCGTTCTTATCGAGATCGAGCTGCCAGATCTGGTGTGGCCCAGCCATCGCGATGTAGAGTTCGCGTCCGACCAGTTGCAGATCCCATGGCGAACTCAACGCAATCGTGCGCGCTGGTCCTGATTTGAAATAGTCCTGCGACTGTTGACCGGTGCCCGCGATCGTTTCGACAGTACGCGATTTCAGATCGATTCGACGAACGAGATGGTTTTCAGTGTCGGCAACGTAGAGACTGTCGCCGGAGAGCGCCATGCCTTGTGGACGATAGAAAGTCGCTTTGTCGAATGCGCCGTCGGCGGCGCCACTGTCGCCTGTGCCGATCGTCTCCACGAGTGTGCCGTCGAGTTTCGTCACGACGATGCGGTTGTGATTTGAATCCGCGATGAAGAGTCGATCGCCGTTCGCGTCCGCGAGAATTTTGCCGGGGAAGGCCAGTGGGAGTTCCCCGACTTTCGCTCGTTCGAGAACGAGTTTGAGCGGTTCTTCGTTTAGCTCGCCCTTTTTGCGAAAATCATCGATAACTTTCGCGATCGTCTGGTCGATGACGTCGTAATTGCCCTCGCCGGAGACACCGCCGATGATGTAACCGGCGGGATCGATCAGTACCTGCGTGGGCCAGGCGCGTACACCGTAACTCTGCCAGACTGCGTATTCCGAATCGTTATAAACAGGGTGCTCGATCTCGTAGCGCAGGATGATGCGCCTGATGTTCTCCGTCTCTTTTTCGTTTTGAAACTTGGCAGAGTGAATGCCGATAACGACGAGTTGGTTGGCATACTTCGCTTCGAGTTTCTTGAGATCGGGAATGATGTGGATACAGTTGATGCAGCCATAGGTCCAAAAATCGAGTAGCACGATTTTGCCCTTGAGAGTTGCAATCGAGAGGGGCTTATCGGTGTTGAGCCAACCGCGGCCTCCCGTGATCTCGGGAGCACGCACTTTCGGTCTTTCTTGAGCAGACATAAAAATACCCTGGGCCATCAAAATTAGGACGATTGTTAGGAGGAAAGTTTTCACGGATTTTGATTCGGATTTTCAAGCAGTTGGTCGACGCGCTCGATCGCGCGTCGCAAGTGTGGAATCGTGATTGAGCCGCCGACCACGAGCGCCACGTTGAATGCATCGAGAAACTCCTCACGATTTATTCCAATCGCCGCACATTGCTTGATGTGATACGTGATGCAATCGTCGCAGCGCAGCACCGCCGAGGCTACAAGGCCCATGAGCTCTTTGGTCCGTTTGTCGAGCGCTCCGTCTTCATAAGCCTGTGTGTCGAGCGCGAAGAAACGTTTGATGCCGAGGTGATTGCTGCCGAGCAGTTTTTCATTCATCGCCGCGCGATAGCGGTCAAACTCATCCATTGCGTCGCCTTTCAGTTGACAGATCGATCCTCATTGTACGATCCGTCTGCATCCGTGCAAATCCGTGGCTAATATTTTAACCTTTACGCCTCGTGAACACGCAGGCATTTACAACTCTGGAATACCAGCACCTTCTTGCGTTGATAAAGCGCAACGCGCAGACCGAGCCCGGACAGCGGCGCGTCGAGACACTTGCACCCATCGACAATCTTTCGGCGTTGCAACGAGAACTCTCCGCGTTGGCGGAATGCGTGCTGCTCAGAACTCGCGGAGTAAGGTGGTATTTCAGTGGCTTAACAGATCCCGCAGAAACGATCGCGCGACTGCGTGTTGAGGGCGCGAGTCTGGATCCGATTGCGATTCTGCAAGTGTCGCGCTTGTGCGAGCAGGCGTTGTCGGCGCGAGCGGCGATTCTTGCTGAACGCGAAAACGCGCCGGTGTTGTGGCAACTGGTCGAAGCTTTGCCGCGCGATCTCAACACGCTCGTCGCACGCGTGACCAGCAAGATTCTGCCGAGCGGAGAGCTTGATGATCGGGCGAGTCCGGAATTGGCCAGTATTCGTCACGAGATCAACGCGCTGCGTTCGCGCATTACCCGCTCACTCGAAAGCCTGATGCGTCGATCGGCTGAGGCAATTCAGGACGAGCTCGTGACGATACGAAACGATCGTTTTGTCATTCCTGTTAAAGCCGATCACCGAGGGCGCGTGCAGGGTGTCGCACACGGTTACTCATCCTCGGGTGCGACGGCTTTTGTCGAGCCGCTCGAGACGATCGACGCGAATAACGAATTGCAGGGCTTACATGAGAGTGAGACGCGCGAGATCGCGCGCATTCTCTTCGGCTTGTCGGAAGAACTGCGAGCGCAACTGCCTGCAATTGAGATGGCGGCGGATGCGGTTTCCGAGCTTGACTTCATCAACGCACGCGCAGTCTTTCATCAGAGTTTCAACTGCGTGATCCCCGAGATCCCTGTGCGCGCGGAAACCAACGCAAGCGGCGAACTGGAACTGGTCGAAGCGCGGCATCCGTTGCTCGAAGAGAACCTGCGAGCGATCGGCGGCTCAGTCGTGCCTGTTTCATTCGCACTCGACGATCAAAAGAACGCGATGGTGATATCCGGTGCGAATGCGGGCGGCAAGACGGTTGTTTTGAAGACCACAGGCCTGCTTGCTTTGATGGCGCTGTCCGGCATCTCGGTGCCGGCAAAGTCCGCGCGATTTCCGTTTTACGCGTCCGTACTTGCCGACATCGGCGATCATCAATCGCTGGCTGCAAATCTCTCGACGTTCACCTCACACGTTGCCAACATCGCGCGCATGATCGATCTGTGCGAAGCGCCCGCGCTCGTACTGCTTGATGAAGTCGGAACCGGCACCGATCCGGAAGAAGGTTCTGCCCTCGGTGTCGCTGTCGTCGATCATTTCCGCAGAGCTTGCGGCGCGCACGTCATCGCGACGACGCATTACAGCGGACTCAAGATGTACGCGGGCAACGAAGGGGGTGTGCTCAATGCGAGTGTTGAATTTGACGAGAAGACGTTGCAGCCAACATATCGCCTGATTGTCGGAATGGCTGGCGCTTCTTCGGGTCTCGAGATAGCGCGCCGTTTTGGAGTGCCTTTAGCCATCGTCGATAACGCGATGAGGTCTGTTAAAGACTCGTCTTTGCAAGCGTCTGAATATTTGCGGCGAATCAAGCGAGAAGCCGAGGACGCCGAGGCTTTGCGACTCGCCCTCGAAGAGGAGCGAACTGCGGTTGCAGAGAAATTTGCCTCACTCGACAAAGAAGCTGCGAAGCAGGAGCGCGAACGGCAGGCGACGTTTGATCAAACTGTTCAGCGGACGATCGCCGAACTCGAGAAGCGTGGGCGCGAGTTGGTTGCAAGAATCCAGGATCGCACGGAACGAGTAAGAGTCGAGCGAGACGCGCAGCGGCAAGTCGCCGAGATGAAGCGGGCCGCGCAACGAGAAGTTCGCATTGTGCGCGAAGGCGCCGTGGTCCAACCGGAACGTCCGGCTGACAATACGATCGAGGATGCGCCAGAATATGTGCCGGCCGCGCCGCGCGAGATCGTCGTCGGCGATAAAGTGAAGCTGCGATCGTTTGGTTCAGTTGGCGTGGTCGATCAGATCAAGGACGGCATCGCTGAAGTGCGAGTGAAGTCGTTGAGATTCAAGGAACGGGTCGACCAGTTGGAACTGGTAGAGCAGCAGGCAACTCCAAAAACGCAACAAGGTAAACTGGAGAAGCTGCGCAAGTCAGCGAACACCGAGGTCCACTTGAGCAGCGCTGAACAGAGTGCGCAAACTGAGTTGAACGTGATCGGGCAAACGACGGATGAAGCAGTTGACGCCGTCGATAAATTTCTCGACGAGGCTTCGCTTGCGAGTTTGAGCAAGGTGCGAATCGTTCACGGTCACGGCACCGGCGCCCTGCGTCGCGCGATCGCAGGCCTGCTCGACGGCCACCCGCACGTCGCCCGTTTCCTCCCTGCCCCTCCGGATCAGGGTGGCACTGGCGCGACATTGGTCGAGTTGAGACAATAACCGCGGATTACACGGATCTGCGTAAATCGATTTAACAGATCAGCGTAATCCGCGGCCAAATACGATCGTATCCAATGCGCTACCCCCAAACATTCATCGACGATCTCAAACGACAGGCAGACATCGTCCGGGTAATCCAGGACTACGTGCAGCTCAAGAAAAAGGGCGCGAATTGGATGGCGTGCTGCCCTTTTCACAAAGAGAAGACGCCCTCTTTCTCGGTCAGTCCCTCCAAAGAAATCTTTTACTGCTTTGGCTGCCACAAAGGTGGCTCCGTCTTCACTTTCGTGATGGAGATCGAGCGCGTTGCGTTCCCCGAAGCAATCAAGATTGTTGCCGACAAGGTCGGAATGCCGCTGCCAAAGATGGTGGACGACAGCCGTTTCGAAGTGCGGCGTCAAGAAGCAGACCAGGTCATTCAACTCAACTCCTGGGCCATGGAATGGTGGCAACAGCAACTCGCGTCCAGCAACGAAGGCCGCATCGCTCGCGAATATCTAAAACAGCGAGAAATCACCGAGGAGACGCAAAAGACGTTTCGGCTTGGCTACGCGCCTGACAGTTGGGACGCGCTTTCAAATTTTTTGCGAAATAAAGGCGCCACTCAGGACCATATAGATCGGAGTGGCCTCGTAGTTAAGAAAGATGAAGGAGGTTCTTACGATCGCTTTCGTGGGCGGCTGATGGTTCCCGTGCTCGACGTGCAGGGCCGGCCCATCGCTTTCGGCGGCCGCACACTCAAAGGCGAAGACGCAAAATACATCAACTCGCCCGAGACCGCCGCTTACGTGAAAGGTCGAAATCTTTTCGGTCTGAATCTCACGCGCGACGAGATCAGACGACAGGAATTCGCGATTCTCGTCGAAGGATTTCTCGATCTGATCGTGCCTTATCAGTTCGGAGTGCGAAACGTTGTAGCAAGTTTAGGAACAGCGTTGACGCCGGATCAGGTGAAGCTGCTAAGTAGGTTTGCGCGCAAAGTTGTTGTCAACTATGATGGCGACCGCGCCGGCGTGCAAGCAGCAAAAAAGTCGATCGAAATTCTCCTCGCCGAGGATCTCGAAGTCAAAGTGCTGGTGCTTCCCGACAATGCGGATCCCGATGAGTACATCCGAAAGTTTGGCGTAACTGAATATCAGCGGCAAAGGGCGCAGGCACAACCACACATACAATTCGTCATCGAAAGCGCTTTACGCGACCGCAATCTTCACCGGCCCGCGGAAAAGGCCGAAGCCGTCGAAGAAGTTCTTCCTTATATACGCGCCGTCAACAGTCGCATTCAGAAGCGCGAGTATTTTGACATGGCGATGGATGCGCTTGGGATCGATCGAGAGAATGTCAACACGTCCGCATGGCGCCGAGAGTTATGGCAAACAGTTCGCGACAACAGGAACGTTCGCTCGACCGCTGTTCAAGCGTTGACAAGACGAAGTGATGCGACCGCAGCTGAACAGCGTTTGCTTGGCTTACTTTTTGCAGACGCAAACTTGCGACGCGAAGTGCTGCCGATGTTGCGAGAAGAAGATTACGAAGACCTGGCGACAGCGCCCCTCTTCAAAGCGTTGCTCGAACTCGAACGTGAAGGCCTCGAGATCGATTATGAGAGTTTGACGAGCAAGACTGAAGGTGACGAGTTTGCCGCCAGGATGATTCCGATGGTGCTGATGAACTCTTCTCTGCACAGTTCGAACGAGCATTACGTGGCCGAAGAATGCGTTGCTACGTTCAGACTGATGAAACTCGAACAGCGAATCGAGGAATTGAGAAGAGAACTGGCGATCGCCGAGCGAGAGCAGGACGTCGACAGAGTTTCCAGACTTTCAGCAGAACAAATTCAACTCTCCTCACTCCGTCAAGGAATGTTGCAACCTCAAAGTGAAACGGCTTCGCGGAGCCGGTAGAAGCAATTCGGAGCGGAACAGTGACTATCGAAGACAAGGATCGGGACGACGTAATGGAGCGGCTGCTCGAGTTGGGCGGCGACAAGAAATACCTGACGTTCGACGATCTCAATCGCGAACTGCCCGACAATGTTGTTTCTCCCGACGACATCGAAGACGTGCTCCAGAAGTTGGAAGGGTCGAACATTCCGGTTGCGGATTCCGACGAACGACTACTCGAGCAGGCCGCTGCGACAGTCGCGGACGATGAAGACGAAGCTCTTGACGAAGACATCGAACTCGACCTTTCGGCCGGCGCGCTTGAAAAGACGAACGATCCGGTTCGCTTGTATTTGCGCGAGATGGGAGTTGTTCCGTTGCTCACGCGCGAGGGCGAAGTTGCGATCGCGAAACGAATCGAGCGAGGTCAACTGAAAACGCAAAAGGCGATCGCGCGTTCTCCGATTGCAGTGCGCGAGGTGCTGCGAATCGGTGAGGATTTACAAGCGGGCAGGATAAACATTCGCGACACCGTCACGTTTTCCGAACAGGCAGAGCTGACGGGCGACGAAGACAAGGCCGAGGAGTATCGAACCTGGACGATCGAGGGAATTCAAAACATCGACAAGCTTTGCAGGCTCGGATTGAAGGAGTTGGAAAAATTTCGCGCCGAGCAGAAGTTGGTCCACGGGAAGAAAGGTAAAAAGTTAACTCGTCTACAGCGAAGAGTCGCGCGCATTCGGCTTGAAATCGCGCAGGAGATCGGGCGTCTGAATCTCACTGAACGCGCGCGCCAGCGTTTGATCAATGCCATTCGTGCAGTGCAGAAGCAGGTGCGCGAAGCAGAGCGAGAGATTGATAGCGCGAATGAGAAGTTGAGCAGGAAGCGCATCAGGCCGGAGGAGCAGCGCGAGTTGAAGCGCCGCATTCTTGCTGCACGCAAACGGTTGTTGCAGATCGAGATTGACAATTACGTCAGCCCGGTCGAGATCAAGCGCTCGCTTCATTCGATCGTGATCGGCGAGCAGCAGACCGGCCAGGCGAAGCGCGAACTTGTCGAAGCAAACCTGCGATTGGTTGTTTCCATCGCGAAGAAGTACACGAACCGCGGGTTGCAGTTTCTGGATTTGATTCAGGAAGGCAACATCGGTTTGATGAAGGCTGTCGACAAGTTTGAATGGCGGCGCGGTTACAAGTTTTCGACGTACGCGACGTGGTGGATACGCCAGGCGATCACTCGCGCGATCGCCGATCAGGCGCGCACCATTCGTATTCCGGTACACATGATCGAGACGATCAACAAGTTGATTCGCACGTCTCGATCGCTCGTGCAGGAGTTGGGCCGTGAGCCGACGAGTGAAGAGATCGCGCGGAAGATGGATATACCGGTTTCAAAAGTGCGGAAGGTGTTGAAGATTGCTCAGGAGCCGATCTCTTTGGAGACTCCGATTGGCGAGGAAGAAGATTCACACCTCGGCGACTTTATCGAAGACAAGTCGATACTGAATCCGGCGGACGCTGTGGTTGCATCGAACCTGCGCGAGATTACCGACGAGGTTTTGGCGACGCTCACGCCGCGCGAAGAAAAAGTCATCAAGATGAGGTTTGGCCTCGGAACGACCGGCTCGGAACATACCCTGGAAGAAGTAGGACAACACTTCGCAGTGACAAGAGAACGCATTCGACAGATCGAAGCAAAAGCCTTACGCAAGCTGCGCCATCCATCACGCTCACGCAAACTCAAAGCATTTCTCGACGGCGGCGCGCCGCGATAGATTCTTAGCCACAGATGAACGCGGATGGAAAACGCGGATCTAATCCGTATTCATCCGTGTTCATCTGTGGTTAAGTTTTACTTGAAGGTAAGGAACGCGGTGCTTTTGACCGTCTGATCGAATTCGTAGTTGTACGTGTAGCCGGGAAACTGGATCTCGCGCGTGTACTGCACTCTCACTTCCATCCGGTTTTCGCGATTCACAGAGGTGATGACCGCATTCGCAGGAATGTCGTATTCGGGAGCACTCTTGATTAACTGTTCACTGGCCCATGACGGCTGATAGCTTTGCGCCGCCGCAACGTCGGCGTAGTGCTGCATTAAATCCTTGAACGTGTATGCCTGGTAAGCGATCGGGATATAAAGGTACCCGGCGTAGGCGCTCGAAATCAGAAGCGTCATCACGATGAGGAATTTCAGATTGGCACCGCCGCGTTCGCCTGATCTTTGCATTAGTTGAAACTCTCTTTCTCTCGACCGATTGACCGCAATCCAGCTCGCAGCGCAAGACGCAGGGATTTCGCACTGATGAGCCGCCCTTCGACGATTCGCGGCCGGCCCACGCCTTCGAGCAACACCCAGTTGATCTGACCGCCGACGCTCTTCTTATCGTGCTTCAATGCACCGATGATCTGGTTGACGTCGAGTTTGTCGGCGCGCGGTAGTGGTCCACACAAGTTCACGGCCTCGCGCAGGAGTTGCAAGTCCCCGGCGTCGAGAAAACCGAGGTCTCGCGAAAGTTCTCCGGCAACTAACATTCCATAACCAACTGCTTCACCATGCCGGAACATGCGGTAGTTCGTGATCGTCTCGAGCGCGTGGGCCGTCGTGTGTCCGAAGTTCAACACGCGTCGCGACTTCGTGTCAGATCGACTGGTCGACTCGCGCTCATCGTTCGCGACGATCGACGCCTTGAAACCGCATTGCGCAGCGATCAACTTTTCAAACTCCGCGGTGAGTAGAAAATCGCTGTTGCGGCGCACTTGTTGAAGACAATCAACTGTCATATCGAAAAGCGTTTGATCGCAGATGAGTGCTTGTTTGACTATCTCGCAGAACCCGGATACCAGCTCGCGT
This sequence comes from Acidobacteriota bacterium, assembly GCA_046733535.1. Taxonomy (GTDB): domain Bacteria; phylum Acidobacteriota; class Blastocatellia; order Pyrinomonadales; family Pyrinomonadaceae; genus PSRF01. Next base: position 11,874 of record JBKPPH010000134.1, read on the forward strand.
TGAGGTAACGACTTCAAGGTTTCGGGATCGATGAACACCGAAGCAGGCTGATGAAAAGAGCCGACGAGGTTTTTCCCGACAGGAAGATTGATACCAGTCTTGCCGCCCACTGAAGAATCGATCTGCGAGAGCAGCGTCGTCGGCACCTGGACCAGCGACAGCCCGCGCAAGTAAACCGCCGCACTGAACCCCGCGAGATCGCCAACCACTCCGCCGCCCAGCGCAACCACTAAATCATTTCTTTCAAAACGGTTTTCGCTCAGGAATGTGACAGCCTTTTCCAACTCGCGAAACGACTTGTAACGCTCCCCTTCAGGCATCAGCCAAACGAAGGTCTTGAAACCCGCGGCCTTCAACGAGCGCACGACCTCGCGCCCGTACAGGTCAAAGACTCGCTTGTTGGAAATGATTCCAACTCGACGCGGAGCTTCGAGGGGAATCAACTGCCCGAGTTCCCGCCGAATGCCTCTGCCGATGTTGATTTCACTTCTGCGAGCTGCTTGTTTGAGTGAGATTTCGAGCCGGTGCATTTGGGGCAATGGTAATCGGGTACGGAACCGATGTCATGACATAAAAGCGAATGGGCGCGACATACGTGGGAGTGCGTCGCGCCCATCCATATTCGTGGTTACTGTCCTCACCCCAGCAACCACTTGAGACGGAGGATCCACCAACCGTCTCTCTTGCCCCACAATATACATCGCAACGCCT
>JBKPPH010000135.1:0-23670 GCA_046733535.1 Acidobacteriota bacterium
TTCGCGCTAGCATCCAAAGCTAGTAAAAATCCACGAACAAAAGGCAAGCGCGTCGTTTCGTTGCTTCAAGGTTCCGACAGCCGGTGACTAAACTTCCGCGCCCCCATATTTACGGAGGTATAAGATGCTCAGGATAGGAAAGAATCCCAAGGATCAGGAAGAGAACGACCATTCCAGCCATAAACCAGAGGTTCCTGATTACTCCACTGCCAAACCCTATTCCTCATATCAGGGAGGGACTGTTGAAGCAAAACCGGCACCCGAACCAGCGACGACCAACGGTTCTCGCGCGATGACGGAGAGCGAAACTCTGGCCAGAGATATCAAGGAAGGCACACTCAGCGGTTTCGTGGGCGGCGGTACTGTGGTCACCGGCGAAGCTAATTTTAAGGCCATGATGAGAGTCGACGGTCACCTGTCGGGCCGCGTCAGCTCTTCGAGCGGCACACTCATCGTCGGAGCAAACGGAAAAGTCGACGCCAACATTGAAGTCGCCGTCGCGGTAATTCACGGGACAATCAACGGCGATATCATCGCGACTCAGCGGTTGGAACTCGGCCGTGCCGCAAAGGTGAATGGCAACATTCAGACGCCGTCGCTGATCATCGAGCAGGGAGCAATGTTTGAGGGAAGTTGCAAGATGGTCCAGATGGCCCAGTCTGCCGACAAGAGCAGGAAAGAGAAGAAGGACGAGCCGCTCGACACCACGAAGATGCCGACCATGCGGGCCGATACCAAGCCGACAGAGATTCCCGCTGTTTCAAACACCGTTAGCTAGTTGATTTACAAAAGAGATTTTTAGGGGTGGTCCTGTGGGGCCACCCTTTTTCTTGTTAATTCTGTAATCCTGTCTAATGTATGATTCGTTTCCATGGTGATCAAAATTTTTGCAGTGCTCCTGACGTGCATTGCTCTGAGTCCAGTAACTTTCGGTCAGCAACGAACGCTCTTATCGATCACGAAAGCTGAAGACGAGCGGCGCTGGGACGACGATCTGCGCAAACTCTTCTCACATAAAAATCCCTCGATCCGCAAACGCGCTGCACTCGCCGCCGGGCGCATCGGCAACGAAGGCTCAGTAACCGCGCTCACGGATCTGCTCGAACACGACAAGGACCTGAGCGTTCGGTCGATGGCGGCGTTCGCGCTCGGCGAAGTGGAATCTGAGTCAGCCGCCAATGTCTTGCTCGCGACGCTGAAGAACACACGCGGCGAACTCCGCGCTCGAGCGATAGAAGCGCTGGGAAAGATCACCGGCGTCCTGCCCGAGGCGCAACAAACGCGGCAACGTGAACTGGGTGCCGCGATTCTCGAAACACTCAAATCCGAAACACTCGATCAGCCAACGATCCTGTTTGGACTGACTGCCGCGTTGCGAGCTCGACCGTCAAACGCCGGCCCAGTTATCGCGAAGTTTTTGACTCACTCCAATCCCCGCGTGCGCGCAGATGCGGCAAACGCGCTTGCACGCCTTCGTCTCAAAGACGGAAACGAGCAACTGCGAAAGCTGCTCGCCGATCTCGATCCGATCGTTCGCGCCAACGCGGCCCGCGTCCTCGGCGTGACGGAGGACAAGCCATCATTCGACGCGGTCCTGGTCCGGGCTACCGAAGACAAAGATTCACGCGTGAGAGTCAGCGCTATTCGCGCACTCGCATCACTGAAAGATCCGCGCGCCGCCGAACCGTTGCTGAAACGCGGCGAGCTTTTGGCGGAACAAAACATCGCCAACCGGCCCGTCGAGACAAACGAAGTGCTCGAGATCGCAACGACACTCGGCCGGCTCCTGGCCCAAAGAGAAGACAAGGCCGCTGTCGCCTGGCTGCGTAAAATCAGCCAGGCCCTCAATCACACCGCTCCGGAAGTCGAAGTCGCGTTTGTACGCATCGCCCCTGCCGCTTATGTCGCCGAGTTTGGCTCGCCCGACCAAGCAAAGCGGAAGGTGCAGGAGACGATCCTGCTCGACTGGCGCGCGGCATCCGGCATCGCCGCAGGTCTCGGCGAGATCGCCGCACTCCCGGATGCAATGAAGAACAAGGCCGAACTCGCGAGCACCGCAGAGACGCTGCTGCGCGCCATGCTCGACTACCGCAATTCCGGTCTGACCATCAACACACTCGTCGCCGTTCACTCCGAGTATGCGATTCCCGACGTGCTCCGCGCGCTCGCCGCTTTCAAACCTCAGGACCTCGCAACCGTACTGCGCGCACAGTTCAAAGAAAGCGACATCATCCTGCGCGGCACTGCGGCAGACTTAATTGGCGACCTTTCGCCTTCGGAGGAAAACACGCGCGCACTCGCAGCAGCGTGGCCGCAAGCAAATAACGACGTCTTGAACGATGCCGCACTCTCGATCCTCGACGCGCTCGCAAAACAAAAAAGCGCTGCCGCCAACGACCTGATCAAAGCAGGCCTGAAATCGGGCGATCACCTGATCCGGCGGCGTGCTGCTGCGCTGCTGAAAACCAACGGCGCCGGCGACTTCTCTTCCCAAATCGGAACGGTGCAAACGCGCAACACAGACGCGGATTACACCCGCGCCCTGTCGCGCATAGGTAAGAACGTCCGGGCTGTCGTGACTACCAGCAAGGGTTCGTTTACTATGGAGCTTCTCCCCGAAGCAGCCCCGCTGACAGTCGACAACTTCGTTCAGCTTGCCCAACGTGATTATTATCGCAACGTAACCATTCACCGCGTCGTGCCCAACTTTGTGATTCAGGACGGCGACCCGAGAGGTGATGGAAACGGCGGGCCCGGGTATCAGATCCGGTGCGAGATCAATCAGGTGCTTTACGATCGAGCGGCAGTGGGAATGGCGTTGTCGGGCAAAGACACCGGCGGCTCGCAGTGGTTTGTGACCCATTCGCCGCAGCCGCATCTCGACGGTGGTTACACGGTTTTTGGTCGTGTCGTAGCGGGCATGGATGTGGTGGACAGAATCGTGCGCGGAGATGTGATCCAATCCATTGTTATCCGGCAGGGAGTTAAGTAAGCATGAAAGGTTGGACAGGATTTGCCAGATTTTCAGGAGTAATCCTGTCACTGCTCTTGTCCACAGTCGCGAACGCGCAAACGCCTCCGCAACCTGCCGAACGCCATCTCTACAAAATCGACCTGAAGATCGACTTCGACCGGCTCACTTACACGGGCAGCGAGAGAGTTCGTTGGATCAATCGCAGCGATAAGCCGACCTCAATCATCTACTTTCATCTCTACCCAAACCTGCGCGCCGGCGATCAGCAGTTTCCCGCGAACGGCCCAGCCGCGGATACAGATGAACCTCGTCTCGACATTCTCGAAGTGCGCTCCGGCACTGACGATTCGCCGCTGTATTCGTCAAGCGACGATCAGGGCACAACGCTGCGCATAAACCTGCGCGAGCCAGTCGCGCCCGAGGCGTCCGCCGAAGTCGTCATCAAGTTCAAAGGTTCAGTGCCGGAGATCGATCGAGATGAAACCAGCCTGACAACACATGTCGTGAAGCAAGTGAGCGCGGCGCTCCGCAGCGATCGAGAAACGCGCCGCGCGCGCGATATCAACTTCCGCTGTCGCGGCGTGATGCTGCTCGGGGCCGCGTATCCAGTGCTGGTTGTTCGCGACGGCGATGACTGGCGACGCAAACTCGAGCCATCGGTTGGAGACTTCATCTTCAACGAGTCAGCCGATTACGAAGTGACAGTGATGGCGAATCCGGGTGTCGACGTGTTCACGTCGGGTACCGAGGCAGGACCCAAACCTGAGAAGACTGGCCAAACGTTTACGGGCTCAGCGTTGCGCGACTTCGCGATTCTTGCCGGACGCGGCCTGCACAGCGAACACACCCAAGTGCAGGGCGTCGACATCAGGTCGATCTATCTCGCGGAGCACGAACGCGTCGGCAAGCGCGCTCTCGTCGTCGCCGCTAACGCACTGCGCGTATTCACCAACGCGTTTGGACCACTGCCATTCAAGACGATCAGCATTGCCGAAGCGCCGCTCGTCGCGGGTCTTGGAAGCTGCGAGTTTTCCGGATTCAACATCATCGCCAGCGCCTACTTCGTCGACTTCGATTCACCCGCCGTCCGCAATCTGCCGGAGATAATTCGCGAGCAACGTCCATCGGTCGAGGAGAGTCTCGAGTGGGCCGTCGCTCATCTCGTCGCGCACCAATGGTGGGGCGCGGCGGTCGGGAACGATCCCGCCCGCGAGCCGCTGCTCGACGAAGCGCTGTCGTCATGGTCGGCGCTGCTTTACTACAAAAGCACTTACGGCGAAGAAAAAGCGGCGGCAGTTTTGAACGATCAAGTGCGCGGCGTCTATCGCCTCTACCGCACTTTCGGCGGCGACGACATGGACGCCAATCGCCCATCACGCGACTACCGCAACACGTTTCAATACGCGGCTATCGTGAGCGCCAAAGGCGCGCTGATGTTCGTCGATCTGCAAAAGACACTTGGCGAAGAGACACTCTTCGCTGCCCTGCGTGGCTACTATCAGGCGAACCTCTACGAGATTGCGCAACTCGAAGATCTGCGCATCGCGCTCGTCGCGGAAGCTCCAGTTGAACAAAGGCGGGCGATTGGACGTACATTCACCCGCTGGCTAACTGCGAAGCGCGGCGACGAAGATATCGCGCCTCCGGACCAGGAGCTGGCCGCGACCCTGGGCCTCCCCGCAAAACAAACTCCCCAAAAATCAGGCGATAAGAACGCCTTCGGCGCTCTCGCGAAAGTCGGCAAGTTTTTTTGGCAGCAGGTAACACGGATTCGCTGAAATGAAAGCTATCAGGTTTGGGGAGCTTCCGCTCGCACAAAACACGCAGTCACAACCCGCACGCGTCGAGAAGGGCGTCGAACGTCTCGGATGGCTCATGGACGATCTTTTCCGCGTGCCTGTGCTGGGTTGGCGTTTCGGACTCGACGCGCTGATCGGTCTTGTTCCAGGCCTTGGCGATACAGCCACTTCGCTGGCGTCGTTCTACATTCTTGCCGCGGCAGTCCGCTATCGTGTTCCCAAGATCACCCTCCTGCGCATGGGTTTGAACATTGGTCTCGACTACGTCATTGGTTCACTGCCGGTCGTCGGCGACTTCGCCGACGCGTGGTGGAAATCAAATCGGAAGAACGTCGAGCTGCTGCGAAAACGCGCCACCGTTTCGGCGGAGGAAGCGCGATCGGGAAGGATGAGCGACTGGCTTTTTGTTGGAGGAATGATTCTCGGGCTGACGGCACTGGCCGTAGCCAGCGCCTTTGTCAGCTTGTATCTTCTGTATCGTCTCTTTGAGTTTCTCGGCGGGACGACCTAAGTTGAGACGACGGTTTCCTGGACCGCCAACACGCGGTCGAGCGCCGACTTCAGCATGTCCAATCCGCGTTCACCCGCGGCGAAACATCTGAGTTTTCCTTCAGCATCGAAAAGGTAATACGCGGGCACATAACCCTGCTCGTTGTGAAATGCGTCTTTTAATTTGTGTTCGTTATCCACGGCCACCGGCTCGGTGATGCCATACTTGCCAATCACGTCACGCACCGCTTCGATGTCGGTGTCCGCCTCATATCGCGGCATGTGAATTCCAATCACGCGCAAGCCGTTTTCTCGCTTCTCATCGCGCCATTGCGCAACCCGCGGCAGGTTGTCTTTGCAGATGCCGCAGCTCACTGACCAGAAATGGACGAGGGTCGGATGTCCGGTCGCTTCCGCCTCAGCATGCGCCTGCGTTCCGCCGAACCATTCGGTGGCGCCTTCCAGCCGGGGCAACTGTGTTCCAATCTTCATTGCCATTTTCTAAATCCTTTTTAGCCACGGATGAAACGGATTAACACAAATCAGTGAAAATCCGTGTCAACCCGTGGCTTAGTTATTAGTTGAGCGTCTTCTGACCGGGCTTCCACTCAGCCTGGCAAAGACCGCCGGTTTGTAACGCCTGGATCACTCTCAGCGTCTCTTCAGCCGAACGACCGACGTTTAGATCGTGGACGACTTTGTACCGAAGAATGCCCTCCGGATCGATCACGAAGAGACCGCGCAACGCGATGCCGCGATCTTCGATCAACACGCCGTAATCCGCGGCGACTTTCTTCGTCGCGTCCGATGCCAACGGGTACTTCAGGTCTTGCACTCCGCCATTGTCACGCGGCGTGTTCAGCCACGCGCGGTGCGAGTAAACCGAGTCAGTCGAAATACCGATAACGTCAGCGCCGATGTCGACAAAATCCTGGTAACGGTCGCTAAAGGTCGTCAGCTCAGTGGGGCACACAAAAGTGAAATCGAGTGGATAAAAAACCATCACCAGCCACTTGCCCCTGTAATCAGAAAGCTTCACCGGCTCGTTGAGTTTCTCCATGTTCTTCGTCGAGGCCATTTCAAAATCCGGCGCGGGCTGGCCCACCATCGCCTTCTCTGCTGCTACTGCTGTTGCTGCTGTCATGTATCCTCCCAAGTAATTGAATTGCTATGTTTGTTAATCCGGTTTATGAGAACAATCCGGACAACGTCCTCTCAGGGTCAAATGAACCGACTGAGGTTTGAAACGTGATTTACGTGCCGCGGCCTGCATGAGCTTGGCGGCGTCCGGCAAATCGAAGTCGACCAGCTTTCCACAATCGTTGCAGATGGCGTGATCGTGGCGATCGGTTTCGCGATCATAGCGGCTGGCACTGTCGCCAAAGTTGATTTCGTGCACCAGGCCGGCTTCTTTCAGGTAGCGCAACGAGTTGTAAACGGTTGCGTAGCTGATGCTGGGCAGTCGCCGGCGGGCCGCCTCAAAGATGTCGCTGGCAGTCGGGTGATCGTCTCGCTCCATTATCACCTGAAAAACTGCGTCTCTCTGGGGAGTTAGCTTCGGCTTTTCTTTTATGCTCTTCACGATGGATTTAGACTAATTCTAAACAAAAGAATTGTCAAGCCGCGGATAAACGCGGATTTCCGCTGATCTGATTTGTTGCTATCTGAGTTTATCTGCGTTCATCTGCGGCTCAATACAGGGTTTTGCTGCGCGAAGTCGACAATCCGATCGACGTAAGTTTCGAATGGTGGGCAGTGAATGCCGTGAGGCGCGAGCAGTTGTTGCGCCTGGCTTGAGTCGTAGAGTTGCCTCACGAAGAAATAGGGCACGGCATGATGAGGCAGGCCGGTGATCTTCGGCGACGGTGGCAGCATCAGCATAAACCGCACTAGCTTCGCGGGCGCTGTGATGCGTGATCTGTGCCCATCGATTGACTTCGCGATCGAGTTGAACAACTGGTAAGTCGTCAACGGCCGCGGATCCGCAAGCTGCAACGTCTTGCCGATCGCGCGTTCGTCGAAAGCGAGTGCCGCCATCGCGTCGACGACAAAGTCGACCGGCACAAGATTCAGGCTCACCTCGTGGTTGCCGATGTTGATCAACGAAAGCATGCTGGGCCAACGCAGCAGGTAGTGAATGAGATAATAAACGCCGTCGTACTTTCCGGTTTCACCGGTGCGCGAATCACCGCAAACAACAGCCGGGCGATGAATCGTGACAGGCAGCTCATCCTTCGCCTCCTCGACTTCCAACTCCGCGAGGTACTTCGACTCTTCATAATAATTGCGATAACCGGCGTCGTGTCGCAGCTCCGTCTCGAGAATCACGCCCTCGCGCCTGCCCGCAACGTAGCAGGTTGAGACGTGATGAAACTGCCGCAGGTGCGGCAACGAACGCGCCAGATCGACGACGTTGCGAGTGCCCTCGGCGTTGACTCGCATCGCGAGGTCTCGCGGAACTGCAAGATCGTAAACCGCCGCGAGGTGAAACACGCGCGTCGTTTGCCGTTGAATAGGATCAAGATCCGCTGCAGTCAACGCGAGGCCTCGCTCGCTTATGTCGCCTGCGACGATTTGAAACTCGTCAATACTCTTTCCACTAAGTTGAGCGATGCGCGCACGCTCTTCCGCCGCGCGTGCCGCCAGCGACGGCTGCACCAGCAGGATGAACCCGCACTCTTTTCGCGCCAGCCGTTCCAGCAGGCGGTTCGCAATGAAACCCGGAAATCCAGTGATGAAAAATGTCTCTCTATCCGGCATGGATTACCCCGAGTATAATTCACATCCTGAGTAATTAGTCCAACCCAACTCGGAAGGTTAACGACATGACCGCTCATTCGATGTTTGCGCGCCGCACAGCGCTGGCTCTGGCTCTTTTTGTCTCGGCGATCCTTTCGATTGCTGCGCAACAGAAAACCGTTTGCAACGTCAAGGTGACGCTGTTGCAGGTCAATGACGTCTATCAATTTGCGCCCGTCGATCAGGGCACGAAAGGCGGGCTCGGCCGCGTCATGACGCTGAAGAAAGCGATTAAGCAGGAGAACCCAAACACGTTGTTTCTGATGGCCGGCGACACGATATCGCCGTCCGTCGAGTCGATTACTTACAAAGGCTCGCAGATGATCGACGCCTGGAACCTTGCGGGCCTCGACTATTCGACGTTCGGCAATCATGAGTTCGACTTTGGACCAGACGTTCTGAAAGAGCGAATCAAGGAGTCGAAGTTTGGCTGGGTTGCGGCGAACGTAATCGACACCACGACGAACAAGACTTTCGCCGATGTTCCGCCGTTTGTGGTGCGCGAGTTTGGCGGCGTGAAGATCGGAATCTTTGGCCTCGTCCTGCCCGAGACGAAAGTGACCTCGCGGCCCGGCGACAACGTCGTGTTCCGCAGTCCCTGCGACACAGCGAAAGAGATGGTCTCGCAACTCCACGCGCAGGGCGTGAAAGTCGTCGTCGCTTTGACTCACCTCTCGATGCGCGAAGACAAGGAAGTCGCTCGTTGCGCTGACGTCGATCTGATTATCGGCGGCCACGAGCACACGCTCCTCGAGTCACACGCGGGCACGGCGCCGATTTTCAAAATGACTTCCGACGCGCGTGAACTCGGTCGCATCGATCTGAACCTCTCGCCAACCACCGGCGAGCTCGAAAGCATCGACTGGAAGGTGATTCCGGTTGATAGTACGACAAAAGAAGCGACCGAATTCACGGCGCTCTATCGCAAGTACGCCACACTGCTGGCCCAGTTGGCGAAACCAATTGGCCGCACGACCGTAGCGCTCGATGCGCGCAGCAAGGAAAACCGCACTACCGAAACGAATGTCGGCAACTTCATCACGGACGCCTTTCGCAAAGCAACCGCGGCCGATGTCGGGTTGATGAATGGGGGCTCAGTCCGGGCTGACGAAATCATAGGACCGGGAAGACTGGCGGAAAGAGATCTGCTGTCGATGCTTCCATTCAAAAACAAGTTGGTTAAGATCGAAGTGACGGGTGCGACCTTGCGCGCCGCACTCGAACACGGCGTGGCCCGCAGCGCGGAAGATTCCGAGCCGGGACGTTTTCCGCAAGTCTCGGGTGTCCAGTTCTCTTTCGACGCAAAGAGACCACCGGGATCGAGGCTGGTCGACGTAAAAGTCAACGGCCTGCCGCTGAACGACACTAAAAAATACACCTTGACCACGACGACGTTCATCGCGCTTGACGGGGGCGACGGCTACGCGATGTTCAAAGGAGCACCCGTTCTAATTCCGCCCGACCGCGCGCCGATCGACTCCGACGCAGTCAGAAGGGCAATCGCCGCGAGACCTATTGCGCCGAAAGTTGAAGGACGCATAAAACGTTTAGACGTGACGCAGAAGTCCGGTCCCAACTGCAACTAAGATTTCGGGGTGAGCTTTTATGGACGCCTACGACGACGCATCGGCAGGGAAACGTTACGAAGCCAATCAGCTTTTCCACGAGGCTTACGAGGCCCAGCTTGCAAACGATTACGAACGCGCGATCGAACTCTACAAGCGCTCGATCGAGACTTATCCGACTGCGGAGGCGCACACGTTTTTAGGTTGGGTTTACAGTTTTCAGAAGCGTTATGACGAGGCGATTGCCGAGTGTTTGGAAGCGATTCGAGTCGATGAAACGCTCGGCAATCCTTACAACGACATCGGCAGTTATCTACTCGCGAAAGGCGATCCTTATGGATCGGTGCGTTGGTTCAAACGGGCGTTGTTAGCGCCGCGTTACGAGTCGTACGCGTTTCCGCATTTCAATCTCGGGCGTGTTTATGAAACTCGACGCAGGTTTCTCGAGGCGGCGCGGCATTATGGTTTGGCACTCGAGCAAAAGCCTGACTTCACTGAAGCCGCGGTTGCGTTGAGACGCATGCAGGCTCGGCTTAATTGAGAGACAGGATTACAAGATTCAATTCGTGATTGAGACCTTCTCACCTTTCTCATTCACCGCCACGTAAATCACCTCAGCTTCGGTGACGCGCACGCGCTCGCTCTTCCCTAATCGCTCGACCTCGACGATCACTCGCACCGTGATCGACGTTGTCCCGATACGAACTGTCTCCGCGTAAAAGCTCACGAGGTCTCCCACATACACCGGCTTGTGAAAGATCACTTCCTTCATCGCCACTGTGACAAAGCGCTCCATACTCGTTCGGCGGTGCGCTTCGATCGCTCCAGCCGTGTCGATGTAACTCAGAATGACGCCGCCGAAAATTGTTCCTCGAGAGTTTGTGTCGCGCGGCAATAAAGTGATTCGTATGGCTGGATCTGAATGTTCGTGCATGGCGGCTATCGTAAGGCGGAACAAACAATCACACAACGGGGTCTAAGCCACAGTCTGTCCCCGTGTAAACAGGACCTCTCAGAAAGGTCGTGAAGTGATGATCCTTTTTGTGCTCTGCGTAAACTCGCTTGCCCTCATCAGTCTGCTGCAGGAAGAGACCGGTGCCTTCAATGATCTCGGAAAGTTACTACTCGGTGGCGTTGCCGCTGCGATCGTCGTTGCGGTTGCATTTACGTTTGTGCGTTTCCGGCTGCGCGATAAAAAACCTCCAACATCGAATTTCATCAGCATCAGTTCAGACAAGGAGTAGCGCCACGACTAAACGGCAAGCTGTTCGGTGGTCCAGTCGGTTAGCGCACGTTTGAGCTCGTCCAGATGTCCCTCGAAAAAGTGCTCGGCGCCGGGCACGACGACCAGTTTCACCGGCACGCCCTGCTCCTGCATCTCCGACACTTGTTTCCGCAGTTGCTCGGCGTCGCCAAACTGATCGTGTTCTCCGTGGACCAGCAGCAGCGGTTTACGGCAAGCGGCGAGGAAACTGAAATCATACTTCTCGAGCGGCGTACCGACGCCGATCAGATACGCCACGCGAGGATCGTTGATGCCAACGTCTAACCCAACTCTCGCCCCAAAAGAAAACCCACACAGAACGATCCTCATTCCCGGATAGCTATTGGCGAGGTAATCCAATCCGGCACGAACATCGTCCTGCTCTCCACGTCCTTCGTCGTGTTCACCCGTGCTTTGACCGACGCCGCGAAAGTTGATTCGCAGCGTTGCCAGGCCGGCATCGTTCAAAGCCGCAGCGGCACGAAACACCACCTTATTGTGCATCGTGCCGCCACCGAGCGGATGTGGATGTAGGACCAGGGCGACGCCCTTTGACGAATTTTGTCGAGGCTCTTTGAGGATTGCCTCTAACTGCCCATGCGCGACAGGAATGAAAAGATTTCCGGCTGGATACATCGAAAACGCCGGCTAACTACCCTTCGAGGCTCTCGGCTTCAGACTCGCCGCCCGCACCTTCGGGAGACATTTCAGAACCACTGGTTTCCGGAGCATAACCTTCAGCAGCCGCTGGCGAAGCTGTAGCTGTAGACTTCCTTGCTCTCTTCTTTCCACTCTTCTTACCGCCAGACTTAGCCCCAGATTTGCCGCCCATTCTCCTGCCGGCTTTCTTCGTGCCCTGTGAAGACTTCTTTGTACCTTTCTTACCGCCGCCACCCTTCTTCGCAGACTTCCTGGCCGCCTTCTTCGTCGACTTCTTTGCGCCTTGCTTCTTGGTCCCTTTGCCGCCTTTGCGCGAGCCACTGGACTTCTTAGTTCCTTTTCTGGCTACCATCTTGTCGCTCCTTTGTTGGGTTTGAGTTTGGGCGTCACCGTAGCAAAATAATTTAAGACTGTCTACGAGTTTTGTTTTACTGGTCCATTTAATTCGTATGATCCCTCGTCACGATTTTCGGGGGAGAAGACTTTAGGGGCAATCCTAATGCAAATCAAAAATCACAACTTGTGTAGACACACTCGACTGTTTCAGCTACATTAAACGCGCTCTCCATACAACACGCGGTCTGGGCTTAAAACTGCGGAAAGGCTCCCTCGATGCTACGCTATTACTCATCGTGCGTGGGTGGCGGTTATCAACCCTCGCTTCACTATCTCAGCCAGCTTTTGCAGAACCAAGCGAACCACTCGCCTGACCTTTCACCCGATGAGGAAGTGATAACTACCGAGCCGCGCGAGCGCCGGTCGGCTCTGGTGGTCGACGACGTGGCCGACGTTACAGAGATGCTGGCTGTGGTCCTGACCCACGCCGGTTACTCCGTGGTCACGGCTGCTTCCGCGTTCGCGGCACTCAAAGCGGCGAGCGAGCGCCAGTTTGACGTCATAATTTCAGACATCGGCATGCCCGAGATGAACGGCTACCAGTTGGCGCGGCAAATGAGGACGATGCCAGGTTACGAGACTGTTCCGATGGTTGCCGTTACCGGCTATTCCATGTTTGACGACAAGGAGCGATCGACCAACGCGGGTTTCAACGCTCATATGACCAAGCCGATCGATCCTCGAGCACTACTTGATCTGATCGAACAACTGTGAGCTTCGATACACCGAGAGACAGTTGAGCGATTGATGACTAGCTCTTCCCGATTACTCTCCAGGTTTCTTTCCGAGTCAGCTATCCGCAACATTCAGCTTGTAGTCGGCGCCATCGCCATCGGCGTGCTCTTCTGGCAGCTCCAGTTCTCGACAACCGCCATCTGCTGCGGCGATTTCGACGGTTACTATCACATCAAATGGACGCGGACACTCTGGGAGTCGATGAAGATGTCGAAGTTTCCGCCCGCGTTTCCGTGGCTGCCGCTCACGACGCTCAACCCAAACGACTATGTGGACCATCATCTGCTGTTCCACATAATGCAAATTCCTTTTGCTGCGTTTTCCGACCCGCGCCTGGGCGCAAAAATAGGATCAGCGCTGTTTGCCAGTTTGGCCGTCTTTTCCTGCTATTGGCTGATCCTGCGCTATCGGGTTCGTTACGGACTCGTTTGGTTGATAGCGTTGCTGGCGTGTTCGTCTCCATTCCTCTTTCGCATGAACATGGCGAAAGCGCCGCCGTTCGCCATCATTTACCTCGTCATCGCGATTCACCTGTTCTTCAAGCGGACATACTGGCCGTTGTTCCCGCTCGCGCTCGTCTTTACCTGGACCTACGACCTGTTTGTATTGCTGATCATGGCGGCGGTGTTCTGGTCAATCACGATCGCAATCGCGGAAAAGCGGTTTGTGTGGCAGCCGGTGGTGTACGTAATCGCCGGATGTGCCGCGGGGATGATCATCAATCCGTACTTCCCACACAATCTCCAACTGCTGTTCGAGCACCTGCAAATCAAGCTCACTGCCAGCGAGTTTGACACGAAGGTTGGATCGGAATGGTACCCGTACGATTCGTGGGAGTTTCTGGGAAACTCGGCCGTCGCATGCATCGCGATGTTTGTTGGCTACGTGGTGTTTGAGCCTTCCGAACGCAGGCGTGGTCATTCGGCCATCTTCTTGTTGCTCTTTTCGACCGCGCTCATGGTCATGACGGCGCGTTGGAAACGGATTGCCGAATACTGGCCGCCGTTTGCGATACTGTTCGCCGCTTTTTCTCTGAAGCCCTGGCTCGAAGGTTATCGTCCGTATCTCACTCGTCTTCCTGCCGACGTGCTCGAGGAACTCAGACCGTTTCTCGACCGCGAGGGCGTGCCCGCTCGTGAGGAAGAATGGGACTGGCGCTACTGGCTTACGAACACCGGTGTCGTCGCGGTGGCGCTCGTGTTGAGTATCTTTCTGTTCTTCAACCTGCGTACAACCGTTAAGGACATTGGAGACAGTGAACCTCACGACTACTACCGCGCGGGCGCAGAGTGGATGCGCACTCATATACCTCCGGGACAGATCGTCTTCAATACTGATTGGGACGACTTCCCGCGTCTTTTCTATTACGATGCATCGCATAACTACGTGACGGGACTTGATCCGAGTTATCTATTCGATAAGAATCCTGAGCTGTCTAAACTCTACGATCGCATCACGCTCGGTGAGGAGGAAGATCCGGGACCGTTGATACGCGACCGGTTTGGCGCGCGCTACATATTTTCCGATAATGAGCATCACGACTTCTTTGAGCATGCGAGGCTGAGCGGATGGTTCGATATCGTTTATGAGGATAGGGAATGCACCGTCATGTATATTCGGGACCAGAAGGTTGATGAGAGTTTGGGAGGGCCTGGGTTTGAGTAGCAGAAGGCCTGTTGGTTTGTTGTTGTTGGCTGCGATCGTGGCTGCTGGTTGCGGGGGCGGCGCGCCGACGGTTTCAAATACCACACCTGCGGCCTCGCCTGTGAGTGCGGCTTCGCCTGCGCCATCACCGCTCACCGGCTTCGACCGAGACCTGCAATACATCCGCAACGGCGGATTCACTTACGTCTGGATCTTCTCACGCAAGGACGGGAAACCGCTCGACAAAGACGACAGCGCCTACCTCAGAACCAACGCGCCGCAGGTTGTCGACTGGGTCACTACCGATGAAGGCCGGAAGGTAATTGCGGGGACGAACTTCAATCTCGAAGAAGGAAATATGGCGGCGCTCAAGAAACGGTTCGTCGTCGAAGACTACACTGGAAAATAGACCGCGGATGAACGCGGATAAACGCAGATCAGCAAAAGCCATTTCTGATCGGCGTTCATCCGCGTTGATCTGCGGCTAAAACTATCTTTCCAAACTGCGCGCGATCCTCGATCAGTTCATGCGCCTGGCGCGCCTCGCTGAGCGGTAACACACGGTCGACAACAGCACGAATCTTCCCTTGCGCAACAAACTTCAGCGCCTCCAGCAACTCGCCTTTCGATCCCATAAACGATCCCAGCAACGTCAAGTGCCGGTAAAAGACCTGCCGCAAATCCGTGCGTGCATCGAACCCGCTCGTGGCGCCGCACGTGACTAAGCGCCCGTTGTTCTTGAGAGACGCAATCGACCCGGGCCACGTCGCGGCGCCGGTGTGCTCGACCACGACGTCCACGCCCTTTCGATCCGTCAGTCGTTTCACTTCTTTCGGCCAATCGGCGCGCGTGTAGTTAATCGTCTCGTCCGCGCCGAGTTCACGCGCCTTTGTAAGTTTCTCCTCCGAGCTCGCGGTCGTGATCACGCGTGCGCCACGCAACTTCGCGATCTGGATCGCGATCGATCCCACGCCGCTGCCCGCCGCGTGCACCAGCACGTCTTCACCCGGTTGCACGTCGGCACGGGTCACCAGCATGTGCCACGCAGTCACCGTCACCAACGGCAAGGCTGCGGCTTCGTCCCAGCTCAATGCCGCCGGCTTCGGAATGATGTTGACTCCGGGAACGGCCACGAGTTCCGCGTAACCGCCGTTGCGCCGATAGCCAATGATGTCGTATTCACGACAAAGATTGTCCTGGCCGCTGAGGCATGCCTCGCAATGTCCACAAGAGACACCCGGCTGCACCATCACCTGATCGCCGGCCTGGACCCACGTGACGAGTTCACCAACCTCGCGCACAACACCGGCGACATCGTTTCCCAAAATGTGCGGCAAAGGAATGTCGATGCCCGGCAGCCCGTTGCGAACAAAGATGTCGAGATGATTCAGTGCGCACGCCTTCACCTGCACCAGCACTTCGTTCGCGCGGATCGACGGCTCAGGTACGTCCGTGTACTCGAGCACCTCCGGACCACCATGCTGTCTGAAGATCGCGGCTTTCATTTCGCGGCTTGTTCGCGCGCGTGGTAGGAGGAACGCGTGAGCGGACTCGATTCGACGTGATGAAAACCGAGACTCATCCCAATCTCGCGCCACTTCGCAAACTCTTCCGGCGTGACGTAGCGTTCGACTGGTAAACGCCGCGCGTGCGGTTGGAGATACTGGCCGATCGTCATGATGTCGCAGGAAGCGGCGCGCAAGTCGTGCATGAGTTCGACGACTTCACCGAACGTTTCGCCAAGGCCCACCATGATCCCGCTCTTCGTCAACATGCCGCGAGCTTCGCGATCACGCCTGTCAGCGGCGCGTCGCAGGAGGGTCAACGATTGCTGGTAAACGGCGTCGGGCCTGACGCGTCGATAGAGCCGCGCGATGGTTTCGGTGTTGTGATTGAGCACGTCGGGTTGCGCGTCGAGCACGGTGTTGAGTGCTGCCTCGTCGCCGTTGAAGTCGGGAATCAAGACTTCGATCCGGCACTCCGGGTTCGCAGCGCGCACCTGTCGAATCGTTTCGGCCCAATGCGCGGCGCCGCCGTCCGGCAGATCGTCGCGGTTGACGGAAGTGATCACGGCGTGCGCGAGATTCAAGTGGCCGACGGCTTCGGCGACGTGACGCGGCTCTTCAGGATCGAGAAGTCCCGGCTGGCCTTTTCCAACTGCGCAAAAGCCGCAATGGCGCGTGCAGATATCCCCGCCGAGCATGAAAGTGGCGGTGCGGTCAGTCCAACATTCAAAAATGTTTGGGCAGCGGGCTTCCTGGCAGACAGTGTGCAGGTTGAGTCCTTCGATCAACTGCAACACCTGGTTTTGATTCGTCGGATCGCCCAGCCGGATGCGCAGCCATTCGGGTTTGGGTTGCCGGACTTTCTGGTTATTGCTGATTACTCTGAGTTCTCGGGCCAATTGATTACCTCTCGAAGGATTCTACGTATTTTGGAGCCGAGAAGGAAACTGCCGCAGATAAACGCGGATGAACGCAGATCCAATTCGCGTTCATCCGCGTTCATCTGCGGCTTAAATTAATTCGGTCAGCGACCCAGGATCGATGTTGCCACCCGACAGCACAACACCGACGCGTCTCAGATCCGCGGGCAGCTTATGAAACATCACCGCCGCTGCCGCCGTGGCGCCCGAGGTCTCAACCAGTATCTTCATCCGGAACAGCATGAAACGCAGCGTCGCAACGATCTCCTCATCGGAAACCGTCAACACGTCTTCAGCGAGTTGCTGCACGATCGGAAAAGTCAGCTTGCCGGGTATTTGAACGCGCAATCCGTCGGCAATCGTCGGCGGCGGCGGAATTGAGACGCGATCGCCTTTCAACAACGATTGCCGCGTATCGTCAGCAGTATCGGGCTCAACTGGAAAACAGCGAATTTTTGGATTGAGGGCTTTCGCGGCAGTCGCGACGCCAGCAAACAGTCCGCCGCCACTGCAAGGCGCGAGCACACAATCGAGATCCGGCACTTCCTCCAGCAGCTCGAGCCCACACGTTCCCTGTCCGGCAAGGATCATGTAGTCGTCGTAAGGCGGGACCAGCACGAGCCGTTCGCGTTCGGCGAGATCCAGGGCGAACGCTTCGCGGTCCTGCTTGTGCCGATCGTAAAAAACGACTTCGGCGCCGTAACCACGCGTCGCCGCAACCTTCGCAGCGGGCGCGTCCTCGGGCATCGCGACTAAAACTCTCACCCCCGCTTCGCGACCGGCCAGGGCCACTGCTTGCGCGTGATTGCCCGATGAAAACGCGACGATGCCTTGCTGCTTCTCGGCCGCTGTCAGCGATTGGATCTTGTTAGTCGCGCCACGAATCTTGAACGCGCCTGCGCGTTGGAAGTTTTCGCACTTGAAAAAGACTTCTTTACCAGCCGCTTCGTTGAACTGGCGCGAAGTGAGTACCGGCGTGCGATGAATGCGCCCGCCCGTGCGTTCGCGGGCTTCGTGGATCATGTCGATGGTAAGCATATTAGTTAGAAGATTGACGCAGATAAAGGCACAGATAAAGACGGATAAGAGAAAACAGTTTGAAAGTGGGTCATGATGTGATCTTCGACGACGGTCAGGGGAGTTTCGCTGCCGAGCAGTTCTTCCATTGAAGTTACCGGCTCACCGTCACAGGCGATTATCAGATCGAAGTAATCGAGGTTCGTGTTTACGTTGAGAGCGAAGCCGTGAGTTGTGACCCAGCGGGCGATGTGTACGCCGATTGCCGCCACTTTGCCGCGCTCGGTGTGAACGCCGGTCAAGCCTTCGATGCGAAAGGCGTCGATGCCGAAGTCCGACATCGTTCTGATCAGCACTTCTTCGAGATCGCGAACGTAGCGGTGCACGTCTTCGCGATCGGGAGTGAGGTTGATAATCGGATACCCGACCACCTGGCCCAGGCCGTGATAGGTCACTTTGCCGCCGCGATTCGTTTCAAACAGCGTCACGTCCCGACGGCGCAGTTGCTCCTCGTCGAGCAGGATTGCTGAACTGTCACCGCGACGTCCGATTGTCAGCGTGTGTGGGTGTTCGAGCAGCAGCAGTGTGTCGGGCTGAAGACCGGTTTTAACTGCCGCTTCGGTCTGTTTCTGAATCGCGAGGGCTGACTCATAGTCGACGAGCCCGAGCCGTTGGACCAAAAGCTTTCTTTCTTTAATCATGCAACCAGAACACGCGCTTTCGGCGTCATTCTAACAGCCGCGTTGGTCTCTGGTACAATCACCCAACATAAAGAGGGACGCCATTTTGATTTGACATCGTTAAGAGGAGAAACCACTTGAAACTCGCCGCCATCGCTTTATTGACCGCAACGCTTTTAGCTCCCTCTACCACTTTTTCCCAGACACGAAGCCGTTCCAGCAGGCCGAAGCCGGCTGCCAAGCCGCCCGCGCAACAAATATCGCAGGTGCGAACTGCGGGTGCGACGCGCGTCGCCGACCAGATCAAGTTTTTGACGAAGTTTATTTACCTGCTTGGCGGAGTGACGAGCGGGATTGCAGCGGCCGACGAGGCGGCGCGCAGAAACGAAGCGTCACCGGCTGTCGTGCAGCAGACTCAGCAGAGTAAGGCGCAAGTCAGATCCAGCATCCAGGGTTTCCGTGAAAGCCTCGACAAACTGGAGATTGATTTCCGTGCGACGCCCGAGCTTCAACCGTTCTACATCAAACTCGCCGGCGTCGCGGCCGGTGCTGCAACGGCGGAGGAAAAGGCAGCCGCTAATCAGTTCGACGCCGCGGGTCGAACACTGCTCAACGTGATCAATCGATTAACTGATGTTTTGGTCGTAATGAGGCAGTAACCACAGATGAACGCGGATTAAAAACACGGATCTCTGATCCGCGCGTTTGATCCGCGTTCATCTGTGGCTAGTCTTTCTTGGCGTAGTAGCCCTGGCGGGCACGAACGCGCACGTCGTTGCGCGTCGGAACAGCAACCTGAATTCGCCGAAACTGCCCGGCCGGCACCTTTTCCGAATCGGCGTAGTACTGAAGCAGGTATTGCCCTCGCAATTCCGACGCAACCTGCCGAAACACTCTTTCGAGGTCCTTGTCGGAATCAGGAACGAACGCAGTACCGCCGGTAGTCTCCGCAATAGCTTCCATGCCGCCCTCAGCTCGCATCGCGATCTGATTCAACCTCACGGAAGGACCACCCGGATTCACCGAGTAGAAAATCACGTCGGCCTTTTGCACTTCCTTCTGCACTTCCTGCACTGCGCGCCGGTGACGTTCCTGCAAACCCGCTCGAGTGCTGGAAAACGTTTGCTGTCCATTCTGCGCCGCGCGTGCTTCTGCGATGGACAAGTCGCGAATCTGTTCGCTGAAGTTATCGTCGCCGTCTGACAACACGACGATCACGCGCCGGTAATTGCTAGGTGCGGTAGTCAGATACTTCGCCGCAGCCATCACTGTATCGTAGAACGCCGTCGGTACCGGGCTGGTCGCCGCTGGAATCGTCAACATCTTTGCCGCTGACGTGTCCGCCGAAGCAAGCGGCTGGATCATCGTGGGTTTATCAGTGATGGTGAAGATCGCGGCCCTGTCAGCCGGCTTCATCACCGTTTTCAAAAACGCCGCAGCCGCATTCTGCTGCGAGGCGAAGAAGCCTTTTTGACTGGTGCTGCTCGAGACATCAAACAACAACGCGATCGCCAACGGCACTTGCTCAGGATCGCCGATACTCGAAATCTCCTGTTGCTTGCCTTCCTCTTGCAAACGGAAATCGGCAACCTGGAGTCCCTGGACCGGCTGGCCCTGCGGATCGGTCACAGACACCGGCACCATCACGAGGTTCGACGTGACCTTAACAACGTCGAGCACTTCCTGTTCGGGCGGCTTCGGAGTCGGAGTTGGTTTGGCTTTCCAGGGCGGCGGCGGGGGCGGCATGTCTTTGACGGATTGCCCCTGCGCGATTGGTGTAGACAGAAAAATGGCCAGCACTCCCATCAGGAACGCCGGCCACAAAAGTTTTTTCTCAACCCCCAGAATCATCTTGACACCCTCGAGCCTGTCTCATGCCGCCAGATCCGCTGACTGCATGTCACCACCTATCCTACCGCGTTTCTGACGGCATGATCCACGACTCTTTGGTGCCACGTCACATTCGCGGAGTTGCACCAGCAGACTCCGCTGCTTCATTAGTTCCCTGAACCTGAACCCGAAGTTCCCGGATTCATCGTCGGCGTCGGCGCAGTTAGTCCCTTGTTCACAAGCAACTTTATCTCAACGCGTCGATTCTGCGCACGGCCTTCCTTCGATGTGTTCTCCGCAACAGGTTGCATTTCACCATAGCCGAACGGGGTAACGATCCGGCGCAGTGGAATGTTGTGGTTCTCAACCAGGTAACGAATGACCGCATCTGCACGACGCTGGCTCAGCTGACGATTCAGGTTGATGCTGCCGCGTGAATCGGCGAAACCTGAAACTTCAAGCACATAGCCCTTGGCGTTCAAAGCCTTGCTCGCAATGTCGTCCAACGTTGTCTTCGATTCAGGCGAAAGCACTGCACTACCTGACTTGAAGTTCACCGCAGCAGTTTGCTGTGGCTGGTAATCGTCGAGAGCCGAAATGCGCTCGTTGGTCGCATTGACACCGGCGACAGCTGCGTCGGCAGTTGCCTGCGCTGCTTTCGCACCGCCGCGTGCGGCGTTGGAAACGGCAGCCAGCTCTTCCAACTGACCTGAGAGGCGCTGAGCATTCGCTTCAACCTGAGTAAGCTTGTTTTCAGTGTCGCTCGCTCTCTCTTCGAGCGGCGCGGCACGAGATTCAACAGCGCGTGCTACGCGCATGTCTGCGTCGTTGAACCGGATCTTCTCGGCATCCAACTCACCTGTACTATTCCCACGTCCTTCAACCTCGACGTTCAAACCGCGCAGGATGCTGGTCTGTGCGTAGTTGGTGCCGCCACGCAGGAACCCACCCTTGGTCTTGACGCTGGTCCTGTCGCTCAGACGGACAACCGTATCCACGCCGTTCATGTCGCGAACGGTGAACGTGTCTGAATCGCGTCTGGTGACAACGCCTTTGAGCTTCATCTTCTGACCGCTCGCAACTGTGCGCGAACCGGCCGGGTTGGTTGTATCTTGGGCCAGGATTGTTGGGGAGGCTGAGAAGACTAACAGGCAGGTAGTAAGCACTGCCGGGGCAAACATTTTATGTTTAGTGAATACCATCGATTTATCTCCTTCAACTGTTAATCACTAACGCGCTTCTTGAACGCGCGTCCTCTTCAATCTAATCATGGCGAGTCCTCGCTCCTCGCCTCCCGCTAGTTAAATTTTGCGGATGACATCTCTTAGACCTTCGAAGAATTTAAGTCAATAGTCTCTGGATTTCTTCATCGAATCACCACTTTATCGCAATAAGAAGCAGGTAGTTAAGATGAAATTTGTTGACGATCTTCACAAGGATGACACGAAAGTCTCGCGGCAAACGCGCAAAGACGGCAAAGATCTTCGTCGATTCTTTGCCGTCTTTGCTTGTTTGAAAGTCTACTTTAGACCGAGAAGTCGCCGCTTTCTAATTGCTCTTTAACGAATGCAAGGAACCGTTCAGCATCGGCTCCATCGATGACGCGATGGTCAAAGCTCAGCGCGAAATAGGCCATCCAGCGAATCCCGATGAAGTCGTCGCCGTCTTCAGTGGTCATCACCTTGGCCCGCTTCTCGATCTTTCCGACGCCGAGAATTGCCAGTTGAGGCTGATTGATGATGGGTGTGCCGAATAGACCACCGAAGACGCCGGGGTTCGTGATCGTGAAGGTGCCACCGGTGACTTCGTCGGGCTTGAGTTGTTTGGTCCGCGCACGATCGGCCAGATCGTTTGCAGCACGGGCAAGACCAGAGATGCTCAAGTCGTCAGCACGTTTGATTACGGGGACGATGAGGCCCCAGTCGAGGGCCACAGCCATTCCGAGATTGATGTCCTGCTTGTAGATAATCTGGTCGCCGTTGACCTGCGCATTGAAGATCGGGAACTTCCGGAGGCCCTTGTTCACGGCTTCAAAAATGAACGGCATGAAGGTGAGCTTGGTGCCGGTGCGTTGGTAGAACGCATCGCGATGCTGATCGCGAAGACGTGCGATGCGCGTCATGTCGATCTCGTACACCGTAGTGACGTGGGCCGAAGTGCGCCGCGACAGGACCATGTGCTCGGCGATCTTCTTGCGCATGACACTCATCTGCTCGACGCGATCTCCGGCCAGCGGCTTTGGCGGTGGCGGTGCCGCGACGTCCTGAACGCGAGGCGTGGCCGCTTCCGCTCTTGCTTGCGGCGGTGCGGCTGCGGTTCCTGACTCGATAAAACTCAAGATGTCGTTTTTGGTTACTCGACCACTTAGACCAGTGCCTTCAAGTTTTGAAATGTCAACGCCGTGCTCTTGCGCGATTTTACGGACGAGTGGACTCGACTTGGTCCGTCGCAGTTCCTCTACACTCGCCGTGCTTGCATCTTGTGCAGACGCAGTTGCGGCAGGCGGAGTTGGTTTTGCTTCGACGGGCGCAGGCGGTGGCGCTGGTGCTGGTCGTGTCTCGACTGGCGGAGACGGAACCGGTGTTGGGGCTGGAGGCGGCGTTACTTGCTGCGGTGGCGGCGGTGGTGCGGCAGGTTTTGGCGCTGCTGGTTTTTCTTCGACAGGCTTTTCTGCCGGCTGGGCTGCCGGCGGCGCTGCGGCGGCTGCTTGATCGCCGTCGAGCACTGCTACGACGGTGTTAACTTCTACGGTCTCGCCTTCTTTGAATCTAACTTCAGTTAACGTTCCCGCGGCCGGCGAGGGAATTTCCGCATCGACCTTATCGGTCGAGATCTCAAAGAGCGGTTCATCGCGTTCGACACGTTCACCGACTTTCTTCAGCCACTTTGTAATCGTTCCCTCCGCAATGGACTCACCCATTTGCGGCATCACCACTTCAGTGCTCATCGGTTCTCCATTTTTTGCCGCAGATTACGCGGATGAACGCGGATTAGATCCGCGTTCATCCGCGTAATCTGCGGCTAAATCAATAAGCCGCCAGCTTTCGTGCCGCATCGACAACGTCTTTCGTTTGCGGCAAATAATAATCTTCCAGCGGGGGCGAGTATGGTACTGGTGTATCGATAGACGCGACGCGGACCACTGGCGCGTCGAGCCATTCAAATGCCTCCTCCGCCAGCAATGCCGCGATTTCGCCACCGATACCGCCGGTGCGCGAAGCCTCGTGCAGCACGATCGCTCTGCTGGTTTTCTTCACGCTCGCGAGTAAAGCAGGTTTATCGAGCGGCGCGAGCGTTCTCAAGTCGATTACTTCGACGTCCAGTCCCTCTTTCTCGAGTTCTTCCGCCGCATCGAGGGCCGTCAGGACCATCGCGCCGAAAGTAAGGATCGTC
>JBKPPH010000136.1:0-6288 GCA_046733535.1 Acidobacteriota bacterium
GATAGGCATTGCTGCGAAAGAGGCATTCCGGATAGTCAAAGACATAGAACACGCGTCGATCCTGAGGTGGCGACGCGATCGGTGAACGAAACGTGCGACACCCTGCCGGGAGCTCTTCCGGATTACACAAACCAAATCTGATGGGCGAAGGAATCAGAACTCCCAAACTGCTGGCAGCCGTAAATGGCAGGCAATGTTCCTGGACCCCGTAACCTTCAGGAATAGGCGACCGCGTGCGAGGAGACGCAGGAGTAGGTAACTTCAAATTGGGCACGAGAGGAATAATCGTAACGACGGAATCGCTCATGCTAACTGGCGCGGATTCACGACACCGGAGCGCCCGGTGGTCCAATATCCACTGGATTATCCTCTGATACATCGAGGACGCCCTTGACCGAACGTAGTTTGTCCACACTACCAGCCGCGCCCTTGCCCGTGACGACGTTTATCGCCTCCAGCACTTCGTCAACGTCCAAGCCGGCTTTTTTAAGATCGCGTGCTACGTCTTTAATCGAGCGGTTACCCGAGGTAGTGATTATCAGCGACTGTTTCTTTGCTTGCGGCATTGTTAACTCCCTCCGCTATTTCGATGAGATTTTACCGCAGCTTGCCACACGAGCCGAATAGCGCGACTGAAATTGTGAGGGACTCCGTATTCAGAGTCCCTCATCTTCAACTACGATCTAGGGAGCCTGGACAAGACCCGCGCCCACGTCAGAAGCAGGAAGCGGGAGATGCTTTGCGGTTGAGATCAGCTTCGCCCGCAAAGCTACGCCACGTAACGCCGCACTGGTTTGTGCCCAAAGTGCGGCACACCCGGCGACGTGCGGAGTCGCCATGCTGGTCCCACTAATCGTGTTATGCAGTACCGGCCGCGGCCACGATGAAAATGTATTCACACCGGGTCCGGCAATGTCGATCTTGCCACCATTCGAAAAGATCGCCGGTCTGAGCGCAGCGTCGAGTGCTGCGACGGACATGATGGTCGGTGAATTGGCTGGAGCTCCAGCCGGCTGAATGTTGGTTGGTCGATGACTCGCGTTACCTGCGGCGGCGATGATTAAGCAACCGTTCGCCAAAGCTGCCGCGCCGGCTGCTGTGTAGGACGGTTGGACCGGAATCTGCGCCCCGAGCGACATCGAAATCACAGGACACTTGTTAGCAATCGCCCAATTCATTCCGGCTAATACTTGCGCCTGAGTTCCAGAGCCGGAGTTAGTGAGTACCTTGCCGATAAATATCTGCGTTCTGAACCCAATACCGTAACGCGGAAATACTCCGGGCGGTGTCTTTGGTCCACACGCTGTGCCCGCCGTGTGCGTGCCATGTCCATGTAGATCCTGAACCGGTTGTCCGACAAACGACAGGGTGGTAAAGCTACGGCCCGCGAACTCCGGATGGCCCAGGTCAAAGCCGGTGTCAAGGACAGCTACTTTGATTCCAGTTCCGTCTTTTGTGCTCGGGGGCACTCGGCACTGATTGAGGCCCAGCGTTGCACCCAATACGGTTGGTTCAAGTTCGAACTCCTCGACCGCTTCGGCTTCACCAAGATCCGCAGCAATCATTTGCGCGATACGCAAAACGCCCTTCATGTAGTCACTGGGGTTTATGCTGGCAAACATAAAGTATTCTGGGTCCACTGATTCCACCGGACTATCTTCCTCAATAGCAGCTTCGGCTGTCATGCCACGCGACGCCGCTGCCTCGCTGCCTACGAGGGCGACACCGATTTCATGAAATACCACTGCATCTGCATCTCCGGTCGCTTCCAAGATGGCCGCTGAGTCCTTAAAGTCTCTGGAGCTCGCGGTCCTGAATCCGCTGACGGATTCCATCTGTGCGATCGCCTGCTCAGCCGCGCCCTCCTTGAAAGTGACCAAAAACCGCCCCGTTTTTGAAGGATCTCCGCCTTCCTCCATCGCTGCAAGCAACAGGTCGTCTGGATTCGTGGATACTTGCGCGCTTGTGGGAGTAATACTTGCCGTCCTTGTGCGCCCTCTTCTTCTCGTAGCCATGTTGAATTCTCCTTAGCGTGAGTGGGTTTCTGAATAATTGAGTGATCAAAACGCAGAGCTACGCACTGCGGACCCTCACGAAATCCGGATAACTGGCGTCGCGCGCGGGCGGAATTCACCCGCAATTAAACTGCGTTCCAACTGTTATGTAGATTGTGAGTTTTTTGTTTCCCGGCGCTAGCTGGACGCGGCGGCGGGTTCCTGGCTGACGCGGTCCCATTCTTCGTAAAGGCTACGAAGTAATGTTTCAGTTTGCTGATATTCGTCGTTCAGGGCGATCAGGCGGTCGGCGTCGCGGGCGACTTCCGGCGTGCCCATTTGTTGTGAGATCTCGTTGAGGCGTTGTTCGGCGCGGGCGATGTCAGTCTCGACGAGTTCCGGCGTTCGACTTTCTGATTTCTTTTTTTTGACGACCTTCACGCCGGGCTTCCCGGGAGCAGGAGCAGGCTTCGTAATAACAGGCTCTGGCGCTGGTGGAGGGGTTGCGACAACACTCACGAGATTGTCCGGCTCAGCCGTCTTCGGGGCTTCATACTCAGTTTCGCGGCGGCCCAGTTTCCAATCGTGATACTCGGTATAATCGCCGTCGTAGTGCTCCGCGCTTCCCGCGCCATCCAATGCAAGGATCTGCGTCGCGACGCGATCGAGGAAGTATCGATCGTGGCTAATCGTGACGATCGTTCCTTCGTACGCGGAAAGCGCTTCCTCGAGCGCTTCTCGCGATGGAATGTCGAGGTGGTTGGTCGGCTCATCCAGCACTAAAACGTTCACACGCGAGTAGATCAACTTCGCGAGCGCGAGCCTTCCCTTCTCGCCGCCGGAGAGATCTCGGACGTGCTTGTAAATATCATCGCCCGTAAAAAGAAACTTGGCGAGAAACGAACGCAACTCACCCGCGGTCGCGCTCGACGGCGCCACACGGCGCAACTCCATGATGATCTCGTTTCGATCGTCCAGATCGTCGAGTTGCTGTGCGTAGTACCCAATCTGAACTTTCGTGCCCCACCGGACCTCGCCGCCGAGCGGCGCAATCTTGTTCAGTATCGTCCGCAGAAAGGTCGTCTTACCTGAGCCGTTTGGTCCAATGATGCCGAGACACTCACCACGCCGCAGTATGAACGAAATATCTTTCGCCAACAGCTTGTCCTGATAACCGATCGACAGCTCCGCCACAGTCAGCACATGATTTCCGGTGCGTTCGATTGCCTGAAGCCGAAAGTCGCCGGACGCCTGGTCGTGGCGCACCGCGTCGATCCGCTCCAGTTTCTCCAGCATCTTCCGGCGCGACTTGGCCTGCTTCGTCTTTTGCCCGGCGATGTTGCGACGAATGAACTCTTCGGTCTTCGCGATCAAGTGCTGCTGGTTGTCATACGCGCGTTGTTGAGCTTCGCGTCGCTCTTCGCGTTCGAGAAGATAGTCGGAGTAGTTGCCGGTGTAGTTGGAGGCACGGCCGTTTTCGAGTTCGATGATGCGGCGGCAACAACGATCGAGAAAGTAACGATCGTGGCTGATGATGACGTAGGCGGACTGATACTCCTGAAGAAACTCTTCCAGCCACTCGACTGCGTTTACGTCGAGGTGATTGGTCGGTTCGTCAAGCAACAGAACATCGGGAGCGGCGAGAAGTAGACAGGCAAGACCGAGACGATTTTGCTGGCCGCCGGAGAGCTTCTCCGTTTCGAGCGACCACATGTCGCGCTCGAAACCGAGCCCTTGAAGAATTGCTTCCGCACGGGCGGCATATTCAAACCCGCCTTCGAGTTCGAATTCGTGTTGCAGATCGCTGTAGCGCTCGAGAACTTTTTCCAGATCGTCACCGGCGTCAGCCATGCGATGCTCGAGCTCGTGCATCTCATGCTCGATCTGCTGTAAACGGCCAAACGCAGCGAGCGCCGATTCATGAACGGTTGAGCCGGGTTTGAAATGGACGTGCTGATCTAACAGACCAAGCTTGAGGCCACGAGCGCGCACCACGTCACCGCGATCCGGCGTCTCATCACCACGAACAAGCCGAAAGATCGTGCTCTTGCCGGCGCCGTTTCGACCCACAAGTCCGACGTGTTCTCCCGCGTTTACCTGCAAAGACGTGCCGCGCAGCACGTCTTGAACGCCGTAGGATTTATATACCTCCGAAAGCCGAAACAACATCGCATCTCATCATTTGTGCTTTTGTGTCCTACTTCGGCGAGGCCACGGGCCTCACTCTAACAGGCGAACTAGTCGCCGTCGGACTCGTCGCGGCCGGACTCGCCGCCGGACTCGCAGACGGTTGCTGCGTCGGCGCCGGTGATGACGCTGAACCCGTCGCCGCTTCGCCCGCAGGACGCAGCCCGAGGTTACTCGGATTGTTGAGCATGTTGGCAGCGAGGTTGTTATTGATCCGCGCTTCATTCATCGCCACCTCCAACAAAGCGGCGTTGAGGATCTGCTTACGCTGATTCGTCAGTCCCTGAGCAATCTGTTGTCTCACGCCCGGACTTTCCAACGTCAGGTTCTCTGTTTGCAACCGCTTCTCGGCGAGTTTGAAGATGTACCACTTGCCGCTGCTGAACCGCACCGGCTGCGTGTAGTCGCCGACCTGCATTGGACCAAACAGACTCGAGATCAACTCGGGCGGGAAGTTGTTACTCTTCAAGGCTTCTTCAGTCGCGAAGCCAATGTCGCCGCCGCTCCGCAGCGAATTGATATCTTCACTCTTCGCGCGCGCGACGGTCGCGAAGTCGGCCTTGCCCTGGAGCTGCTGATAGATGTTGTCGATCTTCAACTTGGCGTCAGCATCGTTTTTGGCGTCGTCAGTAATTCCCGTCGAACTGTTGTCGGCGGGATCCACCATGATCATCGACAACGCCACACCGCGAGCATTCACAAACTGCTCCCGGTTTTTGCTGTAGAACTCTTCGATTTCCCTGTTGTTGATATCAATCTTGTTGCTGTACTTGTCCTGAAGCGCGGCTATCGCGAGGTCCTTGCGAGCTTCTTCACGCAGAGTCTCCATCGACAGGTTCTGTGACTTCAGGGTCTTATCAAAGTCTTCGGCTGTCATGCCGCTATTTTGCTTTTGCGTTGCGATGGCGCCATCTATCTGTGCCTCAGTCGGAAGCACTTTCTCTCTTTCCGCGCGCTGGAACATGACTTCACGCTGAATCAGGGTTTGCAGCACCTGCAAACGCGCCTGGGCCAACTGTAGTTGATTCAACGCCGCGGGATTGCCGCCGGTCTGTTGATTCACTCCGCGCTCGACCTCGGAGAGCATGATGTTCCGGCCATTGACAGTGGCTGCCACCATGTTGTCCTTGGCTTCCGATCCTCCGCCCGAAGCACACCCACTGAGCACCAAAGCCGAAATAACCAAACTCGTAACGGCAAAAACTTTTGCGATGTTGCGCACTTTAACTCTGCTCCTTTTATTAACTACATATCTCCGGTCGCGCTGCTTGACGACCTGGAAATGCCTTTGCTATAAAACTTGGTTTCTGATTACGGCAAGATTACAGACTGTATGATGCCGGATACGCCGGGAACGAAACCTAAAAGTATTCTGGAGGTTGAAAAAAATGGCCAAACGTTGCGAAGTCTGCGGTAAAGGACCTCAATTCGGCAACAATGTCTCCCACGCGAACAATCGCACGCCGCGAAGGTTCGATCCGAATCTACAATCGATTCGCGTGCAGCAACCGCAGGGTGGCGCGAAGCGGATGAAAGTCTGCACCACCTGTATCAAGGCGGGCAAAGTCTCCAAGGCCGCTTGAGCCTGCACCCGATTCTTTTGTCAACCTCCAACCGGCGCCGCTCCAGAGCGCCGGTTGTTTTATTCTGAAACCAACGCTACCGCTTCAATTTCAACTCGCGCATCTCGCGGCAAACCAGCCGCGGCAACCGTAGCCCGCGCCGGCGGCGGTTCGGGGAAAAAGGTCGCGTAGACCTCGTTCATCCCCGAAAACTCTTTCATGTCCGCCAGAAAAACGGTCGTTTTCACAACCTGATTGAGATCACTACCGGCCGCTTTGAGAACGGCTTTCAAGTTCTTCAAAACGCGTTCCGTTTGCTCGGCAATTCCTCCCGAGACAAACTCGCCGGTTTCGGGATCGATCGGAATTTGGCCGGAGACAAACACGAAGCCACCGGCTTTGATCGCCTGCGAATAAGGGCCGATCGCGGCCGGAGCATTTTCAGTCTGGATTTTCTGCTTCATCTAAGTAAACGCTTGAAAACAAAGGCGGGATTTTAGCAGATCGATTTGATCTGTGTCATCTTTACGGGAGTAGTTGTAGGG
>JBKPPH010000137.1:0-3604 GCA_046733535.1 Acidobacteriota bacterium
TAAAACAATGTCGAGCGTTCCGATAATCGCCACCACATCCGCAACGAGGTGGCCGAGACACATCTGTTTCAGCGCCTGAAGATTGATGAACGACGGCGGACGCACTCGGACGCGCCATGGCTGGGCCGTGCCATCCGACACGAGGTAACAACCAATCTCGCCTTTCGGTCCTTCGATCGAGTGGTAGTAATCACCAACAGGCGGCTTCACGATCTTCGGCAACTTCGCGTTCACCGGGCCGTCGGGAAGTTTTTCCAGCGCCTGATCGATTATGCGGCGCGACTGTCGCATCTCTTCGAGTCGCACGAGATAACGATCGTAAGTATCGCCGTTCTCGCCGAGTGGAATATCGAAATCCATGTCGGCATACGCGGCGTACGGTCGCGACTTCCGCACGTCCCACGCGACTCCGGAACCGCGCAGCGCAGGTCCTGACAAACCAATCGCAATCGCATCCTCAGCAGAAATGACGCCGATGCCGACGGTGCGACTCAACCAGATGCGGTTCTCCGAAAGCACCGTCTCGTATTCCTCGAGACGCTTCGGAAAGTTATCGACAAACTGCCGGACGTCTTTATTGAAGTCGTCGTAAGCATCGTTCGGCATGCCGCCGACACGCCACGCGTGACACGTAAGCCGAGCGCCAAACTGTCGTTCGAATATTTTCAGAATCTCTTCACGTTCGCGCAGCGCCCAAAGCAGAACGGTGACAGCGCCGATATCGAGCGCGTGAGTCGCCAGCCACAGCAGGTGCGACGCGATGCGGTTGAGCTCGGTAAGAATCGTGCGCAGGTAATGCGCGCGCGGCGGCACGGGCAGACCCATCATCTGCTCGACCGTTTCCACCCACACGAGACCGTTCGAGACGGCGGCGATGTAATCCAGACGATCCCAGTACGGCGCAATCTGCGTGTACATGCGGTTCTCGGCAATCTTCTCCATGCCGCGATGGAGGTAGCCGATGTCGCAATCGAGATCGATCACGGTTTCGCCGTCGAGCTTGAGAATCACGCGCAGCACGCCGTGCGTCGATGGGTGCTGCGGGCCCATGTTCAGCACCATCTCCGGGCTGTCGAGCAATGTCTCTTGAGTTGTCGCGATCTCTACCTGATGCATATCAATATGACTTAAGCAGCGGGCGCTTCGGACAGATGGGGCTTGTAGCATCCAGTCACGCGGAACGGCTCGATCACCAAGCCAATATCTTCGACCTCGCCTCGCTCCCTTTGTTCCAACAACTTCAGCACGATCGCACTTGCAGCGCTCGCCTTGTTCCACACGTTTCTCGGCGCGGCGGTTTCAGTCAAAACAAATCCCGCCACCTTCGCCGCCTCCGGCGTGTCGAACACTTTCGCATTGTAATGAGTGGCGATCTCTTTGGGCGTCATTTATCCTTCGGCATAATTTCCTTGCCGCCGATAAAAATCTGGCGCATCAAACGTTCCTGAGGCACTGAAAGAATCTCGAGACCATAAGCGCGCCGCTGCTGCAACTGTTCCATCTCGACGTCCGTCATCTCCGGCAAGTGCTTTGCGGTCCAGGCATTCTCCACAAACTCCAGCGGAAAATCTTTTCGCAACGGGAACCCTTCCCAGTCGGGCGGCAAAAGCAGTCGACGCAGATCGGGATGATTGTTGAAACGAACGCCGAACAGGTCGAAGACTTCACGTTCGAGCCAGTTCGCAGCCGGCCAAACGCCGGTAACACTGTCCACCGCACCGCTCGTTCTCACTTTTAATCGTACACGCTCATTCGACGATATCGAAAACAGGTTGTAGACGATCTCGAACTGAGCGTCTCTGCGGTCGGGGTAGTGCACACAGGTCAAGTCAGACAAGTAATTAAAACTCGTCTCTTCGTCGCGTTTGAGAAAGTCGCAGATCTCAACGATCCGAGCGCCGTCGACGGTGACTGAAAGCTGCCCGATAAACTCGAGCGCTTCGCCAATCGCTTCACCAAACTGTGCTTTCAGTTTGTTGACGAGCGGATGCGCACTCGCATCAGTCGGTTTCGGGCCTTCTTCCTTCTTCTTTACTGGAGCTTTTGGCGCTCCCGGCGCGGCCGGTTGCCCTGCCAAAGACTCCTTCACCGCCGCGACACGAGATTTCGCCTGCTCGACCATCGCAGCCTTTTCGGCGTCGGCGTCAGCGACTACACCTGCGGAAGGGATAACGGAAGGTGGCGGCGTGCCGGACGCCTCAGAATCTGAGACGCCCGGCAAGGTGGGTTCTTCAGAACCGGGTTGCTTCGTGTCGTCGGACATTTATCGCGGCAGCTCGTCTACACTTACACTTCGTTCGCTGATTATCCCCTCGGATTTTCGGGAGACAATCGTCGTACACAGGGCTGTTACAGCGAGTAAGAGATGAAAGCGAAACGGATTATAGCAAAGCGTTGTTCATATTACCTCATGGCGAGAATGATCTCATCAATTTTTTCGTGGCTGAGGTAAAGTGTGCGGCGTGAATAGAGCTCCCCGCAATAGAACGATGACGCTTTCTGAGGATGAGTTGAACCGGTACAAAGCGGGGCTCACGAAATTGGAATCCCCTGCGCGCGACGTGAGTGACCGGCTGTTGTGCCAGGATGTATTTACCGCACTCCCGAATCTACCGGATCGCTGCGTCGATTTGATGTTTGCAGATCCTCCGTACAATCTCACCAAAAGTTTCAACGAACGTAAATTCAGGAAAACGTCGATTGACGAGTACGCGGAGTGGCTCGACTCGTGGCTCGCCGGAACTATCAGGATCTTGAAGCCGACCGCCTCGGTTTACATTTGCGGCGACTGGCGTTGTTCCGCTGCGATCAGCCGTGTTGGCGAAAAGTACTTCATCCCTCAGTATCGAATCACGTGGGAGCGCGAGAAGGGGCGTGGAGCTAAGGCAAACTGGAAAAACTGCTCGGAAGATATCTGGTTCTTTACAGTCTCCGAAGACTACTACTTCGACGTCCAGGCCGTGATGATGAAACGCCAGGTCATAGCGCCGTACACCGATCACAACGGCGATCCGAAGGACTGGTCAGAGACTGAAAACGGTCGTTTCAGGCTCACGCACCCGTCAAACATCTGGACTGACGTGACCGTTCCCTACTGGTCGATGCCGGAAAACACCGACCACCCGACTCAAAAGCCGGAGAAACTGCTGGCGAAGATCATCCTCGCCAGCTCACGCCTGGGCGATCTCGTGTTCGATCCGTTCAATGGATCCGGCACGACACCGTCGTCGCAAAAAAACTCGCGCGACGTTATCTCGGGATCGAGATCGACGAGACTTACTGCTGCCTTGCCCAAAAACGTCTCGAACTCGCCTCCACAGACAGCAGCATCCAAGGCTACGTCGACGGCGTCTTCTGGGAACGAAACACGAGCCGCAGATTTACGCAGAAAAACGCAGATAGGAAGAAGGTTGTCTGATCCGCGTTTATCCGCGTAAATCCGCGGCCTAACTTGACGTTACCTCGCCTCGACCCCTATCATACCCTGTTTGAAAATGCGGCCTGGGGCCGCCTATAGAGAGTGACGAAATGAAACCAGGAATTCATCCCGAATACAACGAAATAACCGTTACCTGCGCGTGCGGCGAGTCGTTCAAGACCCGCT
>JBKPPH010000138.1:0-12395 GCA_046733535.1 Acidobacteriota bacterium
GTAGAAAACCGACGTGAATTGGTGGCAATCTTGAGGATTGTTTCAGCTGGCGTCAAACGGATCTTAATTAACATCGGTTATTTCCGGCCACCGGGGTAGCGGACCCTCTCAGCCTTGTTGACTTTCCGCACAATATACGCACACAAGCGAAAAGGCACCCATTCGTGGGTGCCTGTAAGTTATTGATTTGGTGGTGAGCCGTGGAGGGCTCGAACCTCCGACCCGCTGATTAAGAGTCAGCTGCTCTACCAACTGAGCTAACGGCCCACTTCGATTCAGTCGCAGCTACGCAACCGAATCAGCAACGGCGCAAAATATACCATACGACGTTGAGAGTTCAAACTTCGATTAATCCCGCTTCATACCTCGTCACAACGCACTCAACTCGCCCATCTTCCGACTCATACTCGCCACGAGATCTTGACTTTTTACGTACGCTAACGCACCGATTTGACAGCGGTTCGCTGCTAGCCTTCCCTTAATTCCCCCTAACAATTATCCGTCCGCGCGTGTTCACGGAATGCCGCTACTGGTGTCCGAACTCGCGCGTTGACGCCATTGAATTCATTGATCGGAAGGGGCTGGAAATCTTCTTCACGAACGAGGAGGGATGGACATGAGCAATCAGCAGTTAATCAAATCCGCACATATTTGGGCCCTGACTTTGCTACTTGCGTGCGGGCTTCTAGCGATGGCCGGAAAGGCCGGAGTGATGACCCAAAATCAGAACTCCAATCAAAACAGCAACAGCAACAGTAACGCCAACAGCAATACGAACTCCGCTACACAAAACCAAAACCACAACATGAACATGAACCGGTCCGCTAATCGCAACTCAGGGGCGAGTGCGACGAGTGCACAGGCCGGCATGAGCAGTCTCAATTCGCAGGACAGAGACTTCCTGATGGATGCGGCGATGGGCGGACTGGAGGAAGTTGAACTCGGCCGGTGGGCAACGCAGAAAGGCACGAGTGAGGCCGTCAAACAATTCGGTCAGCGCATGGTCACCGATCATTCGCAGGCGAACACGGAACTCATGACGTTGGCAACGAGCAAGGGCATCACGTTGCCGTCAGCGCTCGATGAGAAACATCAAAAAGAGGTGGCGAAGATCACAGCAATGTCCGGCGCAGCCTTTGACCGCGCCTACGCGAAGAAAATGTTGAGCGATCATAAGAAGGATGTTTCGGATTTCGAGAAGCAGAGCAATCGAGGCACTGATCCGGATTTGAAAGCCTTTGCCGCGAAAACACTCCCGACGCTCCAGGAACATCTCCAGATGACAACGACGCTCCCTGGTAATGAAGGTGCAAACGTCAATACGGGTGCCAGTGGCGGCGGTGAAAAAAGCACGAACCGCAACATGAGCGACAACAGCAACATGAGCGGCGGTAACAGCAACATGAACAGTAACAGCAACCGCAACCGCAATCGAAACAGCAACAGCAATCGAAATAGTAACGGCAACGGAAACAGCAACAACTCAAATCGTCCGTAGTCCATCTCCGGCAACCGCGCGCGGTACGTGCTCTGGCACGTACCGCTACCGAATCAAGGCTTGCCTTAAATAAGTAACCGAACCTCGACGAGGTCAGTACCTCCCGCGATAGCGGGTGGGTCAACTATCCAAGCAAACTTCTGAGGCCAAGCACCGAAACAAAGAAGCACAAAGAATAAGAGTCAGTCTCTTAGACTTTGTGCCTTTTTGTGTTTTCTGATCGCCGGACTACCTCGCCGCGGCGCATTCTTTCTCTGACAAAAGTTGGTGGACGGCGTTGATGAGGCCTTCGATATCCGGTTTTGCTACGAAGGCAGCCGCACCTGCCGCGATTGCTTCGCGCCGGTGAATCTCGTACGCGTCGCCGGTGTAGAAAATGCAGGGCACGTTGGGGGTGATTTTAAGTAACGTCTCACACAACTCGTCACCGGTGCCGTCAGGCAGCCGTTTGTCGAGAACATAAAGGTCATACTGCGTCTTCTGGGCCATGTCGCAAGCTTCTTCGACTGTGGCGGCAGTATGAACTTGATAATCTTCTTCCGCGAGGAGCATCTGCAGCA
Organism: Acidobacteriota bacterium; assembly: GCA_046733535.1. GTDB lineage: Bacteria > Acidobacteriota > Blastocatellia > Pyrinomonadales > Pyrinomonadaceae > PSRF01. The sequence goes on from JBKPPH010000138.1 coordinate 2,059, forward strand.
TTTCTGAAGTGTCGCGATGATCGTCTACACAGAGCACACGGCATTTGGGTTTATTCAAAGGGGAAACCTCCTTGTACGGGTCAGATTCAGTAACGACACAGGGAATGCACTGAGAGAATGCCAATTATAGTCAGGTCGCCCTAAATGCGCCACCCTCGAACACAGCACCTGGAAACGAAACTGGAAGACCGAAGCGATTGACGTTTTCCTAAGAATAACTAGCTATTCCGGATCGTTCAACCTTTCTTGCGATCCAATACTAGACCAGGTGGGCAGCCCTCCTGCCCACCGCCAGCAACGCCGCTACTTACCCTCTCGAGCAAAGGGTGAACTGCCCTTCATTGCCTTCAACAGTTGATTGAGCACTTCGAGATCTTCGTCTTCGGGCTCGAGTTGCCGGTACTTTTCCAACGTGGCCGATGCGGCACTCAAATCGCCCAGCTTGTGATAAACGAGGGAGAGATTGAAATAGACGAGCGAGAACCCCGGCTCGATCTGCGCCGCGGCTTCGTAGTGAAGTTTTGCAAGTTGCAGATCACCCGCGTCATAGTAAAGGTTCGCGAGGTTGTAGTGAGCTTCAACGTGCCGCGGATCGTTTTTGAGTGAAAGAGCGAAGTTGTCGAGGGCGTGCGATAGTTGCCCGCGTTCGAGATTCAAAATGCCGAGATTGCAATAGGCTTCGGCGACGTTGTCGCCTTCATTGATCGCTTCGAGGTAGTGTTCGGCGGCAGCGGCATCACCGCGCTCGTGCAGAAGCAGGGCTTCTTCGAACGGTGTAAGCAAACGGGCAAGCCGCGGCGTCTCGACGCGAAACAGGTTTAACTGACCTTGTAGCTCGGCTTCGATCTGGCGGATGCTCTGGCCTTGTGCGCGCAGTTCACGAACGCGCCGGAACTGGGTGAGGGCGTTGAAGTCGTAAACAAAATCCGGCGCTTGCGATTGCGACGAAGCCTGGATGATTCCTTGCTCGGTCCAACGACGAATCGTCTTCTCGCTCAGGCCGAAGAGTTGTTTGATTTCCTTAATAGAATAGGAAGACTTGACACGTTGGTAATCTGCCTTCGAGGGGACAGGTGAGGGAAAGGAGATTACCTTCGTGCTCGGATCTTTCATTCAGAGAGAGTTCGTTACCCGACTTTTCGTTTCTTCGCCGCCCTCGGTTTGACCAACTCGATTTGCGGTTTCTTCTTCTCGGCCGCTTTCACCATCGGCTTGCGGCTCGACACCTGCAAGCTCTTCTTCAGCGCACTCATAATATCAAGTCTCGGAACTTCTTCAACCGGTTCAAACTCAGTCACCTGCTTGCCCTTGATCTTCGAATCGATCAACGAGCGCAGCGCGTTGTAATAGTTGTCTGCGGTGTCGATCTCTGAAAGCGTGGTCGCCATCTCTTGCACGAGCGTCGTCGCGAGTTTCAGTTCATTCTTGTTCAACTTTTGCGCATCGAGCTTTTGTACGTTTTCCAGATCGGGCACGTCTTCGATCTTTCGCAGCTCGTGCGGGTAGTGAAGTTTCTGCAGCACGAGACCATCTTCATACGGAAACACGGCCACCAGATCTTCGCGGTCTCGCAGTACGACCTTGCCGACTGCAATCTTGCCGGTTTGCTTCATCACCTCGCGCAGCAGTGCGTAAGGCTTTTCTGAAACCGGACCATCAGGACCGGCGAAGTAAGGTGCGTCATAGAACGTGCTCGGTATCTCGTCGCGATCGACGAAACCGACGATGTCCACGGCCCTCGTGGTTTTGATCTTTATCTTGGCGACGTCGTCCGGTTCGATTATGGCGTAGCGATCGGGCTCGTACTGGTAGCCCTTCGTGATTTGATCGTTGGTCACAATCTCATTGCATTTTTTGCACCGCTTGTCGTATCCGATTGGGCCAAAATCGTCGCGGTGCAACTGATTGAATTGAATTTTCTCGCTGGTCTCGATCGCGTTGTAGATGCGAACGGGGATGGCAACCAGGAGGAATCGTATGTGGCCCTTCCAAATGGATCTCATCTCGACCTCTCTTCGTATCGAACGCAGACTCGTGCCCGCGCCCGGGTTTGGGACTCGTATTATGCCACGGATTGCACAGATTTCCACAGATAATGCAGAACCGTGGTCTGTACCTTTTGTGGCCTAAAGTGAGTGGAGGAGAGCGTTGCGCATCGCGCCCGCAGTTTGCCAACGCTGTGCAGGATCCTTTGCAAGCGCGCGGTCTATGATCTCGCAAACGGGTGGCGGAATCTGAGGCGCGCGCTGCCGTAAAGGAACGGCGGGCTGCTCGAAGATCGCTCGAATCGTGTCGTTGACGCTGCTGTTCTTACTCAGGTCGAGCGCGAGGCATCCGGTCAACAAACTGTATGCCGTCATGCCGACTGCATAAATGTCCGACTGCGGCCGCACGTCGCGAAAGTTCCGCAGTTGTTCCGGCGGCATGTAAGCCAGCGTTCCAGCCATTTCACCCGCCATCGTCACGCCACTCATACCGGAGTGAGTAAAACTCTTCGCGAGTCCAAAATCGGTTAACTTCGCCAGCAGGTTCGGAGACTGACCGGCCACGAGAATGTTCTGGTCCTTGAAGTCGCGATGGATGTAGCCCTGCGCGTGCGCAAACGCCAATGCGTCGAGCGCCTGCGCGATAATCGAGATGCCGTCTTCAAAACTGAGCCGTCCACCCTGGCTCTCGGCGAGTTTGCATGCATCACACCCGTCGACAAATTCCGTGATGAGATAGACCACGCCATTGTGCGTGCCGCGATCGATGAACTCGACAATGTTTTTGTGTTTGAGCGCAGTGGCGACGTCGATCTCGCGCATGAAACGCCGCATCGCTTTGTCGCTGACGGCAAACTCCGGCAACAACGTTTTGATCGCGACTGCGCGTCCAGTCCGTTGCTCTCGACCCAGCATCACCGTACCCATGCCACCGCGCCCTAACAGTTTCACCGTGTCGTAACCCGGAATCGCTTGCGGCGAACGCTTGAGCTCGATGCGGCAGTCTTCACAGAGAAACGTCAGGTGTTCATCGGGCGTCGACGCTTGCGCCTGTTCGCGACGCCCGCAGTTGAGACATTCCACCATCACAAGTACAGGACGCGTGGGTAGCCCGGAGTCCTGCGTCGTCTCGGAAAGATCAGTGGTAGTGACTTCGACGACGAGAATCGTTTCGCCACACTGAATTCGATCGCCGTTGTTCAGGTAAGCATCTTTGACTCGCTGGCCGTTGAGAAAAGTCCCATTCGTCGATCCGAGATCGCGCAGGAACGAATGCGGCGGATTCATCTCGAGCAGACAATGATGGCGTGAGAAGTAACGATCGTCAGGCAGACACAGATGCGCCTCCGGGCTGCGGCCGATCAGAAAAGTGTCGTGTTGAGCAAAAGAAAAGATGCGGCCTTTGTATGGACCGGCGGTGACTTTCAGGTTGACTTGCATCAGGGGGTTGAGCGCTGGATCTCGAGATTGTCAAACGCCACTTCGTAAGCGTCGCTGGTGTAGAAGCCGGCGACCCCATGCTTGTAGTTTCCGCTGTCGTTGACGCGAGTCAGGTACTGGCCGTTGGCGTAAAAAAACAGATCGCCGCCTTTGATTCGTACCTCTAGCTGATTGCGCGCGGTGCCGGAGTGGATGGCGCTGGATTTTGTCCTTGAAACAAGCGCCGACTGGTTGCCGTCTTTATGCATGATGATTTCATACTCCGGTTCGGCGCTCGGGTAGATCAGCAATGCGTAATCCTGGAGCTGCTTTGTCTTGGTGAGTTGACAGAGAACCATCAGCCCAAATCCTGAGCCCGGGACATTGCCATCGACGCTGCGGGCGTTGACTTTCACCGTGGCGTTTTCGGTGCTGTAGTTGTCCGACGGAGCATACATAACGACGAAGAATTTCTCCTTCGAACTCATGTGATACTCGCCGTTGTCGTACCAGATCCTGCCAAACTGCGAAGTTCCGGTGCCCCATTTCTTTTCGCTGAAGTCGTCTGAAAGAGAGGCCGGCAGCGTGGTTGAATTCGCGTTGGAGCTGGCGTTGACGTTGGGGACGTTCGCGTTTACGGCAACGTTGCTGTTGCGGTTCTCATTGCGCACGTTTGCGTTCACGTTGCCGTTGTTCGTGTTCGCTCCAAGACTGGCCAGAGCAATGAGCATCACTACGAGCCCCACGCCGATAATCAGCACGGCGGCGAGGCCGCCAAGTATCCACCAGATCGCGTTCGACTTTCTCGGCGGCGCACTGGTGGGCATCGGCGACCACTGTTGCGGAGACGGCGAAGGCGCCGGCGGTCGTGGACTGACGATCGCGGGCTCAGGCCGGTAGATCTCCGTCGGTGGTGGTTCCGACGTATCTCTCGGCGGCGGATACCTGATGGTCGCGTTCGGATCCGGCGCGGGCGGTCCGCTGAGAAGCGGACTGCCGTCCTCCAAACAAAAGTTGAGAGACAGATCGGTGTACGTGCGGTTACAAGTGGGGCAGCGCTTCATCGTAGCGGCACAGATTATAGAAAACTCTTCACACGCTCAAGCCTTAATCGGTTTTCCGCAGCGACCGCAGAATTTCGTGCCCGCGGGATAACTGCTGCCACAGCCGCGACAGAACACCTCGACAGGTTTCGGCGCGCGCCAATCAAGCGCCGCGGTGCCGATCGGAATGCCGCACCGTCCGCAGAATTTGGTATTCGCTGGATAAATGTGCCCGCAGCGTGGACATGTCACTCCGCTTGCGGCGGGCGTGCCGGGGAAACTTGAAGGCATCACGTCCGACACCGGTTGGAAAGTCGTGTTGCCGCACTTCCCGCAAAACTTCACTCCCTCGGCAAAACGCGAGTGGCACTTCGTGCACATCACGACTACCAACGTCGTCGAGTGTTCACCGTGCTTGCTGTCGAGACTCCCGCCGCGTGACGGACTCAACTGCTTACTCGACGGACCGATTTTTAGTTGCGCTTCGATGATCTGTTCCGCGATGTCACTGCGAATTTCGATCACGCGCTCCTCATCGGGCTCACCTGACTTTGAAACTCGCAGCACGTGTTGCCCGGGCGCAAGCGAGGTCAGTATTACTCGACCTGAGCGACCGACGCTGCCGTATCGCTCGTCATCAACGTAAACTTCGGCGCCCGTTGGCGCCATGACGACAAGTCGCGAGTCACCTTTCTTCGAAGTGTCGGAGCTTTCGGAAACAGCGGTGGCAAAACTCTCAAACCATTCGCTTGCAGTTGCGGGGCGATCGACAGTCTCTTTGGCCAGCGCTCGCATGATCGATGCTTCGACCTCGGCGCTCACGTCCGAGCGCAAGCTCGATAACAGCGGCGGCGCTTGCGTCAACTTCTGCGCGATCAGTTGTGTGATGTTGCCGGTGAAGGGAGGCCGGCCGCCGAGCATGTGATACGCGATGGTGCCCAGCGCGTAAATGTCGGCGCGCGCGTCGAGCGGTACGCCAGGCTGCATCTGCTCGGGCGCCATGTATTCAGGCGTGCCGATGATGCCTCTTGATGCTGGTCCGCTGGCCGAGGTGACCTCCGATCGATCCGCGTTGACGATCTTGGCGAGCCCGAAGTCTCCGACCTTCACAAATCCGTCTTCACCGCCGGTCTTTCGTTTCTGCTGCATCAGAAAGATGTTTGCGGGTTTCAGATCCCGGTGGAGTATTCCCTCATCGTGAGCAGCTTCGACTCCGGCAACCACCTGGCGCATGATCGTTGCGGCCCGTTGCGGATTCACAGTGCCCTCGCGGCGCAGCAGGTGATACAGCGTCTCGCCTTCGACGTACTCCATCACGAGGAAGAACACGCCTTCAGCGCTTTTGCCGAAGTCGTTGACGTCTACGACGTTGGGATGGCGAATTGATGCAGCAGCGCGTGCTTCACGTTCGAAGCGGGCGATGGCTTCACCTTCCTGTAGATCTTCATCGCTCAGAATGTCGGGCCGGACGGTTTTTACAGCGACACGGCGCGTGAGCAGGTTTTGATCGCGTGCGAGATAAACCTGGCCCATCGCGCCGCGTCCGAGACGTTTCTCGAGCAGGTATCGTGAGGCGAGTAAGCGTGGACCGGGCAGAGTGGCTTTCGTCGCTGCTTGATCTTGCGGACACGTCTCTACGTCGTCTTCGTAGCAAACTTCACAACGGGGGCACTCGCGCATGGTCTTCTGTTTTTATTACTTTATGCGACCCCGAGATCAACACAACACGCTGCACAACGCGTCGCTTCCAGCGGAATCGCCGTGAAACAACGAGGACAGTCCTTCGTGTTTGGCGGTGGCGGCGGCGCGGCGCGCAACCTGTTCACGGCTTTCACAATGAGGAAAATCACAAACGCAATGATCAGAAAAGTAATAACGTCGTTGAGAAAGCTTCCGTACGCGATCACCGGCAGTCCTCGCAACTGAGCATCGGCGAGCGACGCCGGCCGCTGACCGGAAATGTCGATGAAGAGGCTTGAGAAATCGACTCCGCCGAGGAGCAGACCGATTGGCGGCATGATGATGCCTTCAACGAGTGACGTCACGATTCTTCCAAACGCCGCGCCGATCACTACCGCAACTGCCAGGTCGACCACGTTTCCCCGAGCGATGAATTCTTTGAATTCTTTCAGCATGGTTGGGCCTCCTAAATTTGTTGCCGATCGCCGATTGCCGATTTTGATTGCAAAGCCCCGTTCTTGAATTGGCAACCGGCAATTGCCAATTGGCAATTAACGGCAGTTCTTCGCCAGTTTGAATCCGGCTTTTTCCGCGTCTGCTGTTGTCTTGAAGATCACCTTGTTAGCTTCGGCGATCTCTTTCGCCGGCTGGCAGCCGCTGGGATAAAAAGTTTTAGATTGCTTGTCGCCGATTATCTGTTCTTCGCTGCTCTCCGAGGTTCCGCCGGCTTCTGCGAGTGAGTCTTGCTCTTCCTTCGCCTGTCGTCGCTCCGCTACCGTATCTTCCGCTGCGTTGTCTATCAAGCGGAAGCTCGGTCCACCCGCGACAGTTTGCACGAGCAACTGAAAGTCAGCGCAACGTAGTTGTTGGCCTCTGGATTTCCATGAAGACCAGTTGTCAGGGAGCTGTAGTGACTGCGAGATCAACTTTGTGAACTCTTCGACTGTGTGGACCTTGAACGTTTCGTCGAAGCCGATCCAGATCGATGTCAGGTGTTCGTCGAGCAGGTCGAGCGAGACGCTCCGCACGCCTTCAAACTTCGTTTTATCGATCGTGGGATCGAAATAAGGATTGATCGTTGTTTTTGAAACACCGAAAGGATCAGTGTGTCCAAACTGAGTTTGCGGAACGCGGGCTTTGATCTGTTCCTTGGTCATGCCGAGTCGAAAACCCAACAGCTCAGGCGCCGCGGGCAGTTCAGCCAACTTCTTCGTGCATTGCGCCGGCGCAGATTGAGCCAGCAAGAGGATCGAGAGGGTAAACAATGTAGCTCGAAGCATGCGTGAGATTATACGCCATGAGCTCGTCAGGCTGCCTCTTTGGGCCGGACCAGGGAACGAATAATTCCTTCGAGAGTCGCGGGTTCAAATGGAGTGGAGACGTACTCATCGCAGCCCGCGGCGAGTGCTTGCTCGCGAAACTGATCGGCGCCGTAAGCGGACACGGCGACAATCGGCACGTAATCGTGTGACTTCAGATCGCGTATACGGCGGGTGGCGGAGAGTCCATCGAGCTGCGGCATCTGCATGTCCATGATGATCAAGTCAGGCGATTCCGTTTCCGCGCGGTTGATCGCCTCGAGACCGTTTTCAGCTTCGACGACCCGGAACCCCCTGCGCTCGAGCCACGTGCGCAGCAGCAGACGCGTATCGTCAAAGTCGTCAACTACAAGAACAGTGAGCGCGCTACTCATCTGGAACAAGCCTGAAATCAGCCGAGGGGAAACGTCGGGGGTCGGGGGTGGCGTAAGCCTAGCAAAAAACCGCCGATTCTGGAATCAGTTTGTAAATGGTCGTATTTGTATTTGAAGCCCGAAAAACTGGTGACGTATAGTGTAATTGTGCTATAGTCTCGGGCCTCTTCTCTCCTAAAGTGCGGCTAAAAGGAAGATCCCGTTTGCTCGAAGGGGCAAACTACTCTGTTTACAGGGGGTCAGCAGCATGCTCAAAGCGAAGTCTTTGACAGGAATTCTCGGTGCCTGCTTGTTCTTGACCGTCGTTTCGGCGGTTCGGGCGGACGTCGTTCACCCGAATATGGATCTGGAAAAGCTAATCTATGCCGAGCAACATAATTTGACCGTTTTAGATACTCAAGGTGCGGAGAGCGGTTATCTGTATACGGGTCAATTTGAAAACAATAACGGGAAGCACCTCGGATTCAGCGTCACGGCCGTTAGTCGCGGCCCGAGGCTCGGAATCGTGAGGCCGCTTTCCCCGAGTGTTACTCAAAACCCGGAACCAACCACCATGGTTTTGTTGGGTACTGGCCTTGCGGCAGTGGGTGCCTTCGCACGAAAGAAGCGTAAGTCTCACGAGCAGTAGCACAGTATCGCATTTAGGAGTTGTTCATTCGACCAGCGCCACTCAAACTTGGCGCTGGTTTATTTTTGTCCTGAACAGATACCGTCGGGGTGGGCCGCCTCCAGGATTGGACGTGCACCGGCAACAGGTCGGGGCGTCTTTCTTCGCTCGACGACGTGTTGATACCGTTCGATCTCCTGCGGCCGATAAATACTGATCTCACCGCACTCCACGCACTGCCACGTATAGCTCCGCAACAGCACGGCCCTACCTTGAGATTGGTCGCGGTGAATCGGCTGTCGCGCGACGCAGTGTCTACACGTCGCAACAAGATACCAGCCAAAAGGCTCGCAGAGAGTTAAAGGCATTTGGGGGAAGCTGGCCTGCTCTGTCGGGAAAGGCTGACCAGTACGCATCTTATAAATCAGGCGTGAGGATTTGTCTATCGTAAAACAGGCATTGCAGGCGGTCTAACAGATTTCACTTCCGAAGGCACGCAGGTCGTCCCGAGAGTTGTGATTCAGAATCGTGCTGCTGGAGCGAGTTGATGACACATTCGAGTTTGTCGAGATCGACCGGCTTCGACAAAACGACATCGCAGCCGACGTGCCGGGCTTTTTCGATGTACTCCGGCCGGTCATACGCGGTTAGCATGACGATTTTCAAATCTCTCTCGTCCTGGTCGCGAGTGCGTACATGGCGTACCAAATCAAAACCGTCCATCTCCGGAAGCCCCAAATCTGTCACAATCAGATTGACTTGGCTGTCCCTCGCAAGGCGTAACGCCTCCTTGCCGTCGCCGGCTTCCAACACATCGTAGCCGAGACCCTGGAGTGAAAGTGAAAGCAATTCCCTGAAATCGGGATGATCTTCCACTACGAGCGCAGTGCCGACCGGTGGACGGGCACCCGGTTGCGGATGAGTCGTTGAAGTAGCGGAATCGAACATAGCGCCGGACCTCAACCCAGTGACAGCAATGAGCGTTCCGGTACTCTTTTATTGATCACTTTCAGGAAAGCACGTACACTCCGTCCGACAACCTCCTACAACTCTTAACCGCCCCAAACCTGACAAGGAGCGCCTCAAATGAATAGACTCACTTTGGTTTTCCTCGTGTTTATTTCTCTCGTGCTCTCAACCATCGGTTCTCCGACGATTTCCTCATCTCAGAAGCCGGCAAATGAGCAACTGGGTATTGAAATCACAACAAACACCTGCTCGGAAGTACTCTACTTTCCCGTGGGTCTCACAAGGGGAAAGGGATTGATAGCTACAGTACCCGTGCGAGACGGCGGGGAAGTGACGGCAGTCCGGATAATTCCTGTAATGGAGGAAGGCAAAATCAGATTCGACGCCATTCTGTTATCTGGTCCATACAGCGAGCTGCCGCCGCGGCGTGGTGTGAACAAACTGCAAATCCTCAAAGTCCTTTCTCGAATCGCGGCTGCTGGAGAAACAAGAATCATCAGCGATGACACGAACAGTGATTCGTGGGCAGTGACGATTCGCGCCGTCCCACTTCGTGAACCGTTAGCAGCTTCTACCGGAAAGCCCCACGCCGTGAGAACCAGTGCTCAAGACGAGACAGCGGGATGTGGTTGTGCGTACTGTCACGACTTGAGGGTTTGCCCAAGCCGCGGTAACTGCATTGAGACTACATGCGGCAGCATCTGTTGTCCCAACGGGGAAGCTTTACTAGCTCTTGATCAGGTGGAGACGAAAAGGAAGACTGATTACCCGCGGCAGGGGTCGAACCTGCGACCTTTCGCTCCGGAGGCGAACGCTCTAATCCACTGAGCTACGCGGGCTTGAGTGAGAGAAAGATACCACATCAGCCACAAAGAAGCACAAATGAGTTAGCTGAACCTTTGTGCGCTTTGTGGCTACTTATCCGGCGAGTTTGTGGAGGG
>JBKPPH010000139.1:0-29276 GCA_046733535.1 Acidobacteriota bacterium
TAATTGCACTTCTTTGTAGCATGGCGATCTCCTTCTTAAAGTTGGTCCAGGCGACGCCCTTAGGCGTCTCCAGTGAGAACCAAATCGACTCTCAAGCTATAGTGGCGAGCGAGAAGGAAACGTCACGCTGGGAATTGAAGAAGGGCAGGTTGCGTTAAAGTATTTCAGCGAAAAGCAGCGCGGAAACTCGCATCGGCAACACGACTGGGAGGATCAACTGAACCTTGAGCGCTATTTTGCGAAGGAGGTAACTGGTTAGGTGAGTTGGTGGCCAGGGACGGAATCGAACCGCCGACGCCGGCCTTTTCAGGGCCGCGCTCTACCAACTGAGCTACCTGGCCAGATGGTGGAAAAAGAGCGCCAAGTATAGGAAGACGCCCGAATAACTGTCAACTTGCCTCAGAATTGCTCTTTTCGAGCCTTTGTTTGTAAATACTTGTAAAAATTTTTGTCGGATTCGTCACAAAAAAGTCGTTGACTGATTCGTTGCCGCGTGTATAATTCGAAACGTTGCGGATGGCGCTGACGCCCAAACGTCAGCCAGTCATAAGACGCCATCCAATTCAAAATTGATAGTGCCCGCCAGTGCCAGCTCGGCCGCCGATCGCGCCCCCCGCAGTCGCTACCTTCGAGCTGGCACAGCCATTTTTAAAGGTGATTCTCACGATTTTGAAGATGATTTTGCAGGATTGCTGATTCGACCTTGGCTTGAGCAATTGTCGCGGTCTCATCAAGGGTCAAAAGCCTTCTATTCTCCATTACAACCTGGCCATCGATGATCACAGTTTCGACGTCGTCTGGCCCTGCTGAATAGACGAGGGCCGAGACGATGTCTCGCGCGGGTGTCGTGTGCAAGCGATCCAGCCGAATGACTGCGACGTCCGCACGCTTACCGGCTTCGAGGCTGCCGACGTCGGCGTCCAAGCCAAGTGCCTTCGCGCCGTCGATTGTTGCCATGCGAAGCACTCGTTGCGCCGGCAGCACTTCAGGACCATGCAGGACTTTCTGTAGCAACGCCGCCGTGCGCATCTCAGTGAACATGTCCAGACGGTTGTTGCACGCGGCGCCATCCGCACCCAACGAAACTGAGATTCCCTCCTCGAGCAATTTCGCGATCGGCGCGATCCCCGAACCGAGTTTCAGGTTCGACGAAGGACAGTGAACCACGTTTGTGCCCGTCGTCTTCAATGTTTCGATCTCGTCGATGTTGAGATGAACACAATGGGCCAACGCAACGTGCCGGCCGGTCAGGCCAAGACTATCGAGATAAGCGATGTTGCGGAGCCCGCTCTCCTGCTGCACCAGCTCGCACTCTGTGCGATTCTCCGACGCGTGCGTGTGAATCATCACGCCGCGCGCGCGTGCGAGCTCCCCAACCTTTTGTAACAACTCGCGCGTGCAACTGATCGCAAAACGCGGTGCGAAGCAATAGCGGATTCGACCGCCTGCTTTGCCGTGCCACTTCTCAAGCAGCGCAATCGATTGTTCAATCGAAGTCTCGGTCTGCTCCTGCAACGCATGCGGAACCTCGTCGCCCTTGTCCATCATGCACTTGCCAACCGTGGCGCGAAAGCCGCTTTCCTCGACGACCTTGAAGACCTCGGCAGTGTGGTTGACGGTCTCCATTGTGAGCGCGCACGTTGTGCCGCCTTTGATCAGTTCGGCGATGCCGAGACGCGCCGAAGCCGCAATCGACGATGCCGTGTGCGCTGCTTCCATGGGCCAGACGCGTTGCTTCAACCAGTCGATGAGAGCGAGATCATCTGCGGCGCCGCGAAAGAGTGTCTGGCAAAGGTGAATGTGCGTTTGTACAAAACCGGGAATCACGGCACAGCCGTCCGCGTCCATGATGGTATCGGCTGTCTGCCCGCTGCTACCGATCTCTGCGATGCGGCCGTCAACGATGAGGAGATCGCCGCGTGCGATGGAACTCTGCTGGTCCATCGTCACAAGCGTGCCGTTCTTGATGAGGATTGAAGACATACGCGAGACAGTTTACGCTAGAAAAAGGCACAAAATGCACAAAAGGAATGTAGCCGCAGATTTACGCGGATAAACGCGGATCAGAAGAGCTTTTCTGATCCGCGTTTATCGCGTAGATCTGCGGCTTAATGCTATTTCGTGGCTGCCTTCACATTCGAAGGTTCGGGTTCTTCGCGCACCGGCAGCCCTAACTTTACCTTGACGTCCTTTTCGATTTTTCGCAGCACCTCGGGATGATCTTTCAACGCCTGTTTGGCGTTTTCTCGTCCCTGGCCAAGCCGCTCGCCTTTATAGGAAAACCAGGCGCCGCTCTTCTCGACTGCTCTTTGGACCACCGCCAGGTCGAGCAGATCGCCTTCGCGCGAAATCCCTTCGCCATACATGATGTCGAATTCACACTCGCGGAAAGGCGGTGCGACTTTGTTCTTCGCGACTTTGACTTTCGTGCGATTGCCCGCCACGCGATCCCCATCTTTGATCGCGCCGATGCGACGGATATCGAGTCGCAGCGAAGAATAAAACTTCAGCGCGCGCCCACCGGTGGTCGTCTCCGGATTACCAAACATCACGCCGATCTTTTCGCGGATCTGGTTGATGAAGATGAAGCACGTGTTCGACTGCGCCACTATCGCCGTGAGTTTGCGCAGCGCCTGCGACATCAAACGCGCCTGCAATCCCGGCAACGAGTCGCCCATTTCACCGTCGAGCTCTGCGCGCGGCACTAGCGCAGCGACCGAATCGACGACAATCACGTCAACGCCATTCGAGCGCACGAGCGCTTCCGCAATCTCGAGCGCCTGTTCACCGGAGTCAGGTTGTGAAATCAGCAGCTGATCGATGTTGACTCCGAGCTTACCCGCATACTCAGCGTCCATCGCATGCTCGGCGTCGATGTATGCCGCCACACCGCCGGCTTTCTGCGCTTCCGCCACGATGTGCAGCGCGAGCGTGGTTTTACCGGAACTCTCCGGTCCATAGATCTCGACGATGCGTCCGCGCGGAACGCCGCCGATACCGATAGCCGCATCGAGACTGAGCGAGGTGGTCGAAATCGCCGGCACGTCTGACACTTCCCGCTCACCGAGCCGCATAATCGATCCCTTGCCAAACTTCTTTTCAATGTTTGCTAATGCGGCTTCAACTGCCCGGCCGCGGTCTGCATTTATTCGGTCATCTGCCATCACATACATCGCTTTCTTCCGCTCCTCTTCTCAGAATCCGCCTTCGAACTCCTTCAGCGAGCAGAGCATAACACAGTGTTTCACACTTGCAACAGTAAAATTTTCGCTTGAGAGGTGAGGTTTTTCGAAACGCCCTCTCGTGAGGTTTACGCATATTCGGGCGTGAACTTTAACAGAACCTGTTAATCCTGTAAATCCTGTAATCCTGTGACGAACGCGCCGATTCGTTGTGCGATATCGGGCGCATCTATCAACCGCTCCATCTCAGCCACGATGGCCGAGCCTACCACCGCTGCATCAGCATAACGATGTACATCACGAACCTGCTCCGCGCTCGAAATACCAAAACCCACCGCAATCGGAAGCGTCGAAAATTGGCGCATGCGCGTGACAAGCTTTTCTGCCTCGGCACTCACACTCGAACGAGCACCCGTCACGCCTGCTCGCGAAACAGCGTAGATGAACCCACTCGCATGCTCTGCAACTAATCGCAACCGCTCGTCCGTTGACGTCGGCGCAATCAAGAAAATCATGTTCAAATCATTCGCCCGCATCTCTCTTTCAAACTCACCAGACTCTTCGGGAGTCAGATCGGTAACGAGGATACCGTCGAGTCCGGCATCTCTCGTCGCTCGCGCAATGCGATTCAAACCAAACTGCAGGAGTGGATTGTAGTAGCTGAAGAGAATGATCGGAGTGTCGATTTGCTGACGCGCGCGCGCGACCGTATCGAGCAGTTCCTGCAGACCAAAGTTGTGCTTGAGCGCTCGTTCGGAGGCGCGTTGAATAACTGGTCCGTCGGCCATCGGATCGCTGAATGGCACGCCGAGCTCAATCAGCATCGCACCTGATTGCGAGAGCTCCAGGAGAAGGCGTTCGGTAGTAGCGAGGTCCGGATCGCCCGCGGTGATGAAAGGAATGATTCCCTTCTTGCCTTGCTGCTTCAGCGTGTTGAAAGCGTCGTCGATGCGGCCCATGGGGTGATTTACACGATGACTTCGCGCACGGAGTTGATGTCTTTGTCGCCGCGTCCGGAAAGATTCACGATCATGAGTTGGTCCCGTTTCATGTCTCTCGCAACCTTGATTGCTTGTGCGACCGCGTGGGACGACTCAAGCGCGGGAATGATGCCCTCCAGTTTGGAGAGAAGTTGAAACGCTGCGAGCGCTTCGCCGTCAGAAACCGAAATGTATTCGACCCGATTCGAGTCGTGCAGAAACGCGTGTTCGGGTCCGATTGAGGGATAGTCGAGTCCGGCGGAGATCGAGTGAGTCGCTGCGACTTGCCCCCGATCGTCCTGCAAGAGATAGCTCATCGTGCCTTGCAACACGCCCGGACGCCCGCCACCCGCTGAGTTGAAGCGCGCCGCATGTTGGCCCAACTCATTGCCTGAGCCGCCCGCTTCGACGCCGATCATCCTGACCGCCGCATCCGCGAGAAACGGATGAAACAATCCAATCGAATTCGATCCGCCACCGACACACGCGATGAGAACGTCCGGCAAACGTCCCTCGTGTTCGAGAATCTGAGCGCGTGCTTCGCGTCCGATCACGCTTTGATAGTCGCGCACCATCAGCGGGTACGGATGTGGACCAAGCGCGCTGCCAAGCAGGTAGTAAGTGCCGGCAACGTTCGTGACCCAGTCGCGCAGCGCTTCGTTGATCGCGTCTTTCAAAGTACGTGAGCCGGCGTTTACTTCGCGAACTTCAGCGCCAAGCAACTGCATGCGAAATACGTTCAACTCCTGCCGGCGCATGTCTTCCGCGCCCATGTAGACCACGCAATCCAATCCGAACAACGCGCAGACGGTGGCAGTGGCGACACCGTGTTGACCCGCGCCGGTTTCCGCGACGATGCGTTGCTTGTTCATGCGACGCGCGAGCAGCACCTGCCCGATCGTGTTGTTGATCTTGTGAGCGCCGGTGTGAAGCAGGTCTTCGCGTTTGAGATAGATGTTTGCGCCGCCGCAGTATTCGGTGAGTCGCGCAGCGTGAAAAAGAGGCGTGGCCCGGCCGGCAAAATTGTGCAGCAGGCTCTTCAGTTCTGATTGAAACGATTCGTCGTCCCGGCTGGCGAGGTAGGCGGTCGTCAGCTCCTCGAGCGGAGCCATCAACGTCTCAGGTACAAACCGTCCGCCGTACGGTCCCCAGTGACCAAGCGCGTCGGGTTGTGTGATTGGTGTCGACATAATTCACACTTAAGGTCAGCTTTACAGGATTTATCAGTTTTACCAGGATTAACATGAATCCTGTAGCATCCTGTCCACTCTGTTTAGAACAACCCACCCCAAAACGCTAGCTTCGCGTTTAACGATTACTTCATACTCCTGGCAGCTTCTCCTGCAACGGCGGCGCAACTGAAACTCGATCGCGGCCAGCATTCTTCGAGACGTACAGCGCCTCGTCGCTCGCCGAGTAAAGCGCTCGCTCGGAAGTCGCACTCTCCGGACATCCCGCGACGCCGATGCTCACCGTCACGGTTCCAATGCCTTCGACACGTTTCGCGCTGAGCACCGATCGCAACCGGTCCGCGGCAGCCACCGCTTTTCCTAAATCGACTCCCGCAAGAAGCAGCGCAAACTCTTCTCCACCGAGTCGCGCCGCCGTATCGTTGTCGCGCGAAACCTCTCGCAACGTCTGAGCGATCTGACGGATCACGACGTCGCCCGCCGGATGTCCAAACCTGTCGTTGATCGACTTCAAGTGATCGATATCGAGCATGAGCAAAGCGCAGGGCACGCGGTAGCGACGCCATCGTTCAACCTCGCGCGACAACGCGACACGAAAACGACGGCGGTTCGCGAGCCCCGTTAACGAATCCAAATCGGCGTCAGCCCTTAACAGATCGATCTTCTGTCGCAGCAACACTAACTGCTGCGTTCTCTCGATCAGAAGATCGTGTTCAGCGGGCAAACTGAAGTAATCGAAAGCACCTTCCCCCATCGCGGTGCGCCGCATCTCGACGGTCGAAGCTTCAGTGCCAACCAGCAGGAGGGGAATGCCGTCTTCCGCCTGCGCGAGCATCTTCGCCAGTTCCCTGATTCTCAGGCCCGGAGTGGCAGCGTTGGCGATGACGAGGTGCGGGCGCGTTCGGGTAAGCGACACCACGGCCGCGGTGCCGTTTGCAACACTAAAAAGGTCGATGCCTCTGCCGGAGAAAGATTCAACAAATTGCGCCCGCTCGTCCTTTGCGATCAAAAGGACACGGCCGCGCGAACGGTCGGAAGGTCGTGTAGTCGGTCCTTTTTCAGCGCGCGAACTCATGGTTAGACGTGTAGGGGTCAACAAATCAAACAAACTTGTGTGGGGAGGACAATCAGATGTTTTTAGACTCAGGGGCAATGACAAGGATACCCCGCGAGCGTGGTGAATCGTCAAGTTGCAACACCCCGCACAGCCTCGATGAAGGCCCGCATCCGCGCCTTGTTCTTTTTTCCGGGTCTGTCTTCGAGCGCGCTGCACGCGTCGACCGCGTAGGGGCGCACAGTTTCGATTGCTGCTGCGACATTCTCGGGCGCCAGGCCGCCGGCGAGAAAGAGTTTTGGGACGAGGCGACTGACCTGCTGTGCGATGGACCAGTCGAAGACCTGGCCGGTGCCGCCTCGCAATTCTTTGTGTCTCGTGTCGAGCATGATGGCTTCAGTTTCGTAAGCCGCGACTGCGTCGACGTTGAATCGATCTGAGACCGCGAGCGCCTTGATCACGTAACGATCAGCGGCGAGTTCGCGGCAGTAGACTGGCGACTCGTCACCGTGTAGTTGCAATGCCGTAACGCCCGCTTCGGCAGCGATCTGAGTGGCAGATTCCTCGTTGACGAAAACACCGACTGTAAGAATCGAAGGAGGAAGTTGTTCGATGATCTCGCGTGCGCTTTGCGGCGTGATGTAACGCGGACTCAATTTGTAGAAGTTGAAGCCGAGCGCGTCCGCGCCCGCGCTGACCGCCGCAAGCGCGTCCTCGAGATTGGTGATGCCACAGATTTTAATGAACGTCATTTCGGAGCTCTCGCAAGGCTGCGGCGGGATCGTCAGAGCGCATTAAGGTTTCGCCGATTAGAAACCCTCGATAGCCGGCTTCATACAATCGCCTCAAATCCTGCGCCCTATGCAGCCCGCTTTCACTAATCAACAACGCGCCTTCAGGCGCCTCGCGCGCGAGCGACAGCGACGTCTCGAGCGACACTTCAAACGTGCGCAGGTCTCGATTGTTCACGCCAATCAAACTCGCGCCGCAAGCCACGGCTCGTTTCATCTCGTCGCTCGTGTGAACTTCAACCAAGGCATCCATTCCGAGTTCATCTTCCGCCAGTCGCCTGAGCCGAGACAGCAGCTCGTCATCAAGAGCAGCGACAATCAACAGCAACGCATCGGCGCCCGTCGCGGCTGATTCATAAATCTGATAATCCTCCAAGATAAAATCCTTCCGCAGCGCCGGCAGATCAACGGCTGTCTTAACTTGCCGCAGATCCTCGAGCGAACCGGCGAAATAATCTTCCTCCGTCAAGACGGACATCGCCGCTGCGCCACCGGCTTGATACGAACGCGCAACATCTCTCACATTCACATTAAGGCGAATCATTCCTTTCGACGGCGATCGACGCTTAAACTCCGCAATGACGTTGATGCCATCAGCGCGCAGAGCACCGGAAAACGCGTGCGGCCTCGCACGCGCTCGCGCCTCGGCTGCGAGCCGGCGCAACTCGTCGAGCCCTACGCTCGCCTGCGCCTCACGCACACGCTCTCGCTTCCTCGCAACTATTTCCGACAGCACATCCATTCCCACCCTAAAAGCAAAGCAGGCGAGCTCAACTCACGTCCTCGGCTGTGTACGCCAAATCCGCGTTCATCCGCGGCTAACTGGTCGCCTCGACCAAAAGCTCCAACTTTCTCTGCGCGGCCCCACTATCAATCGCATTCGCCGCGAGCTTCGCAGCCTCACGAAGGTCAGCCGCCGCTCCACCCAACAACAACGCCGCCGCCGCATTCATCACCACCAGCGCCCGCGCTTCGTCCCTTCTCGTGCCAGCTAACACCTCGTACACGATCTCCGCATTCGCCTCAGTATCACCACCACGCAAATGCTCGAGCGTTCCAATCTCGAAACCGAAATCTCCGGGTGCGATCTCAAACGTCCTGACCTGCCCGTCGTGCGCCTCAGCCACGTGCGTCTTGCCCGCCAACGTGATTTCATCCAAACCGTCTTCACCATGGACCACCCACGCGCGTTCAGTGCCGAGCGCGGCCAACACCTGCGCCAGCTTCTCCGCGAGATCCTTTCGCCACACGCCGATGATCTGTCTCGGCGCGCCCGCAGGATTACTCAACGGTCCAAGCAAATTGAACGTCGTGTGGACCCCGAGCTGACGTCGAATGCCCGCCACTCTCGCCGTCGCACCGTGATACAGCGGCGCGAACATGAAGCAGATCCCGATCTCGTTCAGCGCGTTCTCAGATACCAACGGTATCGTCGAAACATTCACGCCCAACGCCGTCAACAGATCTGCACTCCCTGACTTACTACTCGCCGCGCGATTGCCATGCTTCGCAACCGGCACCCCTGCACCCGCGATCACAAACGCCGCCGCCGTCGAAATGTTGAAAGTCTTCGCCCGGCTCGATCCCGTTCCCGCAGTGTCGATAAAGCACGGATGTTTCGAGACTACTCGTAATGCTCGCGCGCGCAGTCCTTCGGCCATGCCGGTCAACTCTTCGACCGTTTCACCTTTCGTCGCGAGGGCGACGAGCGCGCCCGAGATCTGCGCGTCAGTTGCTTCAGGATTGAGCAAGGCGTCGAGGAGTTGGAAAGCCTCTTCACGACTCAAGTCTTCGCGGCGCACAAGCCGTGGGAGAAATTCAGTTAACGGATGATTAGCCATACGAGTGAGGAAACTACAGTTTCAGAAAATTAGCGAGCAGTTGTTTCCCATCTGACGTCAGGATCGATTCCGGGTGAAACTGCACGCCTTCGACTTTCATCTCGCGATGACGCAAACCCATGATGATGTTGTCGCTCGTCGACGCGGAGACTTCGAGACACGACGGCAGCGACTCTTTCTCCACGATCAGCGAGTGATATCGTCCCGCGAGAAAGTTGTCCTTCACTCCGGCGAAGATCGTCTTGCCGTCATGAGAAACTTCCGAAGCTTTGCCGTGCATCAGTTCGGGCGCGCGAATCACTTTGCCGCCAAATGCCTGGCCGATTGCCTGGTGGCCCAGGCACACGCCGAGCAAAGGCACCTTTCCCGAGAAGCGTTCGATTACTTTCAGCGTGATTCCGGCATCGTCGGGCGTGCCGGGACCTGGCGAAATGACGATCCTTTCAGGGCGCAATTCGTTTTCGATCTCTTCGACCGTGACGCGATTGTTCCGACGCACCTCGACGGTCTCGCCCAGCTCGCCGAGATACTGCACGAGGTTGTAAGTGAAAGAGTCGTAGTTGTCGATTACTAACAGCATGAATTAACCACGGATGAACGCGGATTAACTGCACAGATTATTTTTTACACGTAGTCACGACCGCGCGGTTGATGCGCACTGGTTTCTCAGGTTTCTCACCATTTGCCGCCGCCTGGTTGATCGCGTCCGCTACTTCGATCCCTTTGGTCACCGTTCCAAACGCGGAGAACTTGCCGTCGAGATGCGGGCCCGGTCCCACAAGAATGAAGAAGTGCGTCGTCGCGCTATTTGGTTCGTCCGTGCGCGCCATCGAAACGATGCCGCGCACGTGTTTGATGATGCCCGGTTCGTCGGGAAGTCTGCGTGTCATTCGTTTCGCCAGTTGCTCGCTCCACTTCTGGCTGGTGGAAAGATTGCCACCCTGAATGACGAAGTCTTTGACGGTGCGGCTAAACGTCGTCGTGTCAAGCGCACCGGTAGCAGACAAGTTCAGAAAATTTCTCACCGCTTCCGGCGCAGCTTCGGGCATGAAGGCGATCTCGATATTGCCGAGCTCCGTCTCGAGCGTGACACACTGGCTCGCCATCTTCTCGACTGACGCACCGTCAAACGGTTCGGCAGCAATGATCTCAGGCGTCGTTCTCGCATTCGCTTTCTTCGGCGGCTCAACGGGGGCATTCGACTGCGCGCTCGCGAGCGTCGCTCCTAGCAACATAACAAGTATCAGCACCACTCTGTTCACCATGATCCGTGTAAATCCCATCTCAAAAATCCGTCATAATCCGCGTTGCGCCATCTCGATCGCGCGAAACATCGCGCGCGCCTTGTTCACCGTCTCCGCGTACTCATGCTCCGGAATCGAGTCCGCCACAATACCCGCGCCCGCCTGGACCATCACTTCTCCATTGCGCAACACGAGCGTCCTGATCGCGATACACGAATCGAGATTGTCTGCGTAGTCCATGTACAACACCGCCCCCGCGTAGATCCCGCGGCGGTCGGGTTCGAGTCCGCGAATGATCTCCATCGCGCGAATCTTCGGCGCGCCCGTTACAGTACCCGCCGGAAAACATGAAGCCAACGCGTCGAAGCGATCCAGCCCGTCACGCAGCCGCGATCGCAGACTTGTTTCGAGATGCTGCACGTGAGAATAACGTTCGACGCGCATCAGATCTTCAACCTTGACCGAACCGTAATCGGAAACGCGCCCGAGGTCGTTACGCCCGAGATCGACGAGCATCATGTGCTCCGCGATCTCTTTCTCGTCCGACTTCAGATCCTCGCTCAACATCCAGTCTTCCGTTTCCGTCGCGCCGCGTTTGCGTGTGCCGGCGATCGGGCGATAGTCAAGACGTTGTCCGTGACAACGAACGAGCATCTCGGGCGAAGCGCCGACTACGTTCTCGTCTCCCAAGCGTAGGAAGAACATGTAAGGCGACGGATTTATCGCGCGCAACGCTCGATAGATCTGGAGGGGATCGCCGTCGAACTGTGCCGAGAACCGTTGCGAAAGCACTACCTGATAACAGTCACCCGCGGCGATGTGCTCCTTCACCTGGCGCACGCCGTCTTCAAAAGCGCGCCGCGGCCAATTCGATTGCAACGAAATGTTAGGGCCGCTCTCGTTGGGTTGTTTAGGTGCGGGCAGAGGTCTCGTTTCAAAGATCTTCTTTTCTATTTCTCTCGTGCGCGTGACCGCGTCGTCGTAAAGCGCGCGAAGCCGCTCGGCGCTTCCGCCTGCTTCTTCGGTAAGAACGATCGAGACGATCTCCAGCCGTTGCTTCACGCGATCGAAAGCGATCACGGTGCGATAGAACATCCACACAGCATCGGTTGGGGCGTCGAGCGGCTGCGTGTTGTCGTCGCGCAACGCAGGCTCGAACCACTGCGCCGCATCGTAACCGAGATAGCCGACCGCGCCGCCCGCGAACGGCACGAGGCCCGGCCGGCGCGCGAGGGAACGGGCGTGAAAATAGTCGCGGACCCATTCGGTCGCGACGATCGGATATGACTCGGTCGTGCCGTTACGCTCGACAAACGTCTGCATACCCTTGCCGCGCACGATCATTTCCGGCTCGGCGCCGAGAAACGAATAGCGTGCGATGCGTTCACCACCTTCAACCGACTCGAGCAAAAAAGCGTAAGGCGAATCACCGGCGATGCGCATGAAAGCACCGACGGGCGTGTGCAGATCCGCGAGTACGGAGCGCACGACCGGAACGACGTTGCCCTGCCGCGCCTCGTTCACGAACGCTTCGAAATTTGGGGGTTGCAGATCGAGCATCTCTTAAATCTCGTAATCCTGGTTAACCGGCGATACGGTTGCCGGCCAGCCACTGCCCACCGTCGACCACCAACACATTGCCATTGATAAAACTCGCCGCATCAGAACAAATGAAGACCGCCGCCTTCTCGATGTCAGCAATTCGTCCAAAGCGACCGAGCGGAATGTTCTTCCGCAAGCGCTCCTTGAACGACTCAGGCACAAGGCGTTTCATCCCCTCCGTGTCTTCGATTGGACCAGGCGCGATCGTGTTCACGCGAATTCCATAGCGCCCCCACTCGACGGCGAGATTGCGCGTCAACGCGTCAACACCCGCCTTCGCGGCGGAGACATGAAGCTGCATCGGCGTGCCGAGATAATGAAGCGTCGCACTGATGTTCAGAATCTGTCCGCGATGTTCTTTGAGTTGCGCAAACGCCGCGCGGCAGACGTTGAACGTGCCCTTGAGATCGATGTCGACCACGGTCCCGAATCCGTTCGGCGACAACTCCTCCGGGCGGCAGAGGAAGTTGCCGGCAGCGCCGTTCACAACGATATCGATCTTGCCGAAGTGCGCGACAGTTTCCGCGATTGCTTTTTCGACTGCTTCCGGATCGCGAACATCCGCCGCGACGGCGATTGCCTTCCCGCCGGCTTCGTTGATGGCCTCGGCCGCTGGTTGCAGGTGGTCCATCTTGCGACTCACGAGCGCAACGCTCGCGCCCGCTTCGGCAAGAGCACGCGCCACACCGCCCGTGATGCCAGTGCCGCCGCCGGTAACGAACGCCACGCGTCCATTCAAAATCCCCTCATTAAAAATTCTCTCACTCATAATATTTTTTTCTGATCCGGTTTTTATCCGTGCATTTTATCCGCGAAAATCCGCGGTCAAAATGGCTTCTTCCAGTTTGAACTTACCTTCATACAAAGCCTTGCCGACGATAACACTGTCGAGCAGTGGCTCGCCTGCATCGCGCAGGCGTTTGAGATCGTCGAGACTCGAAACGCCGCCGGAAGCAGTCACGTGAACGTTTGCAGCGCGAGCCACGGCCAGCGTCTGTTCGATGTTTGGACCACCGAGAGTGCCGTCGCGTGCGATATCCGTGTAAATGATTCGTTCGACGCCGGAATCGGCGACCGAGTGCGCGAGGTCAACAGCCATCACCGGCGTCGACGTTTCCCAGCCACGCGACATCACGCGTCCGTCGCGCGCGTCGATGCCGACGCATATCTGCGACGAAAAGCGAGCCACAAGATTTTCTAAAACCTCCGGCGACTCGACCGCGAGCGTGCCTAAAACAACGCGAGCAACACCAGCGTCGCAAAGCTGTTGCACATCTTCAACCGATCGGACACCGCCGCCGAACTCGATCGGCACATCAACCGCATTGACGATGTTTCTCACGACGGTGCGGTTCGGCGAATCGCGTTCGTTGAAAGCACCATCGAGATCTACGAGGTGAATCATCTCCGCGCCGGCAGACGCAAACTCTCGCGCCACCTCGACCGGGTTCTCGTTGTAAACAGTCATCTCAGACTTCCGTCCCTGCATCAGCCGCACGCACAAACCACGCTTGAGATCAATCGCGGGAATAACAATCACAAATCAATCCTGTGAATCATCTAACGAATGCACCTCATCACCTCGTCAAGCAACAACCCATTTGTCGCCACCGCATTTCCGCCCGCTGCGGTTCTCACGCCATCCCAATCCGTGAACGTGCCGCCCGCTTCTTCGAGGATCGGCAACAACGGTGCGCAGTCCCAAAGGTTCATCACCGGATCGAGCATCACGTCCGCGCGTCCGGTCGCGACGAGCACGTAACCGTAGCAATCGCCCCAGGTGCGGCTCACCTTCGCACGCGCTTGCAGCAACTCAGCCGCGCGTCCGAAGCCGGCGCGCGCGCACGCGACAAAACTTGTCGACAACAAGAGCGCGTCCTCCAACTTGCTGGTCGTCGAAACTCGCGCGGGCTCACCATTGAAAAAGCATCCGAGACCTTTCGCCGCGGAAACCATCTCGCCGAGCGCGGGCATATTCACGACTCCGACACTCAGCTCATTTTCAATCTCGACGGCAATCAACACTCCGTACAGCGGCACGCCGTGCACAAACGCAAACGTTCCGTCAATAGGATCGAGTATCCAGCGCCGCCCCGACGTGCCGTGGGTCTCGCCTTCTTCTTCACCGAGAACACCGTCGTCAGGAAAGCGTTCCGCGATGTGCCGGCGCAAATAACTTTCAGCTTCTCGATCTGCAATCGTGACGTAACTGCCGTCTGACTTTTTGCTCGTCTCCGGCTGCTTGCGAAAGTACTGCAACGTGATCTCGCCTGCGCCACGCGCCAGTTCGACTGCGAAGTCGAGCAACTCTTTGCGTTCGTTCACCCGCGCCTCCGTTGCTCGAGCTCGTTCGCGATTTCTTCAAGCGTTATACCGCGCGCCACGAGTAATACCAGCAAGTGATAAACGAGATCCGACACTTCCGAAATCAGCCTTGCACGATCGTCGTTCTTCGCGGCGATGATGGTCTCCGCCGATTCCTCGCCGAGTTTTTTGAGTATCTTGTCGACCCCTTCTTCAAAGAGATAAGTCGTGTATGAACCGGAAGGCCGCTCGCGTTCACGGCTCTGGATTAGCTCGTAAAGTCTCGTGAGCAAGGAGCCATTCGCGCTCGGAATATCGAAACATGAAACAGCTCCCGTGTGACACGCGGGTCCAGCCGGATCAACCAGCACCACGATCGCGTCGCGGTCGCAATCAAGCGCAAGACTCACGATGCGCTGCGTATTACCCGACGTCTCGCCTTTGTGCCAGAGCTCGTTTCTCGATCGCGACCAGAACCACGTCTCACGCGTTTCGATCGTCCGCACCAGGCTCTCGTGATTCATGTAAGCGAGCGTGAGCACTTCACGAGTGTGGGCATTCTGAACGATCGCGGGGATCAATCCGCGTTCGTCGAATTTAATCTCGTCAACATTGATGGAACTCATCTCACCTCTACTCCACGGCCTCGCAGGTAACTCTTCACTTCCGAGATCGACAACTCACCGAAGTGGAACAATGATGCCGCGAGCACTGCACTTGCGCCTCCAGCGGTCAGCGCGTCGTAAAAGTGTTCGACTTTGCCTGCTCCGCCCGACGCGATTACGGGGATTCGCACCGCGCTGGAAACCGCATGCGTTAGCTCGATGTCGTAACCCTTGCGCGTGCCGTCGCAATCCATACTCGTTAGCAGTATCTCGCCCGCGCCGAGCTTCTCAGCGTGCATGGCCCACTCAACAGCATCGCGCCCCACTGCTCGGCGACCCCCATGCGTGTAAACTTCCCAACCTTTATCACGCCTGCGCGCATCGATCGCGACCACCACACACTGGCTGCCAAACGTTTCAGCACACGCGCTGATCAACTCCGGATTCTCGACAGCCGCAGTGTTCAGCGTGATCTTATCGGCACCCGCACGGAGGATCGCGCGAATGTCCTCAACTGATCGCAACCCACCGCCGACAGTAAAAGGAATAAATACTTCATCAGCTACACGACGCACCAGTTCCGCAACGATGTCGCGACGGTCGGAGGAGGCTGTGATATCGAGGAAGGTTAACTCATCAGCCCCTTCGACATCGTAACGCTTTGCCTGCGCCACCGGATCACCCGCGTCCGTCAGCGAAACAAACCGAATCCCTTTGACAACGCGGCCGTTGTCGACATCCAGACACGGGATAATTCTCTTCGCAAGCATCATTAACCACAGATTCCACGGATCTTATTCAGATCAGTGCTGATCTGCAGAGCAATCCGTGTTCATCCGCGTTCCAAAGTTGTTCAGCATTCGCAACCCAACGTCCTGACTCTTCTCCGGATGAAACTGCACGCCGCACATGTTTTTCTCCGCCACGACTGACGCATACCGCCCGCCGTAATCAGTTTCACCGACAATCACTTCTTCATCCGCGCCCTCGCAGTAGTACGAATGCACGAAATAACAGAACGCGCCATCCGCGACTCCTTCAAACAACGCATGCGGTCGCCTCTGGTGTATGCGATTCCATCCAACCTGCGGCACAACGAGAGCGTCGCTAAACCTGCGCACGTTTCCTTTCAACAACCCGAGCCCACGTGTCGAACCAAACTCGTCTGACTCTTCAAACAACATCTGCATGCCGACGCACACTCCAAGCAAAGGCGTTCCTTCCCGTGCGCGCTCCATCACCAACCGATCGAATCCTCTATCCTTCAGCGCTTTCATACACGCCGCAAACGCACCAACACCAGGCAACACCAGTCGTTCCGCGCGGCGCAACTCACTTTCATTGCCAGTGACGATCGCTTCGCAACCAGTCGCAGCGAAGGCTTTCTCCACCGAACGAAGATTGCCGACGCCGTAATCGATGATCGCGACTTTCACAACGAACCCTTCGTACTCGGAACCCCGGTGATGCGGCTGTTGCGCTCAACCGCCTGCCGCAACGCGCGCGCTGAAGCCTTGAATGTCCCTTCGAGAATGTGATGAGTATTTCGCCCGCGCAAACAGTCGATATGAAGATTGAACTTCGCAGTTTCCGCAAACGAGCGCCAGAAGTGTTCGGCAAGCTCGACCGAGAAGTTTCCGATCATCTGCCGTCGCGTCGGCACCTCGTAAACCAGAAAGAACCGGCCCGATAGATCGATGACCGATCGACACAACGCCTCGTCCATCGGCACCACGGCTTCACCGTAACGATTGATGCCTGTCTTGTCGCCGAGCGCCTGGACCAAGGCCTGGCCCAGCGTGATGGCGATGTCTTCGACGGAGTGATGATCGTCAATCTCGAGATCGCCGTTGCACGCGATCTGCAAGTCGAACAAGCCGTGCTTGGCAAACAGTTCGAGCATGTGTTCGAGAAACGGCAAGCCGATCGAGACGGTCGATTGGCCGCTGCCGTCGAGATTGAGCTCGACACGCACATCCGTTTCCTTCGTCTTGCGATGAACGTTTGCGATTCGTGATTGCATGGTCATTTGTTAGCCACAGACTTCGCGGATAGCATTCACTACGTAATCGTTCTGAGCAGGCGTGCCGACGCTGAATCGGAAATATTCGCTCAACATCGGATAACTACTGACATCGCGGATCAGAATGTCGCGTGCAAGCAGCTCGCTAAAGATTTGTTTCGGATTGACAGCCGATTTCACGAGAATGAAATTCGCGTGCGAAGCTACGGGGCTGAGACCATCGATCTTTGATAGCTCCGCGAAGAGCCGATCGCGCTCAGAAACGATCTCGGTGACGAGCGGGCGCAGCTCCTGATCGTAGTTTTCCATCGCGACTTCGGCAGCGATTTGCGAAAAGACGTTGACGTTGTAGGGCAACACGGCCTTACCGATCTCGCGCACGAGTTCGGGCGACGCGAGCAGGTATCCGATGCGCAAGGCGGCGACGGCCATCGCTTTTGAGAACGTTCGCAAGACGATCAGGTTCTCGTGATCCTTGAGCAACGGAACGACCGAGTGATCTGCAAACTCGTGATAAGCCTCGTCGACGACAACCAAGCCGCGCGCAGCTCTCAGCAACGCTCGCAACGCATCATCGTCAATCGTGCAACCAGTCGGATTGTTTGGCGAGCAGATGATCGTTACGTCAGGCTGTTTCTCTTCGATGAATCGTTGGAGCGCTTCGCTGTCGTACTGCAAATCAGGGGTTAAGAAAACCGTTTCGACTGTGCCGCCCAGCACGGTAGCGACCTGTCTATACAAAGTGAACGTCGGTTCCGAAAGCAACAGCGTCTTGCCGCGTTCCATCGTCACCATCAGCAGTGCCTGTATCAGTTCGTTCGAACCATTTCCCGCTATGACTCCATCAACCCTCCAGCCCGCGAAGCTCGCAAGGCATTCATTCAGCCGCGCCGGAACGAAGTCCGGATACTGTGACCATTTGCGCGCCGCAAACCGGCGCAGCACTTCGTCTTTAATGTGAGGCGGCGCGTCCCACGGGTTCTCGTTTTGATTGAGCTTCAACGAAGCACGATGCGGCGCAAGCGTATACGCCCGCACCGCGCGAACTGATGGCTTGATGGAGTTGAGTACGTCCTTCATTGCGCTTCTTGTGCCTTCTTGTGGCGTTCTTTCCTGATCGACGCGGACCTCGCATGCGCGGCGAGCCCCTCACTCTCAGCCAGCACCGCCACGCTGTCAGCGGCTGACGCGAAAGCCTCCTGCGAATACCGCAACAGACTCGTCCGCTTCACAAAATCACAGACACCGAGCGCCGATGAGAAGCGCGCCGTCCGGCTCGTCGGCAGCACATGGTTTGGACCAGCAAGATAATCACCCACCGCTTCAGGCGTGTAACTTCCGAAGAAGATCGCGCCTGCATGCCGGATCTTTTTCGCAATCGCCTCGTCATCACTCGTCACAATCTCGACATGTTCCGGCGCCAGCTCATTCACGATCGAACACGCTTCCTCCAGCGTCTCAACCACAACGATCGCGCCGTAGTCGCATAACGACGACATAACGATCTCGCGTCGTGGCAGCGACTCCGCTTGCAGCTTAACTTCCTTTGCGACCTCGTTCGCCAGCAATTCGCTGGTTGTGATCAGAACCGCCGACGCATCTTCGCCGTGCTCCGCCTGAGCAAGCAGGTCCGCTGCGACAAACTCCGGTCGCGCACTTTCATCGGCGACGATCACGACTTCAGTCGGCCCTGCAATCGCATCGATGCCGACGACACCGAACACGAGCTTCTTCGCCGCCGCGACGTATTTATTCCCCGGCCCGGTTATCTTGTCCACGCGCGGCACAGTCGCAGTGCCGAACGCCAGGGCGGCTATCGCCTGCGCGCCGCCGACCGCATACACCTCGGTGATTCCGAGTTCGAGCAGTGCGGCCGCAACAGCAGGGTTTTGCGATAACGTCCGCGGTGGCGTCACGACAACAATGCGCTCGACTCCCGCGACTTGCGCCGGGACCACGTTCATCACAACGGACGAAGGATACGCCGCCGTGCCGCCCGGCACGTACAAACCAACACGCTCGAGAGGCGTGATGCGCTGGCCCAACTCGACGCCGCTCCGCGGAGTGATAGTCCAGGATTCTTCAAGCTGTCGTTCGTGAAATTGTCTGACGTTCGTAATCGCCTCACGAAGCGCGCCTCGCACGCGCTCGTCTGCACCCGCAGCACAACGCCGCAGCTCCTCTTCGCCGCTTCTTAATTGCTTTAACTCCACGTTATCAAACCGCTTCGTGTAATCGATTAGCGCCTCATCTCCGCGCCTGCGCACATCATCGATGATCGACGCCACCGCGCCCATCAACTCCGCATCGAGCGCCACCGACCGTCGCGCCAGACGCTCCACCAACTCCGTCTTATTAATCCTGTCTAACAATTAAACAACGCCCTCCAGCGCGCTCACCAGTCGCGCAACCTCATCACTCTTCAACTGGTAACTTGCGCGATTCACAACCAATCGCCCGGTCGATTCCGTAATCTCCTCCACCACCGTCAACCCGTTCTCGCGCAGCGTCACACCAGTCTCCACCAGATCGACGATCATGTCCGCGAGTCCGAGCGCGGGCGCCAGCTCGACCGATCCCGAAAGCTGAATAATCTCGACCGGAATCCCACGCGCTCCGAAATGTGCGCGCGCAATCTGCGCATACTTCGTCGCGACACGAATCATCCCCTGCACCTTCGTCATCGCGCCCGCATCCGCCGCCGCCACGACGATTCGACAACGAGCTATGCCGAGATCCAACGGCAACAACACATCAGCTTCGGACTCGAGCAACACGTCGCGCCCGACCACGCCGCAGTCAGCAATCCCATGCTCCACGTAAACCGGCACGTCCGCAGGCTTGGCAAAGATGAAACGATACTGACCTGTTTCATCCATGAGCGCGAGCCGTCGCGAATTGATCGCATCGTCGCTCAAGCGAATGCCGGCGAGCGCCAACAGCGACAACGCGCCGTCCTGCATCCTGCCTTTTGCGATCGCAATCGTGATCATTGGTTCGCTCGTCCAAGCACTTCCGTAAGCGCGTCGAGGTTGAGTACAAAACCAACCGCAGGCTCGGCACGGCCAAAGCTTCCGGTTAGACCATCGTAACGACCACCGCGCCCGACACTCGACCCCGCTCCATGAACAAAGATTTTCAAACTCAAACCCGTGTAGTAATCGAGACTCGAAACGTCGCCGAGATCGATCTCAAAAGAATCTGCGAGCCCGTGCGATTCGATCGCGGTCCAGAGTTCTTCGAGTGACTCGAGCGCGGCGACCGAGCGGGCATTGGTGATCACACTTCGCGCAGCTTGAATCACGTCTCGCTTGCCGGTGAGTTGAGTCGGGCGCAAAAACGCGCGCGCTTCGCCGCCGCCGCAATTTTGTAAGAACTGCTGTAACTCCGCGCCCTGTCGCGTGTCGATCAGGCGCCGCAATTCTTCTCGGGCCGGCGGTTCCAGGTTCAGATTTGCGGCGACGCCGTTGAAGATCTCGACGTTATTTATCGTGATGCAATACTTCGATCGCAACTCGAGGCGCGACAGGATCTCCGCGGCCAATCGCAGCACCTCGAGATCAGCCGGCTTTCCGTCGCTGCCGATCAGTTCACAGCCGAGTTGCGTGTTCTCGCGTCGCCATTCAGCGTGCGACTGCGGCTGTTGCCGAAACACCGGCGCCGCGTAGCAAAAGCGTAACGGGCGAGGCCTGTCAGCGAGCAACGTCGCCGCCATCCGCGCCACCGAGCTGGTCACATCCGGACGCAATGCGAGCAAGCGGCCGTCGTTATCGGTGAAGCGAAACGCGCGCTGAGCTTCGCGCTGACCCATTCCTTGTTCGAAGAGATCGTAATAATCGACCGAAGGCGTGATCACTTCTTCGTAATTCCAGTCTTCGAAGACCGACATCGTGACGTCTTCGACCTTGCGTCGCAGACGCGCTTCTCCGCCGATGTAGTAACGCATTCCGGCTGGAATTCTGGAGGTCATACGCATACGTGAACGCAAAGAAAAACCCGCTGCCGGCTTAGCATCGGCAGCGGGTTTTGGAATCGTTGTGCGCTTTGTTTAGCTTGCTTCTGTCAGCGCTGCGAACACGATCGCCAGCCCGCCACCGGTGTGGTGGTGATGCCAGTATGCACGATGGCCGTGTTCGGTGCTAAACATTGCTCGGGCCTTATACCTGAATCGTGACGCTGTTGTCAATTTCTGCCGCAGATTTCGCAGATGAACGCAGATCTACGTGCATCCGCGACAATCTGCGGCGCCTTTATCCGGCGATAAACGGTCGCGACTGGATGATATAAATCTGCCCCTTCATATACGCCCACTCGATGTCCTGATCGCGTTGCCCAAAGACGCGCTTGATGCTCATGGCCGCCCGCACCAAACGCCGGATAACATCATCCGTCAATACCACGCGATCGCCCGTGATCGGCACTTCCTTCACACCGCCGTTTTCATCGAACGTAAGCAGGCTGTCCTCCGCTGAGCGCGTCAACACCTGCACCGCATTCGTCCGGGGCCGGAAAATAATCTGTTCCGCGATTCGCTGCCCTTCGACGACCTTGATCCCCAAACCTCGTTTGGCGCTGATGTAGATCGCACCCTTGTTTTCAGTGTCGAACGGATCGGTGCTGATCATCACGCCGGAACTCTCAGAGTTGATCCCCTCCTGGAGCAACACGGCCATGAAGATCTTCGAGTGATCCACGCTCGCGCGCTCGCGCGCTTCGTACGCCTCGAAGTTCCAAAGCGACGCCCAGACCTTTTTGATCGCGTCAATCAACTCCTGCTCGCCGCGCACGTTCGGCACAGTCGTGTACAGGCCCGCGCCGCTGAAGTTTGGCAGGTCTTCAGAATTCGAAGAGCTGCGCACAAACAACCCCTTGCCCGCATATTCGCGCGCGACTTTCTCGAGCACCAGTTTGCGCAGCTCCGGATCGAATTCAGCGCTCTCGATCTTTTGCCGCAGTTGGACCAACTGTTCGCGCCGGTAAGCGGGATCGTGAACAAACTTCTGATCGTTCAAGAGCCCATAGATCGCGTCGTCGAGTTTGTTTTCCTTGATGAACTCGTCGTAGTAGTAAAAAGGAATCGTGAAGCCGTTCGGAACGACGATGCCCGGCAACCGCGCGTTCAGCACCTCTCCGAGATTCGCCGACTTGCCGCCGAACGCCAGACTCGATCGCGAACGCTGTTGGGCCAAACTCAGCAGACGCGTTTCGGACAAGTTGAAACGCGGCTTCATCACGTCGAGGCGTTCCGCCTGGCGCCGCTGGTACTCGCGCAACAGGTTCATGTCGGCGCGTTTGATCGTGTACTTCTCGCGCAGCGTTTCGAATGACACCCACCAGCCGTCGTACTGTTTCAGCAGTTCCTTCGCGTTTTTGATGTAAGCGTTCGGAATGCCCCAGCCTTTGGCGAGCAGGTTGATGTGCGAAAGCGGCGTTGAAGGTTGCGACGTGATGATACCGGCGACTGGTGGTAACTGGACCGGCACTTCGTCGAGCACCAGGATCTCATTGGAACCGATCTCGACGTGATCGTCGAGCTTCGGAATGATGTGAATGCGCCCCAGCCCGCGCGCGACGTTGAGTGCCTGGTACGCCTGCTCGGCGGCGATGTCGCTCTGCAGAATGCGCTGCATGCCGGCGAGCGATCTCGTCGCTTCGTCCTGGCGCAACGAGTTGGGCTTGAACGCAACGGGGGCGAAGAACGATTTGTTGATTACGTCGTAAGCGAGTTGGATTTGATCGGCAGGAATCAGGTCGCCTTCCCAAAACTCGAAGGTCCAACGCTTGATTGGAATCTGATACGCGAGCGTGCCGAGAATGAACCGGCGATTTGCATTCAGGTAATTGTTTTGGAAGAACTCCCGCCCGCGTTCGAGTGAGAGATACGTGCCGTTGACGAAGTCTTTGTGAAAGCTGTAACGCTTCTTGTTGACGTAGTAGATCTTGTCGTGGTCCTTGCGATCGATCACGAACATGACGTGCGGCAACGCGTACGGCGTGTTGGCGTCGTAGGTGACGGAGATCTTGTCGAAATCGGATTGAGATTTGATGGCGGGCAGCGACTTCGGCCCCATTTGCGCCGCGACGAGGACGTGGAACCACAAACATAAAATTAGCGCGCCGATCCGTTTTTTGGTCATCGTGTCGCCTTTGTAGGGGTGGCCCCTCCGTGGCCACCCCTGCGTAGGAATTCAACCGAGGGGCGGCCACGGAGGGCCACCCCTACAAATGCTTCGAGCGGGCGAGCAATTTTAGCAGATCGTCAACGTGGTGCTGCTCGGTGAGGAAACTGTTGATATTCACGCGCAGCGCGCGGCGACCGTGCAGCACCGTGGTCGTCAGCCACGCCTCGCCGCTGCGCTCGATGATTTGTTGCAAGCGCTGTTGTAAACGATCGACATCTGGGCCGCTGAGATCCGGCGACGGCAAGAAGCGGAAACAACACACGGCCGTTTCAACTTCACCGACGCGCTTGAAATCTTTTAGTTCATCGAGCTGCTGCGCGAGGTATTTCGTGAGGTCGATCTGGCGCTCGACTGTTTTCGCGTAACCTTCGCGGCCCATAAACTTGATCGCCATCCAGAGCTTCAACGAATTGAATCGACGCGTGCCCATCTGCCCGTAACGGAAAAAGTCGAATTCGACGTCGGCGCCGCCGCGATCCTCGCTCAGGTACTCCGGCGTCATATCGAACGCATCGCGCAGGACGCGCCCGCCATCGCGCACGAGCGTGGCGCCGCAGGAAAACGGCACAAACATCCACTTGTGCGGATCGAAAGTGATTGAATCGGCCAGCTCGATGCCGCGAAGCTTCTCTCTATGTTGCGGCGAGAAAGCGAGTGGACCACCGTACGCGGCGTCGACGTGATACCAGCAATCATTCTCACGTGCGATTGCGGCGAGTGGCTCGAGCGGATCGATAACGCCGCTCGAAGTCGTGCCCGCAACGCCGACAACACAACACGGAACAAGTCCCGCTTTACGATCTCGCGCGATCGCCTCGCGCAACGCGTCAAGATTCACGTGAAAGCGATCGTCGGTCGGAATCTTGCGTACGCCTTCGCGGCCGAGGCCGAGAATGTCAGCGCTCTTGTCGATCGAATAGTGACACTGCTCCGAAGCGTAGATCACCAGGTCGCCGGACGCCGTGCGCACGCCGCGATCCTTGATATTCGCGGCGACACTGTCACGCGCGCACTTTAACGCGATGAGATTCGCTTCCGAACCGCCGCTCGCGAGCGTTCCGAAACTCTGCGGACCGTAGTTCAGCAGATCGCAGAGCCAGCGAATGACGCGCGCTTCGATCATTGCGGACGTCGGACCATTGCGCCACGCACCCGCGTTTTGATTCAGCATCGAAGCCAGTGCGTCAGCCCAAACGCCGATCGGCAACGGTGTTGGATTGAACTGGCCGAAGTATCTCGGGCTGGGAACGCCCATCGCGTTTGGAGCGATGTCGTCACGAAAGCGCGCGAGGATCTCCTCGAGCGCGATTCCCTTCTCGGGCAATGGTTCGTCAAAGAGCTTTTCCAGGTCGGCGGGTGTTGCTTCGGGCGTGACACGCCGGTTCGCGAGTCCAGCAACATGCCGGCTGATAATTTCTGCAACCGCAGGCCCCAAGAAACGGTGCTGCTCAACAAAATCGTCAATCATGATTTATGCTTCAGGCGTGAACAGGTTCGAACAATCTTTGATATCGAACATGGGGAGCTTTGATTTAGATCTGCCTGCCGAGACCATAACTCTCCTCGGCGACTACTACAGTTTACTCAGTCGTTGGAACGATCGCCTACATCTGGTCGCACCGTGTACGCCCGAGGAGTTTGCGACGAGACACGTGCTGGAGTCGTTGCTGTTACTGAAACACCTGCCGCCGAACGCAAAGATAGCCGACATCGGTTCGGGCGGAGGCTTGCCGATCATTCCGTGCGTGATCGTGCGCCCCGATATCGAAGCGACATTGATTGAGTCTTCACAGAAGAAGTCGGTCTTCCTACGAGAGGCACTGAATGCGGTCGGCCGGAAAGCGCCGATCATCACGCGGCGCTTTGAAGAAGTCGAACCGCCACCACTATCGTTCGTCACCTGCCGCGCGCTGGACCAGTTCATGCAAAAACTGCCCGTGCTGATCGACTGGGCGCCTCCCGGCAGCACACTCCTATTGTTTGGGGGTGAGACGCTCGCAGAACAATTGACTAACTTCGAACGTTTCCTCATTCCCCAGTCTGAGAAACGCTTCCTGTTTGTAACCATGGATTAACACGGATTGTTACACGGATTTATCCGTAAATATCCGTAATTAATCCGTGTAATCCGTGGTTTAAGCCGGTTCCTCGCGCACGACTTCAGTTGGTTTCTTGTCCTCGCGCAACCCCTGAAACGACGGGTGCCGAATGATCCCTTCATCCGTCCACTCCGTGAACGCCACCTCACCAACCAGCTTCGGCTCGGTCCAGACCGCCCGCCGCAACCCCGGATCCTTCGGCACCTCCGCGAACGGTCTCTTATCCACCACCATCCGGTCCAGTTTTTTGCGCAACTCGACGCGCATCGCATTCGTGTAGCCCGTCCCCGCGCGCCCGGCATAGATCAGTTTCCCCTTGTCATAAAACCCGAGGATGAGCGAACTGAAAGGTATGCCCTTGTCAGACAGCGTGTACCCGGCGATTACAAACTCCTGCCGCTTGATGCACTTGATCTTCAACCAACTGTGACTGCGCGTCGATTCGTACAACGAATCAGCGAGCTTCGAGACAATCCCCTCAATCCCCAGCTTGCACGCCTCTTTGAAAAACTGCGCGCCGTTTCCCTCGATGTGATCGCTGTAGCGCAACACGCCTCGCTCACCTAGCGGCTGGATCAAATCGGCGAGCACGCTTTTGCGCTCTCGCAAAGGAGTCCGCGTGAGACTAAACCCCTCGATATAGATCAAATCGAACGCGTGAAAAATCAGACCCGCGCCCGCGTTCTTGTGAAGCGACTGTTGCAGCTTTTGAAAACTCGCGCGTCCGGACGCATCCAAAGCGACCACTTCGCCGTCGAGGATCGCACTCTTCACAGGAAGTGCCTTGATCGCCTTACCTAAACCCGGAAACTTCGCGGTCCAATCGTTCTGGTTGCGCGTCCAAAATCGCACATTGCCGCGTTGCAAGTGGCACAACAATCGATAACCGTCAAATTTCAATTCATGCAACCACTCATCGCCCGACGGAGGCTTGTCGACCAGTGTGGCTAATTGGGGCGGGACAAATTCCGGCATCGCCACTTTGCGCGCGCCGGACAGGTTTTTGATGTGGTTCGTGTTCATGGGTCTGTCATTTTACTGGTTCGGCACCGTGATTGCAGAGCCAATGAGTGCAAGTAATAGTTCGTACTGAAATACATCGGAGTCGATGGAAGGAATGCTGATGAGAAACAGCGAGCACATATTAGATCGATCCGATCCAGTCTCTCAGGTGAGTCTGATGTACGCTGTAAAACTTAGCACCGACGTTTATCACCTGTTGCAAAGCCGAGGACAGGACACGCTCTGTGGGCTCAAAGTCAGTCGTGTAACTTCTGAACGTAACATCGGCGGGTTGCAGCGGGTTGGAGAATTCCCGGCTACCAAGAAAATTTGCAAGCACTGCGAACGGATCAAAAGCCAGGACGAGGGAAACTGAAGATTGGTGGTGGGCGCCGCATCCACAGGTTACACCTCGTAACCTGTGGATGCGGTTTTTTTATTTACTCTTCGACATCCGGCGCAGCAATGACGTCGCCATCGTTTGAACCTGCGGACGGTATGACCACCGGCTCACGCGCTGGAACAACGATATCGTGACCACCGACGATGTCGGGAAACTCATCGAGGTCACGCTCTCTTGCCTGATCGATCGTCTCATCGCGCTCGATATCAACGTTGCGATAGTATTCCATGCCCGTTCCGGCCGGAATCAATCGACCCATGATCACGTTCTCTTTCAAGCCGCGGAGATAATCGACGCGCCCTGAGATCGCGGCTTCTGTCAGCACGCGCGTGGTCTCCTGGAACGACGCCGCGGAGATGAACGAGTCGGTCGAGAGCGATGCTTTCGTGATGCCCAGCAAGAGCGGCTCGGCTTGCGCCACTTCGCCGTCTTCCTGTCGCACACGCTCGTTCTCGTCCTGGAAGCGGAAACGATCGACCTGCTCTTCGAGCAGGAACTCGGTGTCGCCCACTTCCTTGATCTTCACCCAGCGCAACATCTGCCGGACAATCACTTCGATGTGCTTGTCGTTGATGTTCACACCCTGCAGACGATAGACCTCCTGAATTTCGTTTACGAGGTATTCCTGCAAACGACTCATACCCAGAACACGAAGGATGTCGTGCGGGTTGAGAGGTCCATCCATGAGGGCTTCGCCGGCACGAACGCGGTCGCCATCCTGCACGTTGATGTGCGTGCCGCGCGGGATGTCGTACTCGCGCTCTTCACCGTCGTCGCCGGTTATGATCAGTTTGCGTTTGCCCTTCGAGATCGCGCCGAGCGTGACCGTGCCGTCGATTTCAGACATGACGGCCGTTTCCGCCGGACGCCGTGCTTCGAACAACTCGACGACGCGCGGCAAACCGCCGGTGATGTCTTTCGTCTTGGTGGTTTCACGAGGGATCTTCGCGATGATGTCGCCGGGCTCGACTTCCTCGCCGTCCGTCACCATCAGGTTCGCGCGCACCGGCATCTGGTAAGTCTTCAGCACCTTGTTGCTGGCGCTGCGGATTTCCAGACGCGGCTGTTTCTTCTCGTCGGGCGAGTCTTTCACGACCATGCGCGACTGGCCCGTCACTTCGTCCACTTCTTCGTCAAACGTCACGCCTTCCTTCAAGTCCTGGAACTTCACGTGTCCAGCGACTTCAGTCAGGATCGCGAACGTGAACGGGTCCCACGTCGCGAGGAGTTGGTCCTGCGTGACGCGGCTGCCGTCTTCAACGAGGATGTGTGCGCCGTAAACGATCTGATAACGCGCCGCTTCACGACCGCGATCGTCGATGATGGTCAACGAACCGTTGCGGTTCATCGCGATGCGCTCGCCCTTGCGGCTCTTGACCGTCTGTAGATCGAGGTACTTGATTGTGCCGTCCTGACGGGCCTCGTGCTTCGACGACTCTTCAAGACGCGCGGTACCGCCGATGTGGAACGTACGCATCGTCAACTGCGTGCCGGGCTCGCCGATCGACTGAGCGGCAATGACACCGACAGCCTCACCGATCTCGACCGGACGACCAGTCGCGAGATTTCGCCCGTAACACTTGATGCAGCAGCCACGACGCGATTCGCA
Organism: Acidobacteriota bacterium; assembly: GCA_046733535.1. Taxonomy (GTDB): domain Bacteria; phylum Acidobacteriota; class Blastocatellia; order Pyrinomonadales; family Pyrinomonadaceae; genus PSRF01. The sequence goes on from JBKPPH010000139.1 coordinate 28,112, forward strand.
CGTCAACACCGAGCGAATTCGAACGCGCTGAACGCCTGACCGTTGAATCTCGGAAGAAAGGTCTTCATCGATCTCGTGATTGGCCTCGACGATCGGGTTACCTTCGATAGGATCGACGACCTCCTCGAGTGCGGTGCGACCCACAATGCGGTCACGCAGCGACTCGATTTCCTCACCGCCTTCAACGATGGCGCTCGCAGGAATTCCGCGAAGAGTACCGCAATCGTCCTCACTGATGATTACATCCTGCGCCACGTCAACCAGTCGCCGGGTCAAATAACCCGAGTCAGCAGTTTTTAGCGCAGTGTCGGCCAGACCTTTGCGAGCGCCGTGGGTCGAGATGAAGTACTGCAACACGTTTAAGCCTTCTCGGAAGTTGGCCTGAATCGGAGTCTCGATGATTTCACCCGATGGGCGAGCCATCAAACCGCGCATACCGGCCAACTGGCGAATCTGCTGGGCGCTACCTCTTGCGCCGGAATCGCTCATCACCAGGATTGGATTCAATTCACCAGACGACTTCTCTCGATCGTCCATCGCCTTGAACATTTCCTTAGCCACTTTGTCAGTGACTTCAGACCAGATGGCGATGACTTTGTTATAACGTTCACCATTTGTGATAACGCCGTCGAGATACTGCTGTTCGACAGCAATAACGTCCTTGTCAGCCTTGTCGACAAGTCCCTTCTTTGAGGGTGGAGTTACCAGATCGTCGATACCAATGGAGATTCCTGCTTTCGTGGCGTACAGGAAGCCGAGGGTCTTGAGATCATCGAGCATCTTGACGGTCATCTCATGGCCCAGGCGAATGTGCGAGTAGTTAACCAGCGACTGGAGTCCTTTCTTCTTCAACGTGCCGTTGATGAAAGGAAGTCCCGCCGGAATCGAGTCGTTGAAGATGACGCGGCCGACGGTCGTGTTGATAACGCGGCGCACGTCGTCCTGAACAACCGCTCGCAGGATATCCTGCGGATCGTGTTCCTGCACGAGATCGATCAGATCGCCCTGGATGCGGAGTTTGATTGGCGTCTGCGTCGTGACTTCGCCCGCGTCGAGCGCGAGCAACACTTCCTCGAGCGAAGCGAAGACACGGCCCTCGCCTTTCGCGCCCGCACGATCGCGCGTCAGGTAGTAGATACCCAGCACGATGTCCTGTGAAGGCACC
>JBKPPH010000140.1:0-37316 GCA_046733535.1 Acidobacteriota bacterium
GCAAATCGCCCAGCAGCGATCACGCAGTCTCTTCTCGACCGCATTAACGCGTGGTCACAGGACCGCCAGGGAATCATCGACAATGCTTTCGTCTACGCGTGCATGCACGGCCACATCGACGCAGCGAAACTGCTATTGGACAAAGGCGCCGAGATCAATGCGGTTCCGGGAGGCTTCGATTACGCGGGTACAGGTTTACACTACGCCGCGTTCAACGGACACCGCACCATGGTCGAGTTTCTCCTGGCCCAGGGCGCCGATCGCGAGGTGAAGGACGCAAAGGTCAACTCAACGCCCGCAGGCTGGGCCGAGTACGCCGGCCACCCTGAACTCCTCGATTTGCTTCGATAGTAGCCACAAAAAGGCACAAAAGCAGAAAAACTATTTCATCGATGATCACTCTCATTGTGCCTTTATGCTGAATGTTCTACTTGTGAAAAATTAGCGGTTCGTGCGCGAGATCCAGTACCCGGCCGGCGGCTTTGGTGAGCGACGGCAATGATAACGATTACATTCTCTTCGATGGTGTAGATGAGGCTGAATGGAAACTGATGCAGCAATGTGCGTCTCAGGGCTGCCGTGATGCTCTCCGGCTCGGGGATACTCGCATACTCTGTCAATCGCTCTTTGGACATCATTAAGGAAATCAGTTCCGAGCGCGCTCGACGACGCTTCATAAAACAGCGCTGCCTCTGTCATTTCTTCGTCCGCGGGGGTGAGGAACCGATAAGGAATCATTTAAATCAATCTTTTCTTCCGCCGGTGCGACGAAATTATTTAAGACGATTGCGCGCTCGAGGCATAACTTCATCGCCCGGGTGAGTTTCCATCTCGCCTTTAAGATAGGCCTGGTAGCGTCGTTGTGCCTCCGCGATCCACAGTTCGTCAACCGCGCTATCCACCAGAGGGTCTAAATCCTCTATAAGAATGCGCGCCAGGGTCGCTTTCTCTTGCGGGGTGAGGAGACGCGATTGTTTTTCCAGTTCATCGAGAAGTGCGCTCATAATGGTGGGAGCATTATAGCCCGGTAGCTGAGCGACCGCTAAACAATTGACCTGTTGTTCTGACTTGTGGCGCTCAATCCTCTGCGTGTGGACGACCTTCGCCCCGTTCGGGACCACGTTTGAGTGTTACAATCACGCGCGCAGGATCGATCCCTTACCAGTGCACTTTCCAGTTTACGCGTTTATCGACGAGGACACATCATGATCTCAACATCACGAACAGTAGTTCTATACGCCGCAATCATCCTATGCATCACGCAGCAAGCCGCATTCGCGCAGGACCATGCGGCGAAAGTTCAGGAGGTGTTGGCGCTGGCGCATAAGTATGAGCAGTTTAATGGGTCGGCGCTGGTGGCAGAGAATGGGAAGGTGGTTTACAAGGGTGCGTTTGGAATGGCGAATATGGAGTGGGGGATTCCGAATGCGCCCGATACCAAGTTCCGTTTGGGATCGATAACGAAGCAGTTCACTGCCACCCTTATCCTCCAACTCATCGAACAAGGGAAGATCAAGCTCGATGGAAAACTATCCGATTACTTGCCTGATTACAGAAAAGACGTCGGCGAGAAGGTCACGATTCATCACTTGCTCACACACACGTCCGGAATCCCGAGCTACACAGGCTTACCGAACTTCTTCGCCGACGTGAGTCGCAATCCGTATAAAGTCGCCGACTTCGTCAAGAAGTATGCGAGTGGCGATCTCGAGTTCGAACCTGGATCGAAGTTCGCCTACAATAACTCCGGTTACTTTCTTCTCGGCGCAATCATCGAGCGCATTACCGGCAAACCTTACGAGCAGGTGTTGAAGGAAAACATCCTCGATCCGGCCGGCATGAAGAACACCGGCTACGATCATCACGACACCATCATTCCGAAGCGCGCCTCCGGCTACACCAAGACAAGCGATGGTTACGCCAACGCCGCTTATCTCGACATGTCTATTCCTTATGCAGCGGGTTCGATGTACTCGACGGTCGAAGATCTCTACCTCTGGGACCAGACGCTCTACACCGACAAGCTACTGTCGGCCCACTCGAAAGAGTTGATGTACAAACCGTTCCTCGAGAACTACGCCTACGGCTGGGTTATCGTGAATACGTCTTTCAAGCAGAACGATCAGGCGGTGCAGATGATCAGACACGGCGGCGGTATCAACGGCTTCAACACCACCATCGTGCGTTTTCCAAAAGAGAAGAACCTGATCGTGATACTCGATAACACGAGTCAGAACGTCGATCGCGAGGCTGAAACGATCATCAGGATTCTATACAACCAACCGTACGATCTGCCGAAGATGTCGATCGTACCCGAGATCGAAAAGACAATCGCAGAGAAGGGAATCGAAGCCGGGATCGCGGCGTATCGCGATCTAAAGGCGAAGCGGGCGGCGACGTACGATTTCTCCGAACAGGAGTTGAACCAGCTTGGTTACCGGTTGATGCGAAGCGGTAAGCTGAAAGAAGCCGTCGAAATATTCAAGCTCAACGTCGAAGCGTACCCGAAGGCCTTCAACACGTACGACAGCCTGGCTGAAGCGTACCTGAACATGAACCAGCGAGAACTCGCAATCGCTAACTACAAGAAGTCGCTGGAACTCGATCCGAACAACACGAACGCCGTCGCAGCGCTGAAGAAACTCGAACAGCCGGCGGTGACTGTCGATCCCAAAGTGTTCGACACATACGTGGGCGAGTATGAGCTGGCGCCGAATTTTGTGTTGCGTGTTTTCCGCGAAGGGGACAAGTTGATGACGCAAGCGACCGGGCAGGAGAAGTTTGAGATCGTTGCCGAATCAGAGACGACTTTCTCACCGCGCGCGTTCCGTGCGCAGTTGACCTTCGTCAAAGACGCTGACGGAAAGGTCACCAGCGTTCGGCTGAATCAAGGTGGCAGAGAAATCATCGGCAAGAAGATTAAGTAATCCACAGATTCCCCCGATATGAGTAGGTGGCTAATCATATTTATTCTTGCTTGCCTGACGACGTCTCTGGCATGTTGGAGTGCGGTGCAAATCTCGGGTCCCACATCCATGACTGCGCAATCGCTCCGCGTGACGAGGCTACATTTTCCTGAACCCTGGTCCGACGCCGAACGACCTGAGTATCCGCTCTCATCTGTGCAGCAAATCGAAGCGCGGAAACTTCCGAACTCATCTGCTGACGAGTTTTTCTTTGCCGCACTTCCTTCTGGCGACAACGATTACTCCCATGAACTGTACCCGGACCTACCCGCACCGCAGTACAGCCACAACTCGTTCGCGGTAATTTTTGCTGACAACCCACACATTCGAGCCGCAACTCAACAGGAGTGGGAAAGCGCGTCACGCATATGGACCAAGCCAAGGCGTCTGCGCTACAGCGGTAATGATGATTCAACAGGCGAGATCGAATATCGCGGTAAGAAATATCCGAAGGTTGGGAAGTACTGGGGGCCGGGTCTGCTGTCGCCGAGCGGTAAATGGCTGGCCACCTTCAGCTATACCGCTGTAAAGCCGCCGCCCGATCTGTTATTCGGTACGTCCCCGCGTTCCGGCGACATTTACTGGGAGATTTACGACACGGTCTCAGGTCAAAAGGTTTTCGACTGGCAGGCGAAGAACGTCAAGCACCCGACGAGTTTGGATGGCCCAGTGATCTGGTTGGAAGAGCGTTACTTCTTATTTCCCGAAGCTGAGGACGCACAAAAGTTTATTGTCATCGCTCTGCCGGCCTTCACTCCCGAACCGAATCCCGTAACAGTGCAACTGCCGCCGCGTGTCGACGATAAAGGAGAACGTCGTCCCGCTGCCGTACGGAATGAAGCATGGACCCCGCTCATCCCTCTGACCAAAGAACAGGCTGCGCGCATCACAGCTCCCAGCCCGACGGAGCTGTTCGAAGTGCGTTTGTCTGCGCAGCCTGCTCCGAGAGAACTTTTACTTGCGATTAAGGAAGAGACTGAGAACCGCAACACAAGCCGCGGAGGAGTAGATGGAGCAGGCGATTACAACTTACGCGTTTTCAGCACCTACTACTATGCAGTTTCATTGGACGATCGAACGCAGGCGCGTTTTGCAACGAAAGAGGAATGGGAGCGTGGCCGACCTCTGAGCAGTGGTCGCACTAAGATCTCGCTCGACGACACGACGGAGACTTACGGAGGTAAGCGCCGCAGCTACCGGCCGTTTCCCAAAACCGGAGCGTCGTGGGGCAGTCCGCAGGCGTTCAGAGCCGGTCAGTGGATGGCTGTATTCAGTTACACACCAGAAGGCGCGCGTCCGGCCGGAAAATTGTTCGTGGACATTTTCGAAGGACGCTCAGGAAACAAATTCATCTCGACAGAGTTGCCATACATCGGTTCCGCGAATGCGCTATTCGACGCCGCTGTGTGGATCGAGGAAGGCTATTTGATCCTTCCCCTCGACACTTCCATTAACTCATTCGTCTTCTGGAAGCTGCCGGGCGGAGTAGCTTAACGACTCCGTTTGTGGCGCTATTCATAGCGCAGCGCCACCAATGGATCGACCTTCGCCGCGCGTCGCGCGGGAATGTAACAAGCAAAGAAAGCCGCTAACGACAGCAACACTGAAATCAAAATAAACGTCACCGGATCAGTGGCGCTGGTATTGAACAGCAGACTATGCATCAGCCGTGTTAGCGCAATCGCTCCGCCAACACCAACCACCACGCCAATCGCCGTCAGCTTCATCCCGCGCCCAACGATGAGTTTGAAAACGTCGCGCGCAGTCGCGCCCAACGCCATTCGTACTCCGATCTCATGTGTGCGCGTCTGCACAAGAAACGCCATCACGCCATAGATTCCGATCAGCGCCAGAATCAACGCTCCGCCGGCAAAGACCGTGAACAACGTTGCGTACAAGCGTGGCTGCCAGATCGATTCAGCGACGACTTCTTCCATCGTCGCGATCTCGCTGACGGGCAGTTCGGGATCGAGCTGTGCGACTTCGCGACGAATGGCGGCAACGAGATCTTTCGGATCCGATGACGTGCGCGCCACCAGCGACATGCCAGTCACCGGCATTTTCAGGTGAGGCAGATAGACGCTCTTTCTTGTATCTTCCTGCACGCGTTGATGCCGAACGGCGCTGACCACACCAATCACGGTGTGCCACGGTTCGTTATCTTCCGGTGGTCCAAACCGAACACGTTTCCCAATCGGCGTGTCATTGGGCCAGTACTCACGCGCCAGTCGCTCATCGACAATCGTTACGTCAGGCGAGCCTTTCGCGTCGGCGTCAGTGAAGTCGCGACCAGCAAGCAGCGAAATTCCCATCGTACGAAAGTAACCAGGTGTGACAACGGTGTGCTGAATCATCGGCGCCTGTCCGACGGGCAGAACGGGATAACCCTCGACGGTCAAACTGCGGCCCCAGTTACCTCCGCTTAACGGCAGCGTCGCCGTTGCGGCGGCTGCCTGTACGCCAGGCAGACTACGCACTCGCTCCACTAGCTGTTTGAAAAACGTCGCGCGTTGTTCGTCTTCCGAGTATTTGGCCCGCGGCAGGATCACAGTTGCGGTCAGAACGTTCCGTGCGTCGAGTCCGATGTTAACGCTCTTCAGGCGAAGCAAACTTTGGATCATCAATCCCGCGCCGACCAACAGAATCAGCGACAGAGCAATTTCTGTTACGACGAGTAGATTTCGCGCGCGAGTCCTGATACCGGCGCTACCGCGGCCTCCTTCTTTCAGCGTGTCATTAAGATCGACGCGCGACGTCTGAAGCGCAGGCACACCGCCGAAGATGAAAGCTGTCAGGAGCGTTATCGCTGCAGTGAAACCCAGCACTCGCAGATCGACGCCGAAATCCATCCAGAACGGAAGCTGGATCGGGATTGCGGCCAACAACACATGCAGCGCCCAGAGCGAAAGAGCAAAGCCGAGTGCGCCTCCGACGATCGCCAATAACAAACTCTCGATTAGCAGCTGATGCATGATTCGCCAGCGACCGGCGCCCAACGCCGCGCGCAACGCAAACTCTTTCTGTCTGGCAGTGGCGCGCGCGAGCATCAGATTGGCTACGTTCACACACGCCACCAGCAACACGCAACCAACAACACCAAGCAGGATCAGCAGTGCTTCACGATAATCGCCGGAAAGGTTTTCGTGCAGGCTGGTGACCTTGACGCCGAGACCTTCATTGGTGACCGGATTTTGCTGTTCGATGCGAGCGGCGATGTTGTTCATCTCCGCCTGCGCATCGCTAAAACTCACGCCGTCTTTCAAACGCGCAATCGCGCTGATGCCGTGATCGGTTCGCGTGAACGTTTTTGTCGATAAAGCAAGTGGGACCCAGATTTCCGAGATCTCAGGAAATCTGAAACCACGAGGCATCACACCAATGACTGTACGCGCGCGATTGCTGATCGTGATCTTCTGTCCAATGATGTTGGGGTCGCCGCCAAAACTCCTTTGCCACAGATCATGACCAAGGATTACGACATTGTCCTCTTCGGGCCGATCTTCGTTTGCCGTAAAACTGCGGCCGAGTTGGGGCGCAACCCGCAGGATCTCGAGGAGTCCGTGTGAAATGTAAGAGCCGCGAATGACGATCGGTTCGCCCGCGCCGATTAGGGAGAACCGGCTGGTGCCGTAGTGAGCGCCGATGTCTTCGAAGACGGTGTTTTGTTCACGCCAATCGAGGAAGTTGGGGTACGACACGCTCATCGAATCGATGCCGCGTTTCAACGCGGTCTCGTCGAGCACGGCCAGTCGATCCGATTGGGGATAAGGCAGCGGTCGCAGCAGAATGCCGTTGGCGAAGCTGAAGATTGCGGTGTTCGCGCCGATGCCAAGCGCCAGAGTCAGGATGACGACGATCGTGAACGCGTAATTTTTGAGCAGCACTCGAACGCTGTAGGAGATGTCGCGCAGGATATTCTCGATGAGTGAGACGCCACGCGCGCTACGGCACTCTTCCTTCGACTGTTCGAAGCGGCCGAACGACTTCAACGCCGCGTAGCGCGCCTCTTCAGGCGTCATACCGCTTCTCACTTTTTGCTCGATGTCACGATCGAGATGAAACTGCATCTCTTCGTCAAGCTCGTGTTCCATCTCGTCTTTATGAACGAGTGCGCGCCAGCGACGAAGTAAAGTCGTTAAGTTCATCGACGTGTCCTCATGCGTCTCGCAAAATCAGAGCAACGGCGTCGGAGAAGCGCTCCCATTGTTGGCGTTGTGTTTCGAGTTGTTTACGACCGCGTGGGGTCAGTCCGTAAAACTTGGCGCGCCGATTATTCTCGGACGGCCGCCAGACGGACGAGATGAGGCCGCGTGCTTCGAGCCGGTGGAGGGCGGGGTAGAGTGCGCCGGCGGTCACGGTAAGAACTTCACCGGACACGAGCTGCATGCGCTGCATGATGTCCCAACCGTTCAGGCTGCCGGAGCTGAGCAGCCGCAGGATTAGGAGTTCGAGCGTCCCTTGTTTGAATAGATCGGCCTGTTGCTTCTTCATACCTTCCTCTATGCGTCCGATAGGAGCCGCGAGTCTAGCGAAGCGTCCTATCGTGTGTCAATAGGAGTGAAGCCACAAAAAGCACAAAAGGCACAGAATCAGTTCTGTGCCTTTGTGCCTTTTCGTGGCTGCGATCTTTCCGGTGGCTACACTTTGCGGGCGGTCGATTTTCCGCTCGTGCGGGCGGCGGTGGAATTGAATGTTCCGGTCAGGCGGCCTGCTTTGTCGATTCTCCAGACAAAACGTCCGTTGGTTTTGCGCGCGGTGCCTTGCTCGTAGAACGTCGCTTCAACGCGGTCGCCGTCAACCGAGCCTTGCACCTGTATAGGAGTTCGGCTGCCTGCGGGTAACGTTCGGCCATTCTCCGAAACCTTTTGACCTCGTCCCGTGAATCCTTTTCCGTTCTGCTCAATCGAGAGGTTGAAGCCGATCTCCATGTTGTCAAAAGATCGGTAGGAAGTTTTGCTGACGGTGTTGACGATGTTCCATTCTCCGCTCAGATTTTTGGCAGCGGCAGTCTTATTCTTGTCGACAGACGCGGCCTCAGCCGTGTTCTCGCCGGCAGCAGGCGTGTCGTTCCTGGCGGTTGATTTGACAGGTAAGTCTTTGGTCGCGGCTGGCGTCTCATTCCTGACAGCAGCGGTCTCGTTCCTGGTAGCCGTCGTCTCCTTTGTATTGGCCGCAACTTTGTTGGGCTCGGCCGGCTTAATTAACTCGGGCTGCTTGATCGGCTCGACCTGCTCCGCGACCGGCGGCGCAGGGGTTTGGGTGGCCGCGGCCACTGATGACGGCGCGGGACGTCCACCGAAGCTATAAAGCAACGCGACACCCGTCGTCGCCAGCAGAACCAACAGAAGCGCTATCATCAAACCGCCGCGCAGAAACGACGATGACGCTCGTTCGTATGGCAGAGGAGCGGGCAATTCAGTTTCAGGTATGTTGCTGCTCACCAGGAGTGGCTCGCTTGGTGGCGCCACCACTGTGGGAACTGCCAGAGTCACCTCGTCATATTCCTCAGGCAGTAGTTGTTCATAATCGTGAGACTCCTCGGGCGCGACTGTATCGATGCCGAAGAATTGTTTCAGGATAACTCGCTCATTCGGCCGAATCGAGCTAACAGGCGGCGGAGCGACTGACGGATCGAATCTCCAACTCGCGTCTCGCATGGAAGCGGCGGCGTTGATTGCCTGAAACCCGGTGAGATTGCCCACTCGAGCATCGACGAGTAGACCATTGTTGAAGAAGAAGGCTCCCTCGGTCGTGCCCGTCCTCATCGCCAGCCTGCCGGTCTCGCTGTTGCTGGCGACGGTTTGAATGGCGTCGAGGATTCCACGTTCGCTAACACGGTTTTCGGAATCAAACATATCTGCACACCTCTCCCGGCAAAGTATCGCGGGTAAGAAGCACGAATGCTCGTAAAAGTTGCGGGGGAATTGGGAAGAGGAAAAAGTTTATTTTCGCCTTTCCGAGAATGTCAAACTCAATGAGAACCTGAGTTGATCCTCACCGGAGATTAGCGTGAGGCTGAGCCTTGCCTCAAAAGTCGGACGTCAGGCTTGGAGACGGTCAGTACAGGAGCGGTAGCGACCTGGTCTGATTACCATGATTCTCCTAAAGATTTTAACTCCAATCGTTGACCAGGTCGCTACCGCTCCCTGTACTGACTGTCTCCAAGAATGATCTTGGAATTTTGACGCAAAGCCGTGAGGCTGAGTAGTCAATTGTTGCCCCTTGCTGAAGTCTCGTCAGCTTCTACTTAGTAGATGACTGTTCCTGGTCCTTGGTCCAAAGAAGTTTCTCGTTGTAAGCAATCATGGCACTGGTATTGCGACTACCTCAGTGGTCGCACTGTTTCGTTCTGAAAAAGTGCAACTTTAAGTTAGTGAGGTTGTCTTTTAAGACAGCCGGGTCCAGTGATAACAACACCAAGGAGGGTAGCTATGCCAGACAAAGGAAGTCAGGGCGGTAAACAAGGTAGCGGTGGTGGTGGCAAACAAGGCGGCGGCCAGGGTGGCGGCGGCGGTCAGCAGGGCGGCGGTGGTCGTCAGGGTGGCGGCGGCGGTGGCCAGGGCGGTGGCGGTGGTCAACAAGGCGGCGGCGGCGGCCGTGGCGGCAGTCGCTGAGTCACCAATCGCTCAACAATTGAATAGAGAATAGGTGAGCGCCCGTGGCTCACCTTTCTTGTTCACACCTCGTTATACTTCCGGCATGTATCAGCTCAACGAAAAGATCGTCACCTTTCTTCCTCCCGAAGCAATCGAACCACAGGCGAAGGCGCAACTCGAAAACATTTCGGAAATGCCGTTCGTGTTTCATCACGTCGCGGTGATGCCGGACTGCCACCTGGGCAAAGGCGCAACGGTCGGATCGGTCATAGCCACGCACGGCGCGATTATTCCGGCGGCAGTCGGCGTCGACGTCGGCTGCGGCATGGTGGCGGTACGAACCAAGTTCCTCGCTACGGATCTGCCGGATAATCTGAACAAGTTACGAGAGGGCATCGAACGCCGGATTCCCCTCGGCGCGGGCGCCGGGAACAAGAAATTCACCGACACGGCAGTCGAACGCATCAACGAACTCGACGCTGTCGCTACTCAGGACTATGACAAAGTAGACAAGAACTGGCGCAACGCACTCGGCACACTCGGCTCAGGCAACCACTTTATCGAGATCTGCCTGGACGAAAACGATCAGGTGTGGGTAGTGCTTCATTCAGGTTCCCGCGGTATCGGCAATCGTCTCGCCACCAAGCACATCAAAATCGCGCAACAGTTGATGGACCAGCAGGCAATCAATCTCAAGGACAGAGATCTCGCGTTCCTCAGCGAGAACACACCGCAGTTTGAAAGTTACATGACGGACCTGCTGTGGGCGCAGGACTTCGCGCGGCTCAATCGCGAAGAAATGATGGACCGTGTGATGAAGGAGCTTTCGTACGGGTTCTATGGTGAAGCCGGGCACGAATCGGAAATCGAGATCGAACGTATCAACTGTCACCACAACTTCACGCAGCAGGAGCAGCACTTCGGCAGCACGGTTTGGATCACACGCAAAGGCGCGATCCAGATGAAGAGGGGCCAGAAAGGGATTATTCCGGGTTCGATGGGCACGAGGAGTTACGTCGTTTCCGGACTGCAGAATCCGTTTTCGTTCAACTCCGCGCCGCATGGCGCCGGCCGGCGCTTTTCACGTGGCGAAGCAAAACGCCGGTTCACGTTGAGCGATCTCGAAAAGGCGATGGGCGACATTTCGTTCCGGCACTCGAAGTCGCTGATCGACGAGATTCCGCAGGCTTATAAAGACATCGACGAGGTGATGGAGAACAGTAAGGAACTCGTGCAAGTCGATCACGTGCTGCGCCAGGTCGTGAACATCAAGGGCGATTAAAGGCACAAATGAATCAAGAAAATCTTGTGATTGCTAGCCCACACGAACTGTAAGCATCGATATTGATCCACCGTCGACGCCTTCGACCGGAAACGTGATCTTGTCGTCTGTTTTTCTCGCGCCAAGCACGTACAGCAGCGGCAAATAATGATCGGGTGTGGGAATCGCGAGGAGAGCGTCTCGTCCGAGAGTGTCGTAATTGATGAGTGGCTCGAAGTCGCCTTTGACCATCAACTCCTTCGCCGTCGTTTCGAACCGCACTGCCCAGTCGTACGGTTCCGGCATGTGCTTGCCCCACGCGTACGTGTGGAGATTGTGGACCAGATTGCCACTGCCGGCGATCAGTATGCCTTCATCGCGCAGCGGCGCTAAACGCTTGCCGAGTTCGAAATGAAAAGCCGCCGGCTGTGTTTCGTCGATACTCAATTGAACGATCGGCACATCCGCTTCCGGAAACACGTGCATGAGCACTGACCACGTTCCGTGATCCAGTCCCCACGAGTTATCGAGCTCGACCGGCAACGGCGCTAACATTTCCTTAACGCGGCGAGCGAGTTCCGGATCGCCGGGCGCGGGATATTGCACCTGGTACAACTCGCGTGGAAAACCGCCGAAGTCATGAATCGTTCGTGGCGCGGGCATCGCACTCACGAGCGTGGCCGGCAAGTACCAGTGAGCAGAGACGCAAAGCACTGCGCGAGGCCGCTCGATGTTCGTTCCCACCGCGGCCCAGCCTTCCGTCCATTCGTTGCGCAGCAGCGCATTCATCGGGTTGCCGTGCCCAAAGAAAATCGCCGGCATTGTTTGAGCCATACTTAACTCAGTGAGCCCAGGCCGCTGTTTTCAGTGCCCACAGGCTGTCCGGATATTTTTCCTGGAACTGTCCCGGCATCTCGCCCAGTACTGTGTGATCGTTAGTTGCTTTGTACCGGCTCACGCCTTTCCAGTAGAGCGCCTCGGGCGCGGCTTTGGAATTAGCGTAACGATTGACGACCTCCGCGTACCTGCGTTCTGCCTCGGCCCAGTTTTTATTCATGAACGCAACGCGGGCGAGTCCCATTTCTAACTGCGCGCGAAACTCATCCGGCGGCAGGTAGCCTTCGAGACGATGCCTTTCAACTCCGTTCGCATCGAGTATGAGCACAGACGGTGTCCAAAGCGCGTCGAAACGATGGAAGTAGGCGGGGTGTTCTTTGATGTGCGCCTCGAGTGGGACAAAGTTCTCGTTGATGAATGAAGAGATTTCATCGTCGCTGTACGACTCGGCTTCCAGCCGAGCACATGCGCCTCAGGCAGGGGCCGCGCTGAAGTCGACGAGCAGCGGTTTCTTGCTGTTCTTTGCTTCCGCGAGTGCCGCGTCAGCGTCACGTAGCCAACTCACTTTCATAGTTTCTCCTCCTGAGCCGCAGAGCATAACCGTAACCTGTTTCGACCGTCTCTTCTCTTTTTGTTCTTTATTTTCCATTCCTGCCTAATTCCCGGCGGGCTGTTACAATGCCGGTACCGGTGTTGAACTGATGGATTACTACGAAGTGCTGGGCGTGAGCCGCAGCGCGAGTCAAGATGAGATCAAACAGGCCTATCGCAAACTGGCCCGCAAGTTTCACCCCGACCTGAATCCGGGCGACAAAGCGTCGGAAGAAAAATTCAAGCAGTTGCAGTTGGCGTATGAAGTGCTGTCCAACGCGGAGGACCGCAAACTTTATGATCAGTACGGCGAGAACTGGCGCGCGGTGAAAGCTGGGGCGGGTGCGCCGCCGCCTGAGTCGGGAGGTCGTCAAACTACCTGGAGCACTGGCCCATCAGGTGGAGGATTCGATTTCAACGATTTTGAGTTTGGCGGATTCCGCAGCGGCACGTCAGGTTTCGACATCTTCGAGGAGATCTTCAGCCGCGGAACGGGCCGCGCGCGGGCGTCCGAACGCGGTCGCGACGTTGAAGCTGAACTCGAGTTATCACTCGAAGATGCGCACAGGGGCGGCCGTCACAGTTTGCAAATGCAAACCGCTGAGACTTGCCCGACGTGTGGCGGCGCCGGCGTCAAAGACAATCAAGTGTGCCCCACATGCGGCGGCGTCGGTCAGGTCGTTAGGCCAAAGACGATAGAAGTAAACATTCCCGCCGGTGTACGCGACGGTTCAACTGTTCGACTTGCAGGACAGGGCGGCGCAGGGAGCAATGGTTCGCAAGCGGGCGATCTGTATCTGCACATTCGCTTGCGTCCGCATCCGGTGTTTAGCGTTCATGGTGACGATCTGGAAGTTGAACTCGCGATCGCACCGTGGGAGGCTGTGCTTGGAGCGAAGGTCGCCGTTCCGACGATCGACGGAAGAGTTGAGCTCACGGTCCCGCGTGGTGCAAAGAATGGTCAGCGTTTACGTTTGCGCGGACAAGGTTTGAATAAGCGTAAGGGCGGCCGGGGGGATGAGTATGTGAGATTGAAGATCGAAGTGCCAAGGGAAGTAAGCGAAGAAGAAAAACGTTTGTACGAAGAGTTGAGTCGTGTTTCGCGATTCAATCCGCGAACTGCTTAACAGTGGGAGTTCGGAATGTTTGAAGATGATGTTGATCTCGATGAACCGCTGAGTCTCGAAGTGGTCGCCGACATCGTCGGGGCGCGCCGATCGTTAGTTGTGCGACTTGCTCAACAAGGTCTAATCGACACAGTCGACAATCAGGGAGAACAGTTCGTGCCGCGCCGGACGGTGATACGATTGCGCAGAATGCAGCGCCTGCGTCGTGACCTTGGAGTCAACTTCGCCGGCGCTGCCGTAATCCTCGATCTGCTTAATCGACTCAACGAGATGAACCGGGAAGTGGCGCGGCTGCATCAAGTCGTTAAATGAGACGGGACTGTTTATGAACCAAGGATGACACGGATATGAATCCGGATTTCATCCGCGTTATCCGTAATTCAATCATTTACCGAACTTCAACATGTCCACTGGCGCGCAGGCCCATCAGTCGCGCCGGAAGCACACCAAAGTCTTCAACCTCCCACGTGTTCTCGCCTCGGAGTCGTACCTTCGCTGCCGGAATCAGTGTTCCTTCTCCATGACCGTTGCGGTCAAGAAAGATCTCGGCGTACCCAACCGGGTAGTCCTGCGATCTCGTGCCGTAACGCAGTTCAAAGAAACGAATGTAGCGCTCGTAAAGTACCGTGAGCTTTGTGCCTCCGTCACCCCACTGATCGGGAATGATCGCGTTTGCCGGAACGCCCACGCCGCCGCCAAACTGTATTCTCCCTGCGTCCATCTTTGATAGCGTCTTGAGCAACTCGTCCTGACCGCCGCGGCCAAGCGCTTCGTTCAACTCACGCAACTGGCCGGCAGGAGTGTAGCGGTTGATGATCAATGAAAACTGGCTCGAGCGCCCCGCGGAACGCCCGCTGATGCTGATGACGGTTCCATTGATTCGTTGCGTGCCATCCATGTGACTCTGCGTTGGCAGCGGAAATAGCGCAGCACAGCAAAGTACAATTAGAAAAACAAATATTCTCTTCCTCTTCATCGTTCCCTCCTTGATGTAAAAAGCACGTGGTTCTCACTCACCCCGCTGCGCACGCGCGGTCGTGTTCAACTCGCCGAGCGTAAGACGCACTTGTTCCTCTCGGCCGTTTCTCCACAACGTGAGACTCGCTTGCGTGCCAGGCGCCGTCGCAGCCACAGCGTTGCGCAAAGAATTCGGATCGCCGACCCCGTTACCGTTGAAAGCAGTGATGACGTCGCCGGCTCGCACCCCGGCGCGCTCCGCTGGACCACCGGAAACAACGGAGTTGACGAGTGCACCGCGCGCATTTTGCAAACCGAGTCTTCCGATCGCTTCCGAAGTTATCGGCTGAATGGTTACGCCGAGACTGCCGCGGTGCACAGTGCCCGTGCGGACCAGTTGGTCCAATACGTTCTTCGCCATGTTAACGGGAATAGCGAAACCGATGCCGATGTTACCGCCGGTCGGCGAGAGTATCTGTGAGTTGATGCCGATCAGTTCGCCTGCCGCGCTGATGAGCGCGCCGCCCGAATTGCCTTGATTGATCGGAGCGTCGGTTTGCAGAAAATCCTCGAAGCTCCCATCTGATAGTCCGGTGGACCGGCCTTTCGCGGAGATGATTCCGGCAGTGACGGTCTGATCCAGCCCGAGCGGATTGCCGATCGCCAGAACGACGTCGCCGACGCGCGCCCGATCGGAATCGCCCATCCCCAGTACCGGCAGATTGCGTTCATCAACTTTCAGCACCGCGAGATCGCTCGGCGGGTCAGAGCCTATGAGCTTTGCCGGATAAACCCGGTGATCGCTCAGTTCCACCGTTATCTCTTCCGCGCCGTCAATCACGTGATGGTTTGTGAGTATGTAGCCGTCGCCTGACACAATCACGCCCGAGCCTAAACCTTCCACACGTGGCGCCTCGGTTGGCGGAGTTCTCGGCAACCCGAAGAACTCGCGAAAGCGAGGATCGTCGAAGAATGGGTGCTGCCGGGGAGTACGCGCTCGACGCGACGAATGAATGCTTACCACGGCGGGCGCAACGCGGTCCACCACGTCAGCGAAAGAGTTTTGCGACGTAAGACCCGAGCTCGGAACGGCGCTGGTGGTAATCGGAGTGATCGTCGGACTCGGCCGTACGACACTGGATTCGTTGTGCAGCGGGTTCGTGCCGCACGCGGTCATCACGAGTAAACAAAGCCCTACAAACAGTTCGCGCATAAGTCTATTACGTCGTAGTCTCGCGCAGAATAGTCGCAATTTAACGTCAAACTCTTTTCTCTTCTTGCCCTTTGTTTTCGAATTGTGACTTTTGTGAGGGCCACCTTGTACCTTTCCGCCAGGTTCTGCAAACTAGCGGCGAATTACTAAACAAGACGATGAGCACAGACGGACAGCGTTACCGCCGCGAGAAAAACGCGATCTCATCGGTCCGTAAACTCGCCAACCAGGCCTTCTCACGCGCGGCCGGCGCGCCGCTCGTCCGTGGCAACAGCATCCGGCTACTCAAAGACGCGAAAGAGAACTACCCCGCGTGGCTCGACGCAATCGCAGCGGCCGAGCGTTATATCCACTTCGAGAGCTACATCATTCATGAAGACAAAGCGGGTTGGATGTTTGCCGATGCGCTGACTGCGAAAGCCCGCGAAGGCGTGCGAGTGCGACTCATCTACGACTGGATGGGCGGACTCGGCAAGGCGTCACGCTCGTTTTGGAATCACCTGCGCGCCGGCGGCGTCGACGTGCGCTGTTACAACCCGCCGCGATGGGATTCGCCGTTAGGCTGGGTGAGTCGCGATCATCGCAAGACGCTCACCGTCGACGGCAAGATCGGGTTCGTCACGGGCTTATGCGTGGGTCGCATGTGGACCGGGATACCTGAAAAGAACCTCGAGCCGTGGCGCGACACTGGCATCGAAGTGCTTGGACCAGCAGTAGGCAGTATCGAACGAGCATTCGCTAACGTGTGGGACATGATCGGTGAAGACCTTCCGGCCGATGAAGTCGCGAAGCGCGAAACGATCGAGCCGGCAGGAGACGTGGAACTCCGCGTTGTCGCCAGCGAGCCTGCGAGTGCTGGAATGCTGCGCGTCGATCAGCTCGTCGCGACACTGGCCAGAAAAAAATTGTGGTTGACTGACGCTTACTACGCCGGCACGACGTCGTACGTGCAAGCGCTGCGAGCAGCAGCAAGCGACGGCGTTGACGTGCGTCTGCTCGTACCAAATGCTTCGGACATTCCGGTTTTGAGACCGTTGTCGCGAGCAGGCTATCGGCCGTTACTCGAAGCCGGCGTGCGCGTGTTCGAATGGAATGGGACGATGCTGCATGCGAAGACGGCGGTGGCTGACTGCAACTGGGCGCGCGTCGGATCTACAAATCTCAACGTTGCGAGCTGGTTTGGAAATCTCGAACTCGACGTTGTCGTCGAAGACGCGCCGTTTGCGCGAGAGATGGAGGAAACTTATCTCCGCGATCTCGAGAACTCGACTGAAGTAGTTTTAGATGAACACCACAAACTCCGAGCGCCAAAACCATCGGCCCAGGCACGACCGGTTATGACGAGTGGCGGCGGAAGCGGCGGGCGTGCGGCTGCCGGAGCGCTCCGCATCGGCAATGCGGTGGGAGCAGCATTCACGAACCGTCGCGTGCTTGAACCGGTCGAAAGCCGCATCATGCTGAGTGCGGGCTTGCTGCTGCTGGGGCTCTCGATCTTGTTTTGGTTTTTCCCGCGCGCATTGATCTATCCGCTTGTCGTAGTTCTACTCTGGATCTCGCTCGCACTTCTTTACCGCGCGTACCGTCTGCAAGTGCGCGGCGAGAAAGAACAGAAATGACTCACTGATACGTGAAATCGGCAACTATCGGCAGGTGATCCGAGGCGGCGAGTGCGAGCCTGCTGCGATGGACCGTGATCTTCTTCAACGTTAACAGCGAATCATAGTACACGTGATCGAGATGCAGGATGGGAAACACTCCCGGATACGTGCGCGCTCTGCCGAGACGCTGTTCGGGCTCGGCGCTGTTGAGATGAAAGCTGAGCAGGTGCGTCGTAAGACCTCTGGTCCACTCGTTGAAATCGCCGAGCACGATTCGCGGGGCGGACACGTTGGAGATCACGTCGAATAACCTGTGTGCCTGGTAACGGCGTTCGAAAAAGCTGGTGCCGAGATGGACGTTGTAGATGTTCAGAGTAGTTTGAGAATTCGCGATTGTGACTTGCAGGCAGCCGCGCGGTTCGTACAGACGCCAGGTGAGATCGTGATTGCGATCGGCGGCGATCGGCAGTCTGCTGAGCACGGCATTGCCGTACGCGCCGCCGCGCAATCTGCGGTTCTCGCCGATGCGGAAATCCATTCCAAGTTCATCAGCAATCGCATGCACCTGGTTGTGTTCGCGCGCCGCCTCATCCATGCCGACGACTTCCTGAAGCGCCACGATGTCGGCATCGATTTGCTTCAGGACCTCAGCAATACGCTTCGGCCGCACACGCCGATCGAGTCCACGACACTTGTGAATGTTGTAGGTTGTAATGCGAAACGAGAACATGCACAGAAAGCATTGGCCAAACTAATTTGTGCTTATTTGTGGCTCATCGAGATACTTCTTGAGCCACGCGTAAACTTCCTGGTACCAGTAGCGGCTGTTCTCGCCTTTCAGGATCCAGTGGTTCTCGTCGGGCCAGACGATCAGCCGGCTCGGAATGCGCAGACGTTGCAGCACGCTCCAGTTTTCCAGCGTTTGATTAAGCGGGACGCGGAAATCGTTCTCGCCAACTGACAGCAGGATCGGCGTGCGGAAGTTCTTCGCCAGACGAATCGGGTTTTGCTCGCGCCAGACTGGACCTTGCTCCCAGACCGGACCACCGTTATTGACTTCACGCGAATAGATCGTGTCGCTCGTGCCCCATTGCGACTCGAGATTGATCAAACCGGCGTGACTGATCAATGCCTTGTAACGAGTCTGTGTAGCTTGCATCCAGTTTGCGAGATGGCCGCCGTAGCTGGCGCCCGCCGCTGCCTGACGCGTCCCATCGACAAACGCGTAAAGACGGATCGCTTCGTCGGCAGCTTCGTTGATCTCGTTTGCCGGTCCTTTGAACGGATCGCCTTGAATGCTTTGTGCGAACGCTTCACCGAATCCCGTCGAACCCGAGTAGTTCGTCAACAACACCACGTAACCGGGCCGCGAGAGCATGAAGTAATTCCAACGGAGTCCCCAGTTGTCGCGCCACATGCTGTGTGGTCCACCATGCATCACGACGAGCAGCGGGTATTTCTTGTTCTCATCGAAGTTCGGGGGCAGCGCGATCATGCTGTGAATGCGTTTGCCCGCTTTGCTGGTGAACCAGAAGTGACGCAGCGGTTGCCAGTCGATCTTCGCGAGTTGTTCGCCGTTGAATGAAGTCAGCGCATGCTGCGTTTTTGTTTTCAGATCGACGCGAAACACTTCGGGCGGATTGATGGCGCTTTCCCAGTTTGCAATGAACATCGTCGCCGTTGCTTTGGTGGGAATCTTCAAGTTGGTGTAAACGCCGCGCGTTATGTCCATGGCGAGCGTGACTTCGCCGCCGTCTGCGGGCATGGTGAAGATCTTCTCGTTGCCTGCTTCTTCTGCTGTCAGGTAGATCGATTTGCTGTCGGGTGTGAATGCGAAGCTGCCGACGGAGCGATCGAATTTCGCCGTGAGGATCTCAGGTGGACCACCACTCGCCGTGATCTTCGCGAGGCGGTCGAGATTGTAAACTTTATTGTTACTGTCACCGCTGATAAGGGCGTAGAGCGCTTTTCCGTCTGGTCGAAACGCGGGGTGGCCGAAGTTGTCGCCGCTCGTCGTCAGCCGAACCGGCTCGCCACCGGTTGCCGATACTTTGAAGAGCGACAGGATTGTGTTTGCGTAAGCCGCCGCGTCTCTGTTGGTGGTGGCGACGAATACGATTGCGTCGCCTTCGGGTGTCCAGACCGGATCGAGTTCGTCACCGGAATCGCTAACGCGACCCGCAAAGCCGCGTTCGTTGACGAGTTTCGTGCCTGCAAGCAGATCTTTTGCTTTAGCTCCCGGCTGAGCGTCTTGAATAAACAGATGCGACTGCGTGTCTTCAACCCACTTGTCCCAATTACGAATGGGAAACTTTTCGTAAACGCGTGCGCGATACTTTTGCGCTTTGCGTTCCGCTGCGATCTTCTTGTTTGCTTCGTCATCAGCCGCACCCGGATAGACCGTGCTCACAAAGAGCAGTGCTTTGCTGTCCGGTCGCCACTGCGGCAAGCGTGCGCCGGTCGAAAGGGAAGTGACCCGCACCGCTTCGCCACCATCAGCGACATTCAACACGTACACCTGGCTTGCATCGTCGCCTTCGCGCTTTGCCGAAAACGCAATCTGCTTGCTGTCCGGACTCCACGCCACACCACTCTCGCCACTCTTCGTGAACGTCAAGCGCCGCGGCTTTGCACTTCCGTCGCTCGGCACGATCCACAAATCCGAAACCTGCTCCTTCTCATCGTACGACGGCTCGACGAGGGAAAACACAACCCACTTCCCATCCGGACTCGGCACCGGCGCCCCCACACGCTTCATCATCCACATCGCCTCGTGCGTCAGTGGAACCTTGCTTTGTGCGCGAACACTCAGCGCCGCGCCGCACACAACCGCGAGCGCGAGAAACAGAAATGTCAAAGACCCGCAGTTATGCTTAGTGACTTGTTTACTGAACATGATGAGTCCTCCTGAGAAGCTGATCGTGCGGTGGGAATTCTAGCTTGGCTGCGGGTTCAGTTTAAGTGCGGGAGCAACTGTTCAGGCAGCGACATCAATATATGAGGAATAGGTGGAGGGTTCGGGTATTTCGTAGCCTTCCTCCCGCAAACCTTCAAGATGAAACTGGATCGCTTGTTGAATGTTGCGTTCCACTTCTTCTTTTGTCTTGCCGGTTGAGCCGCAGCCCGGCAAATCAGGTGAGTAAGCGGAATAGCCAGTCTCGGTTGTTTCGACAATGATCAAATATTTCTTCATTGTTTCAGTCCTGCTTGCTTTAGGATGTTGGTGAATGTGCCAACAGCCATGTCATCGCCTGGTCTGCCCGGCACGGTGACGACTCCCGGTTTCTACGGATGTTCCTACTGGTGATGACTTCCTTTTGTTCGCACCCAGTCCCATCCATCACTCTCAATCAACTTCACGATGTCACGTACCTTCACTCCGTCACGATAAATGTTTCAAATCACACCGTCAACATACCGCATGTGCTCACGGTCCATAAAACTTCGGCGGTGCACTCATGTTGTTAACCACTTGACCCAGTCACCCACCGCAGACCTTCGCGGGCGATGGCGTTGGGGATTTCGTGGTCGCCGTCGAATTCACGAAAGGTCACGTTGTAGCCGAGCGACTTCAGGCCGGCGGCGACGCGGCGGCCGCAGCGGTCGATAGGAAGAATGTGGTCGCGCGTGCCGTGTGAGATGAAGATGCGTGGCTGGCCGTGTGGAGTGCCGTCTATTATGAAACCGGGTGAGAAGGCGACGACGCTGTTGAAGAGATCGCCATTGATCAGTCCGAGTGAGAGTGCATACGTCGCGCCGTCGGAAAATCCACCCAGCGCAATGCGCGCCGCATCGATCGCCGCGGTTTCAAAGGCGCGTTCAAGAGCACGATTCAAGAATTCCACATCGACGCCGAAACTTTCCCCGCCAATCGCATCCCAGGTGGTATCGCGAGAGTTGGGTGCAAGCACCGCGACTCCAGTCTCGTCGGGCGTCGAATCGAGATACCAAAACATGTCTTCCGCACTTTGTGTCGCGCCGTGCAACATAACTAACAAAGGCAAAGAAGACCCACGCGGTGTTTCAGGTAACTGAAGAATCGCATCGCGCTCGCGATCTAAGCCGAGCATGATCCGGCCAGCGAGCGTTGTCTTAACACCATCGTGCGGCCGCGCTGCGAGTCGCCCGTCGTTCGCACTTACCGCGCGACGACAAGCAGCGCCAACTAAAAGTGACATAAGACTACTCATAGTTAATCCGCAGAACCCCCGTCGGGTGAAGTTGGTGCGATCCATAATCGTCATTATGCAAGCAAAAGGGCGGCCTCGAAAATCGAAGACCGCCCCTTTCAGGCTCGTGCCGGTTCGACTACTTGCCCTTGGATGATGCAGCGTCCGTCACATCGCGAGTTCCGCTCTCGCTAAAGCGGGCGCATTTGCTTCTATCGTCTGTGCGGCATGCTGGATGAACATCTCGGCGTCGGCAGTGTCCAATGGCTCAGAGAAGAGATAACCCTGCGCGTACTGGCAGTTCAATCCTTTTAAGAGGTGTAACTGATCTTCGGTTTCGACTCCTTCGGCAATCACTTCCATGCCAAGATTGCCCGCGAGCGTAACGATCGTTTTCACTATTTGAAGGTTTTCATCGGCGTGGCTCATCCTCGTGACAAACGAGCGATCGATCTTCAATGTGTCGACCGGGAAGCGGTTGAGATAACTCAAAGACGAGTAGCCGGTACCGAAATCGTCGATACTCAAACGAACGCCGAGCCCGCGCAGCTTCGCCAACGTGATTGCCGCTAATTCCGAATTCTCCATCACGACCGTTTCCGTGATTTCCAGTTTCAGATGCCACGGATCGAGCTGCGATTCACGCAAGACTGACTGAATCTGTTCGGTGAGATTCGGTTGCATCAGTTGTTTGCCTGAAAGGTTCACGCTCATTATCAAGTTGCGATTCCAGACTGAGCGCTGCTGCCAAAGGCGTAGTTGATTGCACGCTTCACGGAGCACGCGTAATCCCAGTGGCACGATCAAACCGGTCTCTTCCGCGAGCGGAATAAAGTCATTGGGAAGGATGATGCCGCGCTCCGGATGTTGCCAGCGCACGAGGGCCTCGAAGCCGTGTAACTCACCAGTCGCAATCGAAACGATCGGCTGGTAATAGACGCACAGTTCCTGGTGGTCGAGCGCGCGGCGAAAATCGCTCTCGAGGCGCAGCAGGGTGACGGCGCGTGTGTGCATCGCCGTATCAAAAATCTCGAAGCGAGCTTTGCCGTGTTCCTTCGCTCGATACATTGCCGTGTCGGCGTCACGAATCACGTCCTCGGCTTCGGAGTAATTGTGTGTTCCGAGTGCGACGCCAATGCTGGCGGTGGTGACGGCTTCGTGGTTGTGCAGTTTGAACGGTGCTGAGATCGCCTTCTGCACCTTTTCCGCTACGCCGGCCGCATCTGAAGGATCCTGAATACCGTCGAGCAGGATCGCGAATTCGTCGCCGCCAAAACGCGCGACCATGTCTGTCTGTCGAATACATGCTTCGAGACGGCGCGCTACTAGCATCAGCAGTTCGTCGCCGCACGGATGGCCCAGGCTGTCGTTGATGTTTTTGAAGCGGTCCAAATCCAGGAAGAGCACACAAAACAGATACTGATCGTTTTGACGAGCGCGTCCGAGTGCGACCCGAAGATGATCGGTGAAGAGAGTGCGGTTGGGTAGTCCGGTGAGAGCGTCGTGGAAGGCCGCGTGTCGAAAGTGTTCACGACTCTCTTGCAGCTCTCTGCTGGTCCGTTCTAACTTTTCGACGTAACGATTCAGCTCCTCAACGTGAAGCTCCGCTTGTTCGGCGCGCAGCCGCTCCGCCTCGGCGCGTGCGTGCTCAGCCTCAGCACGCTCGCGCTCGGCGCGCTCTGCCTGCGCGGCAGTCGCCCTGATGTCTTCCAGGTACTTCTCGTACGTGAAGTAAATGATCGAAATGATTGGGAGCGGGGCCAGGACCGCGTAGAAACTGATCGTCGTCTCTAACTTGAGAATGGCGCCGGCGACGAATGCGCCGACGAAGTAAGTCAGTGAAGACCAGAGGTAGTGCGTGGCCCACGTCTGCCAGATCGGCCGATCGGATTTACAGGCGAGACAGATCGCGACCAGCCACGTGTGCGAGAGATATTGGACAAGAGCCGCGACACACAGAAGGATGACGATGACTGAGTATGGCTGGCTGGCGATATTAATGTGTGAACCAAAAAGGGTCTGCGAGATCGCGCCGGTCATGAAGACAGCGAGGCTGGTCGCCGCGGCGTTGAAGAAGACGGTAATCCACTTCTTGCTGATGCGAAGACCGGAGCTCAGCCCATCTCCGGCCGCGACTATCACCGCGGCCGCCGGACCATAAAGAAGGAGTGTCAGAAAAACAAAGCTGTCGGCGACTGTGATCGTCGTGTTGACACGCGGAACTCGAATGCCGACCCGCGAGCTGATACCGACTGTCAGTGAAAACAACAGGAGAAAGCGAAAGTCGAGTTGTTGATAGGGTAAGGTGTAGCAGGAGTAAGCGAAGACCGCGGTGCCGGCGGCTACGATCAGCCACATGTATCGCTTCGTCCAGGTTTGGTTGCCGGCAGGCGCGGTCATGATAAACGCAGCACAGTTCGCGGGCTTAGAAGTAGAGGAGATCGTATTGCCCGCCGGTGCTGAATCCCAGGTTCGTATAAAACGACTGTGTGCGCGTGTTTTCCCGCTCAACGAACAGGTAAACGGCTTTGGTGCGCTGGAGAAAGATTTGTCCGAGAGCGTTCACGCAAGTTCGGCCGATGCCTTTACCGCGCTCTTCAGGACTTACGTAAACGCCTTCGATGTAGGTAGCTTCCGGCGTATCCGCGATGACGTCAGTCTTGAAGACGAGGCGATCGTCTTTCAGCAGCACCCAAACTCGGCCTTGTTGAATGCGTCGCAAATAGCGCTTGCAAAAACCAGCCGGATCTTTCTTCAACGGATCGACTCCGCTCGTTTCGAACGCCATCGCCGCTTGTGCAAGAACGACGTGTTCGAGATCTTTTTGCGTTGCCGGACGCAGGCCGTCAATTGATGCACTTTGATGGACCGGCTTATCACAATGAAGAAAGACGACGGGACAAATCAGGCGCGGCGACTGTCCTTTGTCCGCGTAATAGCTCCAGAACTTCTGCACCGCCGTGTGCTCGCCCATAAGTAAATGGGCCGGCTGCTCACGCCGGGCGAATGAGGCGAACGCTTGAATAGCGTTGTCGCTGAAGGCTTCGAACAGGATCGAGTGACCTATGAGAGCAACGCCCTCGAGTTCACTCCGCTCGTTGCGACAAGCGTAGAAGCGTCCGCGATTAAGATCATTGACTAAACCGTTGTCGCGGACGAATCCGCTCATAATGACGTTCGTCAGAGATGGTGCTGACAGTGCAGTCAGGACTTCATCTTCGTCGCCTCGCGATAGAGCAGTGATATTGATCGGGGTCTCCAACAACGACGACGACTCGTGTGGCGCGGGGAAGTTCGTTTCAAGTTGATAGGCGATGCTGGCCATGGTGGTGTCCTCTCGATTCGTGTCGGTTATTGGATCGTGCCGTCTTCCTGTATGGCGTCCATTCCATCAGTGGTGTCACCACCGACGAGAACTGACAACGCCCAGAGTGGACTGCTATCACCAATGGCTACTCCATCGCCGATAGCTACACCGTCCGAGAACAGGATGCCATCGCCGATCGCGACGCCGTCGCCGATGGCGACGCCGGTCGCGAGGCTGATACCGAGAAAGAAGATCTGGCCATCGCCGATCGCAACGCCACTACTCGTCAAGATGTTGTCGCCAATGGCAACACCATCGCCGATCGCCACGCCATCACCTATTGCCACGCCATCGCCAATTGCAACGCCGTCGCCGATGGCCACTCCGAGATCGTAGATTCGCTGGTACTTCGTGATCAGGTTAACGCCGGTCGCGTAACCACGATTGAGCAGGATGCCCTGGGCCCACGGGAAGGTGTAACCATCCAGCGAGGTATAAGGGTTGGGCGGTGTGCTTGTGATCAGCAGCGGTGCGCCCAACGGCGTCGCATTCGACAAGTCTGTACGAACTAACCTCGCCAGGCGCATTGCACCTTCGACGTTCAGTTGGCCCGCGCCTTGTTCGAGCATGTTGTAACCCGCCAGCGGCTGGGCCGTGTACATCAAAATCATCTTCACGAGATTCGGTGTAAGTTTCGGATTCGCCTGCAACAGTAACGAGGCGGCGCCCGAAACAAGTGGCGTAGCCATGGAAGTGCCACTCATTCGCATCATCTTGTGATTGCTGCCGCTGTTGGGAGTGCATTCGAGTTGCGGGTATGCAGAAATGAGTTGGTTTGCGCGGCCTTCGGCGGAAATGAGTTTGTTTCCAGGAGCGACGAGATCGGGCTTGATGATGTGGTCGTAATACCTGACACCCGCTACCGTTCGATAACTACGCGTTGGGCCACGCGAGCTATACGTCGTTACACCATCGTCAGAACGCACGTCGGTGCCGAACGTGTTGGTCGCGCCGACAGTGATCACCGCCGGTTCATTACCCGGCGCGTGAATGCGCCCGTAGATCTTACGGCCCGTCGCGTCCGTGCCATCGTTGCCGGCGGCCGCTACGACGACGAGGCCGGCATTGACGAGGCGGCGAGCTGCGATGCAGAGCGGGTCGTCTTTGTACGAGTCCACCGCCGGTGCGCCAAGACTCATGTTGACCACTTTGATTTTGTACTTCTGGTAGTTTTTGTCGCCGAGAGGTTTAGTGGGATCGACCGGCGCGATAAGCCAGTTGAGTGCCTTCAACACATTCGACACAGCGCCGAGTCCCTGCGAATTAAGCACGCGCAGGTTGATTACTTTCGCCTCAGGCGCAAGGCCGGTGTATGCACCATGCGCAACGTGGTCCGCTCCGGCTGCGAGTGCGGCTACGTGCGTGCCGTGGCCATACACGTCGTCGACTCGGCCCTCGCCGGTGAAGTCAAACTGCGCATCGATTCTGCTTCCGATCTGGTGGTGGTCCTTATCGATCCCTGAATCGAGGATCGCAATGTTCGCGTCCTTGCCTTTGAAGCCACTGTTGCCGGACTGCGTGCGCATGAAAGCCGCGCCGGTGGTCTTTTCGACGTGCCCGAATAGACGAACTTCTCTATCGAGCGAAATGAACTCTACTTCGTCGAATTCAGCTAGTTGCGTCAGGACACTGGACGGCAGCTCGACAACCGCGGAATTGAGTTCACCGAATACATCTTTAACGCGAATGCCGTTGCGTTGCAGTAAGGCGTTCAGCCTTCCGGTCGGTTTCGCATTAAGTTGAAGGATGATTTGAACAATCTCATCACCGGCGGCTCGATTGCGCAGGGTGTCGGAGATCTTTTCACCCGTGCTGCGCTTCACTTTGCCAGGAATGGATGGACCATTCGACTCGGCGCTGACACTTTTTGGATTAGGCCCCAGCGCATAGAGGCTCAGGACAAGAACGCCCAACAATAATGAGGCGGTGAAGACTGGCTTAATGTTTTTCATCTGTTACCCCGTAGATTCAACCCTGTTCGTTTACACAGAGCGGTGTTTCACCATCGACGGGCCAGTTTGCATGGCCTGTGCCGTTGACGAATTCGGTGTAATGCCTTCAGATAACAGGGAATTTTTGAAGCGCCGAGCGGGTTTAATCAGGATGGGGAGTCAAACTGATTCGAGGGTTGTCATTTTGAAATGACTGCTTCGGTCACTATGGATTGATATAACTCAATTGCCTCAAAGAGTCGGACGCCGAGCTTGGACACGGTCAGTACAGGGAGCGGTAGCGACCTGGTCAGTGATTAGCATGCGATATTCTAAAGATTCTTGACGTCCATCGTTGACCAGGTCGCTACCGCTCCCTGTACTGACTGTCTCCAAGAATGATTTCAGGTTCTTAAGACATAGCTAAATAAACTAATGACGCATAAAAATTTGGAGCACAGGCTTACGGTTAACTGGGAAGATCCGCGCCGGCTTGCGGAAGCAGGCCGAGGATTGTCGGGTATCGAGTTCCTGCGGAAGATCGTGGCGGGCGAGTTGCCGCCACCGCCGTTCGCTTCGTTACTCAACTTTGACCTCGTGGAACTGAACGAAGGCACTGCCACCTTTGCAGTCAATCCCGCGGAGTACCATTACAACCCGATCGGTGTCGTGCACGGCGGGCTCGCGGCGACATTGCTCGATTCCGCGATGGGTTGCGCGGTCCATTCAACGCTGCCCGCGGGCGCTGGTTATACGACGCTTGAGATCAAGGTTAATTTCGTTCGGGCGATGACGGCGGAAACAGGGCGTGTGCGCTGCGAAGCGAAGGTGATTCACGTCGGCGGCCGGACGGCCACCGCCGAGGGCCGGATCATCGATGAGGCCGGCAAGCTGTACGCGCACGGCACGACCACTTGCCTGGTTCTTCGCTGAAAATGATTGTGTAAGGATTTGGCGGTCTGGCGCGACTAATGTGTGCAGAACTCTCGGGCAAAGCTGGATTACCGCCCTTTTTGAAGCCGTCGTTGCGTCTTTGCGCGAGAAAAGTTAAGGCCTGGGAAGGATGAACATGCACAAACAGAACATCATCGCCGTGGGGCTGCTGGCATTCGTCGCAACCGTGATCGTCACCGCCGGCTATGCGAAAGGCTGGGGACCGATCGAAGTGCTTGACCGTGGCATTAAGCGTTTCACCAGCGGGACGACGCAGATGATTCCACGCGACAAATCCTCGGACTCGAAGCTCGCGCCGGAATTCGCAGCCGGAACATGGATTAATTCGCAACCACTCAGACTTCAGGATCTGCGCGGGCGTGTCGTGCTCGTCGATTTCTGGACATTTGGCTGCTACAACTGTCGCAACACTTTGCCCTATTTGAAGCGTTGGCACGACAGCTACAAAGACAAAGGATTGACCATCGTGGGCGTACACTCGCCCGAGTTTGAAAGTGAGAAACGAGTCGACACGGTACGCGAGGAAGTGGCGTCCCTCGGCATCAAGTATCCGGTCGTCACGGATAACGAGTACGCCACGTGGAACGCGTACAACGTCAACGCCTGGCCGACAGTCTTCCTGCTCGATAAAGCGGGGAAGATTCGCTGGATGCATGTTGGTGAAGGTGCTTATACGGAGACCGAGAAATCAATTCAACAACTACTTGGAGAGAATACAGGGGAGAAGTCAATGAGCGACAAAGTTGTGAAGACCGAAGAGCAGTGGCGAAAAGAGCTCTCGCCGGAGCAGTATCACGTCCTGCGTGAGGCGGGAACTGAGCGAGCGTTCACGGGCGTCTATTGGGACAACCACGACAAAGGCACCTATCGTTGCGCTGCTTGCGGACTGCCGCTTTTTAGTTCAGTTACAAAGTTTGATTCAGGGACTGGTTGGCCCAGCTTCTATGCGCCGATTTCGCGAGACAGCGTCGAAGAAGAGACTGATGCGACGTTAGGCATGGTGCGGACGGAAGTCAAATGCCGGCGCTGCGGCTCGCATCTGGGCCACGTATTTAACGATGGTCCACGGCCCACGGGTTTGCGTTACTGTATGAATTCGCTCGCGCTGAAGCTGGACAAAGAATGAGATGAAGATTGTCTCTCTGAATGTCGGCTTGCCGAGACTCGTGATTCACAACGGTGAGCCAGTGTCGACAGGGATCTTCAAAGAACCTGTCACCGGTCCGGTCGTACTTCGAACGCTCAATCTCGACGGCGATCGCCAGTCTGATCTTTCGGTCCATGGTGGACCGTACAAGGCAGTTTACGGGTACCCGTCAGAACACTACGAGTATTGGAAACACGAGCTGCCGGACATGGAACTGCCGTGGGGTATGTTCGGAGAAAACTTTACGACTACGGGACTGTACGAAACCGAACTGGGGATCGGCGACAGGTTTCGAGTTGGCTCAGCGGTGCTGACGGTCACTCAGCCGCGCATGCCTTGCTACAAGCTCGGTATCCGGTTCGGACGTTCCGACATACTCCGAAGATTTCTCGCAAGCGGCCGCAGTGGCTTCTACTTTGCCGTGGAACAGGAAGGTACGGTCACCGTCGGAGATGAATTTGCGTTGCTCGAACGGAACGATGACGCCTTGAAGATCTCCGACATCACGCGCCTATACGTCGAGGATAAACACAACGTTGATTTACTCCGTCGTGCTGTTTCACTCGAGGCGCTTCCTGGAAGCTGGCGCGACTATTTCCAACGCGAATTGGAGAAGTTGTCTTCTGCGTAAACCCAGTCCGGCAGTGGTGGCCCCTCATCATTTTCATTGACACCCCACCACCGTTACCAGTAGAGTTTTGAGCCGTTACTCTCGGGCTGGCGTCTCTCTCTCAAGCCTCGCGCCGATAAATTCTTCGAGCTCCTTATAAGCTTTGTACGTAATGTTCGTCACTACTCACCCATTGTATATGGACGTCCTCCTTTACTAATGTGACGAACGGCTAGTTCAAGCGGGATATTCATGAAATTAATGATTGTGATCAGTCATTAACAGGTAGAGCACGACTTAGGACCACTTAATGAGTCAGCTTTGAGTGGTGTGCCCCTTTTTGCCGCTTCACTGGGGCGCAGTACTTCTCAATCTCAATTCGGAAAGAGCTCACGGCCCATGGAGTATCCTCATGACAATCGCCTCAACTTCACCATACGCGCAGTTGCGCGTGTGCTTGACCCTATTCCTCTCTTACGTTCTGGTGCTCTTAACGTGTGCTCCCGTTGTAACTGCCCTCCCATCAGGTCCCACCCGGAAAGCAGCGAGTTCAATCCTGGCCCAGGATCCGCCGGCCATCCGTCCGGGTGAATTGCTTTTGAGGTTTCGAGCAGGAGTGTCGCAACAGGACAAAGACACAATCATCGCGGCCCATGGCGCGCGCAGGAAGAAGCAACTCCAGGGTGATTCCGGGGTTGAAAAACTGGAATTGTCTGCCGGGCGTGATCCGCGCAGTGTGGTGCTGGAGATACTACAAAACCCGCAAGTCGAGTTTGCCGAGCCCAACTTTCTGGTTGCGAAAGACGATTTGAGTCCCAACGATGCGCGGTTCAGTGAACAGTGGGGGTTGCGCAACACGGGCCAGAACGGCGGGCGATTCGGTTCCGATATCAGCGCGAGCAGCGCGTGGACCACGACGACGGGATCGATGTCAACGGTGATCGCAGTGATCGACAGCGGCATCGACTTCACTCATCCTGATCTTGCCAACAATCAATGGATCAATCCCGCACCCGGCCCGAATGGCGATCTGCACGGTTGGGACTTTGTCGCGGACAGCGCGGAGATCAGGGACGAGCAGGGCCATGGCACGGCGATCGCCGGCATCATTGGTGCGGAGGGTAACAACTCAGTTGGCATAACGGGCGTGATGTGGCGCGCCAGCCTGATGAGTCTCAGAGTTTTGGACAACACCGGCACGGGCGACATCGCCGCGGCCGTCGAAGCAATCGACTATGCGGTCGCACACGGCGCCCAGGTGATTAATTTGTCATGGGGCACCGCGGGCGAATCGATCGCGCTGAAGGACGCGATCGAACGCGCCAACCGTCGCAGCGTGGTAGTGGTCTGCTCGGCCGGTAATGGCGGCCATGATCTGAACCTGAGTCCTTACTATCCAGCGTCTTTTGCATTGCCGAACCTGATCCCGGTGGCGGCCACTGACAACGTTGACCAACTGGCTGCGTGGTCCAACTGGGGAGCGCCAAACGTAAGCGTCGCCGCACCGGGAACGAACATTCTCACGACGCAGATGGGTGGCGGTTACTGGACCGTAACCGGCACTTCCGCCGCGGCGCCCCTCGTCACGGGCGTAGCGGGACTACTGAAGACGTTACGGCCGGTTGCAAACAGCCGGTTGATAGCGCGGGTGATTTCGGACGGCGCACGGCAAGTGGCGTCGCTCGCAGGGAAGGTATCGAGTGGTGGCGTCGCAGATGCAGCGGGCGCGCTCGCGAAGCTGCAGGGCCCGGCAAATCAATCTCCGCCGTTACCTGTACCCGGTCGCGGTACGGGCGGCACGGGACCAGACGGCAGTTTCACGACCACGCCTCCACCGGTGACGAGTGGGCCGCCGGGAATAAACCTGCCGAACCTTGACGAGATCCGAACTGCTCAACCCGAACAACCCAAGGCGAGAACTCCCATCGAGTCGAACTTGATCTGCGCCGATTGCGATCCGTCCTCAGGCGGCGGTGGCGCAACTTACTACCCGAGCGGTGATCCCAACTTTTCCGGCCCGCGCCGCCGGCCCAGCAACGAAACCGGGCAACCGGGTGTGGACCTCGGTTCCCGCAACTTCAATTGGAGCCAGCCGCTACTGTCACTGCCGGGGCGCGCCGGGTTAGATCTGGATCTCACGCTCACGTACAACTCGCTGATTTGGACCAAAGACGGTTCTTACATCAAGTTCAATGCGGATCTCGGTTCTCCGGCTCCGGGCTTTCGCCTCGGCTTGCCGGTACTGCAGCAGCGCTTTTTAAACTCGCAGACAGGCATCTACGCGTACATGATGGTGACGCCGTCAGGCGGCAGAGTCGAGCTGCGGCAAGTGGGCACATCAAACATTTACGAATCGCAGGACGGCAGCTATACGCAGCTGGATGTGAGTAACGCGAATGCATTCCTGGTGCGAACTACTGATGGCACGCAGTTCACTTTCAAACCCGTAACCATCAACAACGAATACCGCTGCACCGAGATCAAGGACCGCAACGGCAACTCTATCCTGGCCGATTACAACTGGACCAACGGTCACCTGCTAACCCTCACCGACACGTTGGGCAGGACCGTCACCTTCGTCTACAACGCCAACAGCAATCTGCAGGCGATCCGGCAAACGTGGTGGGGCGGGGCGCATGATTGGGCCACGTTCGAGTACGGCGAAGTCTACGTCGCACCGGCTTTTGGCGGCGGCCTGCTGGTCAATGGTCCCAACAACAACTACGTCACCGTGCTGACGCGGGTGAACCTGCACGACGGCAGTTATTTCACGTTCAACTACAACGCCGCCTTCGCGCAAGTGAACCGCATCAACCATTACGCGGCTGACGGTCATGTGATTGCCTACACCTCGTATAACGTGAGCTCCATCACCGGCCAGACCGAATGTCCGCGCTTTACCGAACGCCGCGATTGGGCCGAGAACTGGAACAATCAGAACGAGGCCGTCACCAGCTACAGCGTGGCGGCTGACGGTTCATGGGGCCAGCAGACTACGCCGGATGGCACGATCTACAAAGAGATCTTTGCCACCTCCGGCTGGCAGGCGGGACTGACGATGGCAACGGAGTTCTGGTCGCTGGGTGTCAAAAAGAAATGGACCACCACCGCGTGGACGCAGGACAACACAGGGCTCAGTTATCAGAAGAACCCGCGCGCGACGGAAACGAATATCTACGATGCCGAAGGTAACAGACGGCGGGTGATCATCAATTACGGATCGTATGCTGCTTACAGTCTGCCGTACGAAGTGATCGAATATGCGGGCGACGGCGCTACGACGCTGCGGCGCACCTACACTGATTACAACCTGAGCGCGACCTACACCAACCGCCGCATCATCGGTCTGGTGAGCGCCATTCATGTCGTCGATAGCGCTACCGAGAGTTATGTGTCGAAGACGACTTTTGACTACGACTGGGGCGGCGAGTATCTCGTCGCGACTCCGCAAACTCCCACCCGGCACGACTCTAGTAATTACGGCGCGAGCTTTGTCAGTGGCCGCGGCAATCTCTCGGCCGTGTGGCGCTGGGATGTAACCGACATCAACAATGCGACCAAGGCAATTCAGCAAAGTCGCACCGGTTACAACACGACCGGCTCGGTCGTGTTCGGGCGCGATGCCCTCGGCCGGCAGACCAGCCTGAATTACGCGGATGCGTTCTCCGACACTATCAACCGCAATACCTTCGCCTATCCCACCACAATCACGGACGCGGATGGGTTCAGCTCTTCCGTCCAATACAACTACGACTTCAGCGCGGTCACGCGCACGCAGGATCCAAAGGGCGCCGTACAGACAAGCGAATACGATACGGCCCTGCGCCGCGAGCGCACCACAAACGTAACCAGCGGCGCTTACACGCGCTGGGTCTACAGTTCGTCGAACACCTTTGTCTCTGCGTTCAGCACGATCGAAACAGGGAAAGGCGAAGCTTTCGAAGGGACGCAGTTTGACGGCGCGGGCCGTTACCGGGCGACGCAGGTCGACCTGCCGGGCAGCGCTGGCGGCTATGCCGCAGTCGTGACCGGCTACGACGTGATGGGCCGGCCGGCGACGCGTTCGAACCCGACCGAGATGACTGCTCTCTGGGTTCCCGCGGGCGATGACGCGGCTGGCTGGGTATGGACCAATCAATCATACGATTGGAAGGGACGTCCCTTATTCACTACCAACCCGGACGGCACACAGAGTGAGAACAGCTATGGCGGCTGCGGCTGCGCGGGTAGTGAACAAGCCACTGTGCGCGATGAGCGTGGGCGGCGCAAGCGCTACACGCAGGATGCGCTGGGGCGGTTGATGAAAGTCGAAGAGTTGAATTGGGACGCGAGCGTTTATTCAACCACCGACTACGCGTACAACGTCCGCGACCAGATCACCAGCATCACTCACGCGGGCCAGACCAGAAGTTTCGGTTACGACGGCCACGGGCGACTGCAATCGCGCACGACTCCCGAGCAGGGTACGACCACTTACAGCTACTTTGCCGATGACACCACGCAAACCATCACCGACGCTCGCAACTCAATGACGACTTTTTCGTACAACAACCGGCGCCTGGTTACGGGCATCACTTATGGTGTGCCGGCCGGCGTTGCGCCGACGGCAAACGTCACCTTCGGGTATGACGCTGCCGGAAATCGCACCAGCATGACGGATGGTTTAGGTTCGGTGAGTTACGGTTACAACACGCTCTCGCAACTGACGTCTGAGACGCGCACCTTTTCCGGCCTCGCGTCTTACACGTTGAACTACGGGTACAACCTCGCGGGCCAACTGAACTCCTTCACCAATCACTGGGGTGCACAGGTTGGATACGTTTACGACAAAGTGGGACGGCTCACGAATGTCACGGGTGCAGGTTACGCAGGCGTTTCCAGTTATGTCAGCAGCACGGCCTACCGCGCCTTCGGTCTGAAGCAGATGACCTACAGCAATGGCCGCACGCTCTCACTGCAATACGACAACCGGCTGCGGGTGACGCAGTGGGACATTCCCGGAGTGATGGGTTGGAACTACGCGTACAACTACTTCGGCGAGAACACTGGACGGGCCACGTACGCGCAGAATAGTTACGACGCGACGCTCGACCGCTCCTACGATTACGACCACGTGGGGCGTTTGATCGAAGCGCGTACCGGTTCCGAAGCACGCGGGCACCTGATCGGGCAGGGCGGCACGCAGGATGGTCCATACGCGCATTCGTACCGTTACGATCCCACCGGCAATATGTGGTATCGAGTGGGTTGGGGCGGCGGGTTCACTCCCGCGCTGGAGCAGTGGCCCAACTATGTGAACAACCGCTTGACGACAAACCCCTGGACCGGAGCGGCCATGAGTTACGACGCGGCCGGAAATCTCACTAACGACGGCTATCAGACCTACACCTACGATGCTACCGGTCAGCAGGTCTCCGCTTCCGGCACAGGGCTCACGCAAAGCTACGATGGTGACGGGCTGCGCGTGAAGAAAGTTGAAAACTCAACCACCACGTACTATCTGCGCTCGAGCGTTCTGGGAGGCCAGGTAGTAGCGGAGATTGCCGGCGCCGGCTGGTGGCAACGAGGATATGTGTACCTGGGCGGGCAGTTGCTGGCAGTGCAATATGCCGGTGTGCAGTGGGTACATCAGGATCCGGTAACGAAGAGCCAGCGCGTCACGAATAGTAGTGGTGCAGTCACGAGCACCATCGATCTGGATCCCTGGGGCGGCGAAACCTCGCGCAGCAGCAACCAGGCTTTTCAACCCCATCGCTTCACGAGCTACGAAAGAGATGCCAACGGTGGCGATGAAGCGATGATGCGGCGCTACGCCGGTAAGTGGCATCGCTTCACGCAACCCGATCCATACAACGGCAGCTATGACCTGGGCGATCCGCAGTCCTTCAATCGCTATGCTTACGTGCAGAACGACCCGGTGAACTTTGCCGATCCCACGGGGCTGGACCAGGATCCTTCTCCTCCAGCCACTACCCACATCGACCCGGCCACCGGACAGCCTGTTTCAGTGCCTGGGATCAGTGCGTCAGTCACCATCGGCTTTAGTCAAGTCTTCGGTCCGGGCAGTGGCCTCGACGGCGACGCCCACGCTCAGTCACTTCTGATTTTGCTCCGCCAACGCGGTGGTGGACGGCTTGGTCCCTCAGGTGGTGCAGGAACAAATTGCGGAATAAATCCGATTACAGGACTACCGGGCTTCACGCAAAATCCTACGGGTCAACCTGGCCATTTACGTGCTCCGGTGGGCGGTCGAGGAGAGTTTCACGCATCCAGAGGCAATCGGCTCCATTTGGGGTTGGATATAGCTGGCACTCTCAACGTGTCTCCAATTTATGCAAACCGTGAGGGAACAGTCACATTTGCAGGATTTACTCCTCGAGACGGCGGATGGTTGGTCGTCATAATGCATCCGGACGGTGTCGAGACTCGATATGCTCATTTGCAAGCTAACAGCATTCCCGGAGCGGTAGTTGCAGGCACTCAAGTTATGCAAGGTCAGCAAATCGGAATTGTGGGGAACACGGGAAATGCCAGACAGGCACCGCCGCACCTCCATTTTGGCGTTCGAACAAGAGCGGGAATGATGGATCCGGAAACTTACTTAAACAATCCGTGTTGAGGAGGGAGGTGAATATGAAAAGTATATTCGTGCTTTGTGCGCTCTTAATTCAGTTCGTGCCGGCTTTGCAGTGTTCTTCGCCTTCAACACAACAGGAAACGAAACGACAGCTACAGCCTGCGGCAAATACGGTGCAAACTGATCGTGAGTGGCATGCTGGGACTTACTTAGGTTTGACAGCCGGTAAATCACTGCGCGCTGATGTATTGCGTGTTCTTGGCCAGCCTAAGAGAGTGGATACACTGGCAGCTGAAACACCAGAGGAGCCAAATCCGGAAGTGTTATATGTATACGAACGTCGATACGACCCGGACGGAGATTTCGCGGCAGAGGTCACCGTCGTGATAGATGCGCGCACCGAAGTTTTACAGGCTATCGAACTGTATCCGGAGAGCTTATCGAGGAAGAAGGCAGTTAAGCATTTTGGTCCTGATTACATCGTGACACGCTATGATTTTGATGAATGCTTAGGCGATGAGGAGTCAGCACCTATGTATGAGTCGCGAACAGGCTCATTGCTGGAAGTCGAATACCGATACCGCGGTATCGCTATATCTGTTAATGACAAAGGAAACGTAAATACTATCCGTTATGTCAGCAGACCCATCGGCACCTCGACGTCAAGATGCAAGGCTGCAGGCAAAATCCTTAACCAAAAGGGTCCGCAAAAACGGCCCCAGTGATCATGCCCTCCCTAGTGACCAATTCATCTTCACGTCATGTCGATGGTTAAACCTTAGGACCAGAAGGATTGTGATGATAGTTAATCTAGCCTAGTAATCCTCTACCGCCGCACTGAATCAAAGGCTCAACTCCGGCCCGATAGTGGGAGCCAGAAAAACGCGATTATGTCTGCCTCACATCTAAACATCAAACTGTTGCCGGTTGATGAGGGCGGCAAGGATCCTTCATTTGAAAGCTTCCGGAACCAGTTATTAGAGGCGGTCAGAAATCACGACACGAACTTTCTAACTGGAGTTCTCGATCCACATATAGCGAATGGCTATGACCTCGAGGAGGGAACACGGGAATTCAAGAAGCGATGGCGCGTTGAAGATCCGCAGCCAAGGGCAAAACCGCTGAGCAGCGCCGCAGGCGCGAGATAAGGTAGCCAGGGGCAAGCGCTGAGCAGAGCGAAGCGCGCCGCCTGGTTAGCCGTAAAAAATTGAATAGAGCACTGAAAGTGCGATAGCGAAGGGCGCCTTTAACTATCTTCTGCCGCTCTTTCAGAGCTGCGGCGTCGTTCTCGATGATCCAGGGGTGACGCGCTTCGCTCTGCTCAGCGCTTTGCCCCTGGCTACCATCTTTCGCGCCTGCGGCGCTGCTGAGCGCTTCGCCCCTGGCTACCATCTTTCGCGCCTGCGGCGCTGCTC
>JBKPPH010000141.1:0-24849 GCA_046733535.1 Acidobacteriota bacterium
AGCGTGACTTCGGCGTTCTGCACACTGACCTCAATGTCGGAAGCATCCATATAACCTTCGCTCAGGCGATCGTTGACGTCTTCCTTGATGCGTTCGTCTGAGCGGCGATAACCCTTTGGACCTTTCCCGCGGTATTGATCGCGTTGCGCATCCATGCGACGCCTGCGCTCCGCTTCTTCATCGCCGAACCACGAGGCCACTTCGTCAGACGCGCGATCCCACCAGCCACGATCTCCACCACCCGTGCCATAGCGATCGCTCTCATATTCATAGCCACGTTCTTGTCCGCGACCGTAGCGGCTTCGATCGTAGTCAAAGCTACTGCGTCCACCCTGGCTACCGTACATTCCCCGCGATGGAGAGTCTGACGGATAGTCGTAGCGTCGCGAATAACTGCTGGAACTCTCACCGAAGCGGCTCTCGCTGCCGGAGCCCTGTCCGTAGCTGCCAGAGCTTTGACCGTAGCCACGGGAGCCTTGTCCGTAACTACCGGAGCCTTGACCATAGCCACCGGAGCGCTCCCCGTAACCTCCTCGGCCCGAGCTGCCGGATCCCTGTCCATATCTGCTGGATCCGTAGTCTCTACCTAAACCTTCTCCATACCTGCTGGAGCTTTGGCCATAGTCACTACCAAGGCCCTGGCCGTACCTGCTGCTGGAGCCCTGGCCATAATCACTGCCCCAGTCCTGTCCGTAGCTGCTGGAACCCTGGTAATAATTTTGCCCATAGGCACCGTAGCTGCGATCGCGATCGCTGGTGTAATCACGGTTACTCTCCCAACCTCTGTCTTCGCGGCCGCTGTCGTAATCCCGGCCTCTACCCGAAGAAGCACTACCGCCAGATTGCCCGCGCCATCTGCTTTCGCCCGAGTATCTTTCGTTTTCGTCGCGAAGGGTGGAGCTGGAGCGCCCCTGCGATCCTTCACCGTAGGAACGACCGTACTCCGATTCGCGTCGACGACCGTAATCCCGTTCATTACGATCATCTCGATCGTCATATCTGCTTGACATGTGTAAATCTCCCTCCTTTACCCTCGGCTCGTGTTTCTTGAATTCTGTCAGGCCGCCTTCACAAACTTGTTTCCGAACTGCAACGGAATTTCGGGGATTAGGATTTACAGGATTACAAGACGATCTACAAAGATAACAACGTAGCCGCAATATGTTTGCGGCTACGTTGTCTTGTTAGCAGGGTCTTGATTGTGTATTTAGTGAAGTTTCTGAGCTTGCTGTTGTTGCGCCTGGCCTAACATCAATTGTTCGAGTGTTGCCAATCTTCTTTCCATTTCGCTGTTGGCCAACCGCAACTGATTTACCTGTTCTCGCAACTGTTCGACTTCGACCGTCTTCTGCTGAAGTTGCTCCGTACGCTGGTGCAACTCCTTTATCGCCGCCAGGCTCACGCCCGTAAGATCCTGCAAGCCAATCGAAGTGTTTCCGGTGCCCAACTGAAACGCTTTGTAGAAGTCTTCCGCCATTGGCCCCATGTGGCGAACTGTGCGTCCTTCGGAAATGTAGTTCCAGGTGCTCACTTCGATGTTCTGCAGTCGCGACAAGACATCGCCGCCATTCACGAACATGAAGTTCTCTTTCGTAGCGCGGCTCGACGTGCAGTTGAAAACTCCGGAACCGGCTGGAAGGTTACAACCCGTCGTGCCCGCGAGGTTCGTGCGAAAGCGGAAACCGCCAGTCGCTCTTGCCGCAAACTCGTTATTCGTAACTGCCTTGAACGTGTTCACGCTGCTCGTGGCTGAACCATCGCCCCAAACGAAGGTGCCGGCAAATCCGTTAGTCGAAGCAAACTTTCCTAAAGCGAACGAGTGATCTTTGTCAGCCGTGACGTTGTAACCGATGGCGACAGCCGCCAGACCTTGAATGTTGAACGAATCCGGATCGCAGGCGCCATTTACCAGTGGACCACCGGAGATCGCTTTGTTACCGAACGCAACGCCATACGTATCGCACACGCGATTGCCGGCGCCTGCCGAGATGCCCGCGGCACCTTTCACTTCGTTACCACTTCCGAACACGATACTGCTGGTTCCGAGCGCCCTGTTGGTATCGCCAAACGCGAGCGCGTAGAGACCACTGGCGGTGGAGTTGCTGCCGCCTGCCCACGAGAAGAAGCCTACGTTTGCCTCGTCCCACTCCGTGTCTGCATAACCGGAACGAAACGCGCCTTTGTAGGAGTGCCACATCGTGCGGTAACCACTGCCTTGCATCGGAATCGTGCCGATGCCGAGGTTGCCGGTGGCGACGAAGCTGCCGTTCTGAAAAACCTTGAAGTCGGCAAACCCAACGCTTGGCCCACAGCACGTGCTCTGGCCGCGAAGATTGATCATGGCTGCTGTGCCGTTGGCATCGCCTATCGTTAACTGTGCCGCGCCGGGCATAAACCGCACTGCGTTCGCGTCGAAGTAATTCTTGTTGATGGCGTCGCCACCGTTCACGGCGTTGCCGACGTTTGTGATCTGCGCGTTGTTGGCTGAGAGACCGCCGCTGAAAGTGTTGAAGTTGGTCCAGGTATTCGCCCCAGCGAGTCTGGCCAGATTCAGCGAAACACGGTTGTCGTTGATAACACCAACCGTTGCTGGATCGTTAATCGCCGTGATGATGTTCGTGCCTGAGAGATTGTTAGCGCCCGCGGCACTCGTTGCTGAATCTTTGCTTGGTGACAAATCCTTCGCCGAGGTCAGTGTTGTGCCGTCGCCAAACTCGATGCCGCCACGGGCTTTGACCGTGCCTGCGACGTCGAGAGTCGCTTCCGGACTCTTCGTGCCGATACCAACTCGGCCTTCGGGCGTGATGCGCATCTGTTCCTGTTCGCTACTGGAAAAGACGTTGCCGGTGCGAAACGTCAGTGCACCGTTCGTGCTGCTCACCTGTCCGTCAGTGCCGTCATGCGCATTGACGACGACTGCGCGCTCTTTTCCTTCACGCAGAATGGAAATCGCATCGTCGCCGTCAGTGATTTTTGTCTTTTGGGCTGCACGACGAGTTTCCAAAGTCTGCATCTGCGCCGTGGTTACCTCGCCACGGTTTTGATTCTGTAAGTTGAGCTGGCCGGATTGTAACGAGAGCGCGGCCATTCGTTGGTTTAAGTTGCCTTTGAAGTCTTTGACTGTGACGACGACGAGATACGAACCATCAGTCAGTGCTTGCGTAGCGTCGGCCTGTTTCCAGTCGATGATGTTGCCTTGGCGAAGACCGGAGTCCGAGACGAGTTCACCGGCCGCCGAGTAAATCTCCATCCGAACCTGCAGCGCCTCGCCGTGTGCGATCATGCGAATGGCGCCGTCTGCCGTGACCGTGCCGGTGACGGACGCGGTCGGCGTTTGTGCGTGAATGTTAGCTGTGACTACGATAAGAATTAGAATTGCGATAGCTGTGATGCGATTTAGTGACATGACTCTCTTCTCCTCTAGAGATGTGGCAGTTGCCGCTTGGGTCGTTTGTCTTTTCGACCCTTCGTCCTAATAACGCGGTTTCGGAAGTGAAAGGGTTGCCACCCGTTTGGGTAGTCACGTCACGAGTGAGGAAGGACCAATATGAAACCATCACCAATCGTTCGGCCATTCTTTAGCTTGCTGCTGATCTGGAGCGGATTCGCCTTCGCGTTCGCACAAACGCCAGCGCCCTCGGTTAACGTGCGCCTCGTAACCGATGAGGCAGAGGCCGTGCTGGCCGTGCTGACGAAAAGGAAAACGAACCAACCGGTTACTGAAGCAGATTGGCAACGAGTTTTTCAGAGCGAGGGATACGTGCGGCTGAAGCAGCGCGAGACTTCGATGCAGCGTTCATTTGAAGATACTGACTTCAAAACCTTCGTCCTCTCCGATCAACTTGCTGCACGCACGCAAGCTCTTGAAGAAACACTCGCGAAGTGGCGCGACGCGGACATCACGCGAGCCGCGCGCCTGGCTCTGGCTTACTTGCCGAAAGACGCGACTGTCAGAGCTAAGATCTATCCCGTTATCAAGCCTCGTGAAAACAGCTTCGTCTTTGACGTGAAAGGCGACCCGGCAATCTTTCTTTATCTCGATCCCGCAATGCGTCGCGCGAAGTTTGAGAACCACCTCGCACATGAGCTTCATCACATTGGTTACGGCAGCACCTGCCCGCGTAAAGATACGTTGGACCAAATCAACAAGCTGCCGGCCAACGCGCAGGCAGTTATCAAATGGATTGGCGCTTTTGGTGAAGGCTTCGCAATGCTCGCGGCAGCCGGCGGTCCGGACGTTCACCCGCATGCGGTCAGCAGTCCGGAAGACCGCGCCCGCTGGGACAAAGACGTCGCAAACTTTGCGAATGATCTGAAGAAGCTCGAAGCGTTCTTCGACGACATCCTGCAAGGGAAGTTAACTGGCGATGAGATCGACAAGACAGCGTTCTCGTTCTATGGTATCCAGGGCCCGTGGTACACAGTCGGCTGGAAGATGGCGGTGGTGATCGAGAAGACTTACGGGCGGGCGAAGTTGATCGAGTGCATGTGCGACCAGCGGCTCTTGTTACCAACCTACAATCAGGCAGCCGCGAAACATAATCGGAACGCCAGCCAGCCGCTTCCGCTTTGGTCAACGCGGATCTGATCCGCGTTCATCCGCAAAAATCCGCGGCTAAACCTCTTTGTCGTGGAACATTTCGCCGAACCGATCCGTA
Organism: Acidobacteriota bacterium; assembly: GCA_046733535.1. Classification (GTDB taxonomy): domain Bacteria; phylum Acidobacteriota; class Blastocatellia; order Pyrinomonadales; family Pyrinomonadaceae; genus PSRF01. The sequence goes on from JBKPPH010000141.1 coordinate 4,659, forward strand.
CCTCACACGGCCGGCAAGTCAACAGCGAATCCAATTGCAAAAGGAGAAGGTAGTGAAGTTACTAACTATCAGTGCAGTAGTGTGTTTGTGTGTCGCGATCTTGTCTGCCACGAGTTCTGCTACTTCCGACTGGCCTCAGTGGCGTGGTCCCGATCGCAGTGGGGTCTCGTCTGAAACCGGTTTGCTTAAACAATGGCCTGCCGGTGGACCAAAGCTGCTCTGGCAGGTGAACGACATCGGCGACGGTTACTCAACTCCGGTTGTTGTCGGGAATCGCATTTACTTCATGAGCAATACCGGCATGGATAATGAATTTGTCCGCGCACTGTCGACTCAGGATGGAAAGGTTATCTGGACAACGCGCGTCGGCAACGTCGGCAATCCCAACCAAAACCCAAACTACCCGAAAGCACGGTCTACTCCGACTGTCGACGGTGACTTCATTTACGTGCTCGGTTCAGACGGCGACCTTGCTTGTCTCGAAGCCAAGACGGGCAAGATTCGCTGGTCTAAGAGTCTTCGTAAAGATTTCAGTGGGCAGCCGGGCGAATGGGCGTACGCGGAGTCGCCGCTCGTCGATGGCGACCTTGTTGTCGTCACCCCTGGCGGCGCGGAAGCGACGATGGTCGCGCTCAATAAAAAGACAGGCGCGCTCGTTTGGAAATCGGCAATCCCCAACGGCGAACCGGCGGGATATGCGTCGGCGATCGTCGTTCAAGGTGGCGGACGCAAACAGTATGTGCAGTTGTTGAGCAAAGGCATTGTCGGAGTTGATGCGAAGACCGGACAGTTTCTCTGGCGTTACGCGGAAGTGGCTAAAGGTCCGGCGCAGTATTTCACGCCCGTCGCCCGTGGCGAATTCGTCTATGGCGGAGCGCTTGGTGTTGGAGGCGGACTGGTTCGTTTGAAGGCGGATGGGAACGGAGTCGCGGCGGAGCAGGTTTACTTCATACGCGGACTCCCGAATGGCCTTGGTGGAGCAGTGTTGGTTGGCGATCACATTTACGGTACTGAGGTCGCGCAGAAGTTAATCGCGGCCGAGTTCACGAGCGGGAAGGTGAAATGGGAGTCGCCGAATTTTGGCTGGGCTTCAGTCGCGGCGGCGGATGGTCATTTATATCTTCATCTGATCATGACTGGCGAGATGGTTTTGGTTGAAGCCACTCCCGAAGGGTTTCGCGAAAAAGGTCGATTCACTCCACCTGCTCCACCAAAGCATGCACAGGTCGGCCCATTCCCGGAAGGCGCCTTCGCCTATCCCATTATTGCTAACGGGCGACTCTACATTCGCGATCTCGGAACACTGTGGGCCTACGACATTAAAGCCGGCGGATAATCTTTTTGCAGGATTGACATGAAGGGATGTTAGGGCCTTACATGACCTTGTGTGTAGTGTCGATTCACAACACGAGGACTGAATGCGCGCTCTCTTATTCGCTGTGGCTCTCCTAAGCTTGTCGGTCGGGTGCTATAGACCGTCCCAGCACGACAGTGGTCCATGGCGGCTGGTTTGGTCTGATGAGTTTGACTACTCGGGTTTGCCTGATCCCGCGAAGTGGGGATACGACGTTGGAGGTCATGGCTGGGGCAATAAGGAGTTGCAATACTACACAGCGAGCCGAAAAGAGAATGCCCGTGTTGAAGATGGGCGGCTGATCATTGAAGCTCGCCATGACGGACCCGGAGAGCAGACATATACGTCGGCGCGGCTTGTGTCGAAAGGCAAAGGCGACTGGACATATGGACGCTTTGAAGTGAAGGCAAAGCTGCCCTCCGGTCGTGGCACCTGGCCCGCGATATGGATGCTCGCGAGTTCGAAGAACTACGGAGAAAGCTTTTGGCCCGACAACGGAGAGATCGACATTATGGAGCATGTCGGGTTTGATCCCGACGGCGTACATGGCTCCGCACACACAAAAGCCTATTATCATTCTATCGGCACACAGAAGACGGCCAAAATCACAGTGCCGAATTCACGGACTGAATTCAACGTGTATGCAGTCGAGTGGACGCCCGACGAGATACGCTGGTACGTCAACGACAAGCAATACTTCACGTTCAGCAATGAACGACGGACAAGTAGCACGGCGGACTATCATCAGTGGCCGTTCGACAAACCTTTTCATCTGATTCTGAACGTCGCCGTTGGCGGCACGTGGGGCGGCGCACAGGGAATCGACGATTCGATCTGGCCTCAGCGGATGGAAGTTGACTACGTCCGCGTGTATCAAGCGCGATAACGCAACCAAGGCTAACGTTTCATTCGCCGCTTCAACCTCGCACCACCTAATGCGGCGAGACCTCCGCCCAGCAGCAGTAGCGACATCGGTTCCGGAACAGGATCGGTAAAGACGTAGGTCACGTTTTTAAACTGGTAAAAGGAAAACGAGGGCGTTTGGAAGAAATTGAGCTGGACGAAGGCGAGTCCGCTGCCTGACAACTGAGTCGTGAAGACAATGTCAGACGAAGTACACGTTGCGTGCGATACTGCGCAACCGTTTATCACACCCGAAAACGTGAATGGAACCGTAACCGTAATTGCCGCGACTGGAGGTGGTAACACGACCGAGCCCGCGATAAACTGAAACGTGCCTGCGATGAAAATGTCATTGAAAGTCGTACCGTTGATCGTGACGGTGCCCTGACCGAGACTGGTACCGGCGAAGAACGAGTTCACATTCAGACTGCCACCGCCGCACGGAAAGCATGAGCTGGGTCCCGTAAAACCGGCATCTCCCGAGCCGGCAGTCGCTGAAAAATTCTGCCCGGCAAAACTGTAGGTTGGACCTTGAAAGAAACCTGGCACGGTGAGAGAGCCGCTGGTAACAACGATAGTGTCCGCGCGAGCCGTTGACGGCGTAAACGTCGCAAAGAGCAGCAACGTGCAGAGTCCAATTAGGATTTTCGACATAAAGCCCCTTGCTTTTAGGTTGGAGTCGGGGGAGGGCCCGTCTTAAAGTCTTCGAAATACTATCGAAAGACTTTTTACATCGCAAGCAAATAAAATTCCCGCATTGATCTTTTGCCCGGACCGCCACGATTTTCCTCGGAATGGATTAAATCTCATGAACAATGCAATTCGCACTTTTGGCGTGATGATCGCGCTTCTTTTTGTAACTGCCAATTCCGCACCAGCCCAGGAACGGCTTTGCGATCCGTCTTTCGAAGACTGTTACACCCCTTTGCTCCAGCTCGTGCAGAACGAGACTGCCGGCATCGACATGGTCTTTTACATGATCGAACTGCCCGGGCTTGCCGACGCCGTCATCAGCAGGCATAACGCGGGCGTGCCTGTGCGCCTGACAGTCGAACCGCGAGCGGCTCAGAAATTTCCGGAAAACCAACCGTTACTCGATAAGTTCAAGGCGGCAGGCATTCCGATGCGCTACAAATTGGGCGACTCGTTCGTGCATGCGAAGGTGTTGCTACTCGCCGGCCAAAATAAGGTGGTCTTCACCGGATCGAATTTCGGCGATGGCGACGTCAGGCCATACGATCCATACGTCAATTATGTAGATGGCGCGTGGTACATCAGCGATGACCCGTCCGTAGTTAACAGTTTCAAGACAAGGTATGACGACATCTGGACCAACACGGCCCTGTATGGCAACTATGCCAACATCGCGACTTCTTTAACGCGCAGGTATCCAACCACTGCGATCGATCCGTCTGTAAACTTCGTGCCGAACCAAAATCCCGCGGAGGATTTTGGCGCCCGCACCATCGCGCAGATCGATCAGGAGAATCAAAAGATCGATTTGACGATGTATCGACTCACAGACGTCGGTATCTGTGATGCTTTGCTGAGAGCGGTGGCGCGCGGTGTGCCGGTGCGATTGCTGGCCGAACCACTCGAATACCGTTTCGATTCGAGCAGGCTGGGAGCGGAACTGACCGGGCCTTACAACGTCGATCGACTGTACGCGGCCGGAGTGCAGATCAAGATGCGAAAGCATCTCGGTCTTAATCACCAGAAATCGGTGTCACTCTACGGCCGCGGACTCACGATCTTTGGTTCGTCGAACTGGAGCTGGGAGTCGTTCAACTATCAGGAAGAGCACAACTACTTCACAAACAAAGCGTGGTTCTTTCAGTGGTTCGTCGATCAGTTCAATCGGAAGTGGAACTCGGCGACGGAGTATGAGCCGTTTGCGCCGCTCCCGCCGGCTGTTCCCACGTACCTATCGCCCGCGAACGGTACGACTGCTGGACAGTCAGTGATGCTTACGTGGGAAGGAGGAAGTTGGGCGCATAAGTATGACATCTACTTTGGTACGGTGGAGACGAACTTATCGCCGATCGCGACTGATGTCGTGACGGGCACGCTTGGATCCAGTGGTTCGGAAACTTATTTGGTTTCAGGGTTGCAGAATGGAGTTACTTACTACTGGCGCATCGTGAGCAAGACGATGGCGAACCAGACGGCGACTGGTTCAACGTGGCGGTTTACGGTGTCAGGCACAGCACCGACACCGACACCGACACCAACACCAACTCCGACGCCAACACCGACACCGACACCGACGCCGACACCGTTTCCGACCTCTGCTGCCGAGGTTGTTCTTTATGCGTCGCAAGCACCGGTGAAAGTCGGCGGATGGGTGAACGTCGCAGACCTGACCGCAGCCGCAGGCGTTCGCATTTACCACACAGAAGCAGGCGCTCCGAAAGTCACTACGCCTTTCGCCAATCCACCGCACTACTTCGAAATGACGTTCAACGCCGAGGCGGGCCGGCCGTATCGTTTATGGATCCGCGCCAAAGCCGAGAATGACTTCTGGGCCAACGACTCGGTGTGGGTCCAGTTTTCCGATAGCGTTAACAGCAGCGGTTCGGCAGTCTATCGAATCGGCACGACAACCGGCACCGAAATCAACCTGGAAGACTGTTCAGGCTGCGGCTTGAGTGGCTGGGGCTGGCAGGACAACGGATGGGGAGCCGGCGTGTTTGGTCCGCAGATCTTCTTTCAATCAACGGGTACGCACACGATACGGATACAAGGTCGTGAAGATGGGGTTTCAATCGATCAGATCGTGTTGTCCCCGGGAACTTATTTGAACAATTCACCCGGAGCTCTCAAGAACGACAACACAGTGTTGCCCGCATCGAGTGGAGGCCCGGTGACGCAGCCAGCGCCGGCAGTGACGTCCGTTTCTCCGAACTCCGGCAGCACGAGTGGTGGGACCTCCGTAACAATCACCGGCACTAATTTCGCTTCGGGCGCGGCGGTGAAGTTTGATTCCACTGCGGCCACAAACGTCAACGTCGTCAACGGCACCACGATCACCGCAACGACGCCGGCCCACGCTGCTGGCGCGGTCAACGTCGTCGTGACGAATACTGATAGTCAGAGCGGCACCCTCCCGAGCGGGTTCACTTACACGACAATCTTAAGTGAAACCGTCATTCTCGAGGACGACTTCAATGACAACTCGTTGGCCCTCGCGAAGTGGTCTCCAAATAATCTCTTCAGCGGCTTCACTGATTCTTCCGTGCTGACACGGGAAGTCACGCAACAGTTGCAGATCGGATCGTTGTTCGCGGGACAGTCAGGATCGCATTACAACGGTATCAGATCGTCGAACACTTACAATTTCAGCGGGGCTTACAGCTACGTTGAGTTGGTCCAGGCGGCCGCTATCAACACCAAAGCTGATGCGATGTTCACGGTGGGACGAGACGCTGACAACTATTATCGCATCTACGTCGAAGAGGGAGTCTTTATCTGCCAGGCGAAGATTGGCGGGGCCAAGCGAACTCTGTTTAGTTCCGCTTACAACTCAGCCGTACATCGCTACTGGCGCATTCGTCACGATCAATCAACCGGCAACGTCGTGTTTGAAACGGCGAGTGATAATCCGGGTCTGCCCGGGAGTTGGATAGTCCGTTACACCGAGCCGTGGAACAACACATCGGTACCCCTGGCGACGATAATCTTCGAACTCAAAGCCGGCACATGGCAGCCGGAGCCGGTCGCTCCAGGCACCGTCGTCTTTGATAACTTCAAAGCTGCGCGACCGTAGAGCGTTTACAGATACCTGGTCCACCGGCTGCCGCTTGGCAGTCGTGGGTAACGGAAGAATAGAACGCATCGGCGCACCGCGTGAGATATATTCGCCGGCGACGATCCCTACAGAATATTAGCCGCAGATGAACGCGGATGAAATCCGGATTTATTTGCGTTCATCTGCGTTCATCTGCGGCTAAGATGTCGTGGTATGAAATTCTCCCGCGTGATAACCGCAGGTGATCCTCATGAAGGTTTGTTGAGTCCCGCCAGCTTTCCATCCCGCAAATCCCGTAGAATGAACTTTCGTGTCTCGGCGGCGCAAAGTAATCTTTTACAGGATTTCATAATGACAACCCAGATTGCCATCGTTCTCGCGCTCTTACTCGTCGCTCTTGTTTTGTTTAGCCTCGAGCGAATACCGATCGAGGTCGTGTCTATTCTCCTGGTGATGGCGTTGGTGCTCACTAATACGCTAACGGCGGCTGAGGCCTTCGCGGGCTTTGGCAACGACATCGTCATAACCATCGCAGGCCTCTTCATCCTCACGGGTGGGCTCAGCAAGACGGGCATCATCGATGCCGTTGGGCGCCGGTTGCATCGCACCGCAGGTGACAGTGAGTTTCGCATTGCAGCGCTCATCATGTTCGCTGCCGCACTCTGCGCCGCCGTTATGAAGAACACGACTACGACGGCGATGTTCCTTCCGGTCGTACTTGGAATCGCGGCACGCAGAAATATCAGTCCGTCAAAGTTATTGATGCCGCTCGCATTCGGAGCAATCCTCGGCGGCACGTGCACACTCATCGGAACGTCGACGAATCTCGCCGTGAGTGGCGCTCTACCGCGCTACGGCATTCAGCCATTTACGATGTTCGAACTGACGCGCGTCGGCGTGCTTATCGTCGCTGTCGGAATGCTCTACATGTTGCTGCTGGGTCTCCGGTTGTTACCTCGCCGAAAGTCATCGGACTCCCTGACGGAGCAATATCACGTCAGGCAGTACATGACCGAAGTGATCGTGCTCGACGACTCGCCGCTCATCGACAAATCACTCGCGGAAGCGCGCATCAGCGATGAGCTCGATTTGACTGTTTTAGGAATCTTGAGAGGTCAGGAGCAGTATCGTGTCGCACCCAACCCCGAGGAAAAGATCAGGGCTGAGGATCTATTGCTGGTCCAGGGCCGTGCGGAGGACATTCTTCGAGTGAAGAGTGAAGCCGGCATTGAGATCAAACCTGATTTTACCTTGAACGATACGCTGCTCGAAGCGCAAGGCGCTGAGCTCTTCGAGGCGATGGTGCCGCGTGGTTCAGACTTTATCGGCAGAACACTAAAGCGGCTCGCAGTTCGACAGCGGCACCGCGTCGTAGTACTGGCCATCAACCGGCATGGAGTGGACTTGCTTTCGAAGATCAGCCGCGTAAGGCTACGGTTTGGCGACGTCCTGTTGATACAGGGAAACCGCGAACAGGTGGAGACACTCGCAGCCGATGGTCACATCTTGCTGTTGGAGGAGATTTCCCAAAAGCAGGCGCGACCTTACAAACAGAAATGGGCCTTACTCGCCTTCGCCGTCTTTCTTTTCTTCTCGCTCACACATCTTGTTCCTTTGCCGATCGCTGTTCTGATCGGCGTAATGATCCTGCTTGCGACTCGATCTCTGCGTATGTCTGAAGTCTACGACATCATTGATTGGAGACTGCTGATTTTAATTGCCTCCATGATCAGTTTTGGCGTGGCGATGGAAAAGACACGTGCGGATCAGTATCTAGCTGACTTTATTGTGCGGGGCACGGGCCACTATGGACCAGTTGCGGTGCTGGCTGGGTTCTTTGTGATGACCGTTGCGCTGACGCAGCCGATGTCAAACCAGGCCGCCGCGCTCGTCATGCTGCCAATCGCGGTGAAGACTGCGCTTGCACTCGGACTAAACCCGAGAACGTTTGCGGTAACAGTCACGTATGCGGCGTCGTGCTCGTTTCTGACGCCGCTTGAACCGGCGTGCGTGTTGGTTTACACGCCCGGACAATATCGCTTTTTGGACTTCTTGAAAGTCGGATCGATTCTGACGGTTGCAGTATTTGCAATCGTGATCTGGTTCGTTCCCGTGTGGTGGCCGTTCAAATAGATCTGTAACCACGGATAACACGGATGAGGACGGATTAACGCTGATATGTTTTATGCAGCCTCGGGAGCTGATTGTACCTGCTCGTCATCGACCGGAGCGTACCTTGGCTTCGCCGGGACTTTCACAGCAGCCGGCAACGTCATAAACGGCCGCTCACAGCAGCGGAAGAACACCCACGCGAATGCGACGGTCAGCGGCGTCATTATCAACAATGAGATCGAGAGGATGTGCAGCTTCGTGAAGCCAAACCAGTACCAGTGCATGAGTACGAAGGAATGGGTCAGATAAAGTGAGTAAGACATCAGCCCAAGCCATGCGAGCGCCGGGATCAGGCGCGGGACGCGTGATTTGAGTCGCCAACGTTGCTCGGCCGCAACTGAGTAGTTCACAAGGATGAAAAATCCAAGACCCCAGGCAGGATGCATCAACACCCAACCGATATCATGAATTAAGGTCCTGTCGTCGACGATTGGTAAGAGCTGAGCGAGGCCGGCAGCGCAAAGCAGAGCCAGGCCGGCGAATGAAATCCTGTAACACCACGCAGGCAGTTTTATTATTCCCAACGCTGCTTCCACACTCAACGCACCCAGCGCCCATATAAACCAATTCGTCGCGGCCGCTTCGGTAGTGGGAATGTGAACGCCAAACGAATAGCCCAGGTAACGGGCGACGATCAGCCACGCGACGCGCACCGCAACGGTCAACACCAACGTCTTGGTCCACCCGAATCGAATTCGCAGAAAGAGCAGCAGGAAATAGGCAAGGTACAACTGTTCTTCGATCGCGAGTGTCCAGAAAGCTCCGTTGATCGTGTAGGTGGTCCGAAGGTCCACGTTGTGAAGCATGAACAGGTGGAGCCCGACGTCCCACAAGTAAAAGCCGGTGACTTGAACGGGAGCTTTCGACGCCAGGTAAACGAGATATAGGATGAGCGCGGCGAAGTATGGCGGGTACAGGCGACGTACTCGCCGTTTCCAGAAGACGAGGAAGTCGATAGTCGGTTTTTCAACGCCGGTCGCGCGAGCCTTAGCCCAAAACAGGTGAATACAAAACCCGGAGATTACAAAGAAGAGATAGATTCCGGCATACGCGAAATGAACTGCGTAAGCGGTCGTTTGCGGCAACCACCATTGCCAGCCGGTAAATGCTGTCTGCGGCGCTACTCCAAGCGCGTGATAGGTGACAACTACCAACGCCGCGACTCCGCGCATCGCGTCAAGAGTCAGCATCCGGCCCAATCGTGTTTCTTCCCGCTTGCCGTCCATCCGTGGTGACACATTATTACACCGACACAGCCGCCAGCCGCAAAGAAGCACAAAAAGTACAAACTTTCCGTTGTTGGTTGACTAAAATTGTCCACAGGTTATCTTGTGCATCCTAATTCCTGTAATCCTGTCTAATGTGGGGACAGGATGTTCATGTTGTTAGGATGAACACGACGTCGGGGACCGTTATGCTATATCGCGCGCTGGCGCTATTCATTGTCGTACTCGTGTTAGTAAGTTCCATGGCGTGTCGATCCTCACCTTCAGCGCCGGTGACACTGACTGTTTCAGCCGCTGCGGATCTGACGCCGGCTTTTGAAGAACTCGGAAAGTTGTTTGAGAACGAGACCGGGATCAAAGTGACGTTCAACTTCGGTTCGACCGGACAGCTTACACAGCAGATCGAGCAGGGCGCGCCGGTCGATCTTCTCGCTGCCGCGAATGTCAGATTCGTCGAAGAACTTGAACGGCAGAATCTAATCTTTCCGGATACCAAGGCGCTTTATGCGCAGGGACGCATCACGATTTGGACGCGTAGTGACAGCCCTTTGAAACTCGAGCAGCCCCAGGATCTTGTAAAACCCGAAGTACGTCGCATCGCGATCGCTAATCCCGAACACGCGCCGTACGGCGAGGCGGCGCGCCAGGCATTGCAGTCTGCCGGCATTTGGGACCGTGTGTCTTCGCGACTGGTTTTTGGTGAGAACATAAGCCAGACACTTCAGTATGCGGAGACGGGAAACGTCGATGTGGCGATTGTCGCGCTGTCTCTCAGTGTGAATAGTCAAGGGCGATGGGTGTTGATTTCAGATCAACTGCACCAGCCGCTTAACCAAGCGTTGGCGGTCATCAAAAGCACGCGGCACGAGACTGAAGCGCGCCGGTTCGCCGGCTTCATCAACTCTCCAGAGGGACGCCCGATCAGGCGCAAATACGGATTCGTCTTGCCGGGAGAGGAGCCGCTTCGATGAATTGGGCGGCTCTGAGACTGTCGCTGCAAGTGACGCTTGTGGCGACGACCATTCTTTTCGTCGTCGGTCTGATTTTGGGTGTGCTGTTGGCGCGCTTTCGAGTACGCGGCCAGATTATCATCGAGACGATCATCTTTTTGCCTCTCGTGCTGCCGCCGAGCGTCATTGGGTATTTCTTGTTGCTCACACTCGGGCGCGGCAGTCCGATTGTCGAATGGTTTCACGTCAACGTGCTCTTCACGTGGCAGGCGGCGGCGATTGCGTCGGCGGTAGTCGGCCTACCATTGATGGTCCAATCCGCACGGGCTGCGATCGCGAGTGTGGACCAGGTGCTCGAGAACGCTGCGCGCACACTCGGCTCGTCAGAGTTGGAAATCTTATGGCGTGTGACACTACCTCTCGCGCGCCGCGGAATCATCGCCGGATTGATTCTCGGTGGAGCGCGGGCGCTTGGCGAGTTCGGCGCGACGTTGATGGTTGCGGGCAACATTCCTGGACAAACTCAGACGCTTCCGCTCGCAATCTATGATGCGGTGCAGGCGCGCCGGTACGAGCAAGCGCAAATGATGGTCATTCTGATGACTGCGATAGCATTCGTCGGCTTGTGGTGCGTGCGGCAACTCGAACGACCGCTGCATGAACGGAAGACGCCTCTCGGTTGAGTCTTGGCCAGTGAAACCACCAAGTCTAAAAGTGAATATCGAGAAGCGGCTGGCAGGCTTCAATCTGTCTGTGCAGATCGAGCTGGGGGCAGAAATACTCGTTCTGTTTGGACCATCCGGGGCAGGCAAGACGCAGACGCTAAACGCGATTGCGGGACTGACGACGCCGGACGCGGGCGAGATCATGTTGGATGGAACAGTGTTCTTCCGTGCCTCTGGAACATCGGGGGAAGCAGCGAGTAAGCAGCCATCGATCAATCTTCCCGCGCGCAACCGTCGCGTTGGTTACGTCTTTCAGCAGTATGCACTCTTCCCACACCTTTCTGCGTTGGATAACGTTTCGTATGCTTTGTGGCGCCAGCCGCGCGCCCGGCAACGCGCCGAGGCGTTACTCGATCGCATGCGACTCGCGGAACTGGCCAACCGTTATCCGCATGAGCTCTCAGGCGGTCAACAGCAAAGGGTTGCGATCGCGCGAGCGCTAGCGATGGAGCCGCGCGTACTGTTATTGGATGAGCCCTTCTCGGCGCTCGATAGCGAGATTCGCACGCAACTGCATCAGGATTTGCTGCGGTTACAAGCCGAAGCGGAATTGATCGTCGTGTACGTAACGCACAATCTTGAAGACGCGTTCACGGTTGGGCACCGGCTGGCGGTCGTGCGTAACGGAAGAATAGAACGCATCGGCGCACCGCGTGAGATATATTCGCCGGCGACGATCCCTACAGAATATTAGCCGCAGATGAACGCGGATGGAATCCGGATATATTTGCGTTCATCTGCGGCTAAGATGTCGTAGTATGAAATTCTCCAGCGTAAACATGAACTACAAATTCGTAATGCAGGCTTTTGTGGTGCTTGCACTTGGCGTCGTATCGCCAATGTTGGCCCAGCAGGACGAAATCAAGCTAGACGCGGTCCAAGCGAAGATCACAACCGTCTCCGCAATGCGCGCACGAAGAGCACCGCAGGTTACAGCCGACGAGATCGCGCGGCTGAAACTCGGAACGGTCGTGAACGCCATCGCGCGTTCGACAGCTCAAGACACCATCGGCGGCAAAACCGATTACTGGTATCGCGTCAACGTGCCGAACGGTCAGACAGGCTGGCTGTTCGGTGGACTGCTGCTTGACTACGCTCCTGCGCAGCGCCAGGCACTTCTGCGCCAGATCGTCGAAGCGCGTCTCAAGGCGGAGAACACAGAGTTCGCCGACCGGGAGGAAATCTACGACCTCGCTGCGAGTTCAGTGACAGAAGCGAAAGACGTGAACACGCGTGCGGAGTTTGAACTTTTGAAACTGCTCGCGCTCGCTAACTGGGCGCGGACGTTCCCGGACGATTGGCGCGACAAGGCGCCGCCGCAAAAATGGCGCAAAGCGCATGCGGCGGACGTTATTCCCAACGAGTTCGGCGGCGGCTACAACCTGCGGTCGGAGCTACTTTGGAATCTTGAAGCCAAATATCACACGTTACCTATCGCGGATCGAATTGCGTGGGCGGCGGCGGAGAATCCGCAACCGTCCGATTGTGAAGGCGACGAGGTCTGTCACTTCTTTGTCTTCTCACCGGCGATCAAGTATCTGAGTTTGCACCCTAACGGAGCGCATGCAGCCGAAGCGCTCAACAGCCTGAACGAGATGCTCACGGATGAAGTTATCAAGACGGCGAACAATAAAGGTGGCGATCAGTACGTCGTCGAGCAGCGGACTGACCTGAAGAAGCTGCTCGCTTCGCTCCGGCTTGCCGTGGCGAAAACATCTGCTGCCGAAAAGAGTGCGCTTCTCAAGAAGCTGGAGAGAGTCACGAAATGAAGATTTTAGCCGCGGATTTACGCAGATAAACGCGGATCAGAAGAGATGTTCTGATCCGCGTTCATCCGCGTGAATCCGCGGCTAATCGATCTTCACGTCTAAGGCGTTGCCGACGACTTCCGATGTGTGAGCACGTTACATGCGTCCGCCGCAGTGGTCGGATCGATGGCGACGTTTCCTTCGTCGATGTGCCGAATGATTCCTTCTTTATCGATCACGAACGTGGCGCGATTTCCAAAGCCCTGCTCTTCGTTAAAGACACCATAATCTTTGACCACGGTGCGTTTGAAATCGCTGAGTATCGGGAACGTTACTCCAATCTGCTTTGCAAATTCACGGTTGGCGGGGACACTGTCCACGCTCATGCCGAAAACCTGAGTGTCGGTTGAATCGAATTTGGCGATATCAGCCTGATACGCCTTCAGCTCCTTCGTTCAACCACCGGTGAACGCCAGCACATAAATCGCCAGCACGACATTTTTCTTGCCTTTGAAATCGCTCAGCTTGTAGGTCTTGCCATCGGTAGCACGAAGCGTGAAATCGGGGGCCGGATCGCCGACCTTCAAGTGTGTTTTGGGTGGAGGTGATTGCTGGGCCAGTGCGACAACGCTAAGCACGGCCAACAGCACAAGGGACATCAACGATCTTTTGTACATGAACTAAACTCCTCGCCATTAGACATGGTGGTACGTATCGCGTGAAATTTATGCACAAAGCCTCAGAGAGTCAAGGCGTGTTTAGAAGGCTGTCATCTTTTACTCAGCCTTCGTTACTGTTGCTTGAAGAGTATCCATTTCCACGAGACACCTTCCTGATTCGTGGCTTCGCCCTTCATTATGTTTCCATCCAGCGTCCCTTGCAGCACTGAGTATGAATTGCCAATGACCATCTGGATGTTGTTGCCGGATTGTTTCCAAGTGCCATTCACCGTGCGCGGAGCGGTGACGCCGTTTTGAAGTACGTTGATGATGTACTCGAGCTTGCCGTCCTTGAGAAACTTTATTTTGTACTCGCCGGTCTCGGGACGGCTGCCGCTCCAGGTCGAACCCTCGAGCGAATCGCGCGAGTTCAGCTCGATCCCTGTATCACGACTGCTGGGTTCCGTGTTAGCAACTGCTTTGACATCCGTGTCGGTCGATTGCGGGAGTGCTTGCGGATTGTGAACTGCGAGGACCAGCTCGTCGGCGCGATATCCTTCGACAACCGCAAACGGTTTTTGATCCTTGCCGGCGCCGAGATCTTGCAGCACGCGCTTCGGTACGCGCTCCTGTAAATAGTTCACCAGACCAGCGAGAGTCACTTCTCCTTTCGCGTTGGCGGCTGCGCCCCGCAACGCCTCGACCAGGATCCACGTGAAATAGCCTTGCTTCTTCTCCTTGTATTCGTACGCACGATGGCCCACCTCGGTCGCATACAAAGTCGCAAATGCCTGCACTTCGCGGTTGCGCACATCGAAGTTGAAGCCGCGCGTATAAGCAGGAGTCAAAGGATTGTCTGCGTTCGCGCGCCCAACCGGATCGTTGCGGCACGCGTCGAGAATAAGCAGCACTTGAGTGACGCCGATCTTTTTAATTCGATCCCTGATCTGCGACACGTTAATCGCCGTCTGCTCCAGCAGATCGACGTCATTACTCACTTGTGAATCCGCTGGGAGCAGGAAAGCCTGGCCGCCGCGTTCGATGCCGTGTCCGGCGAAGGACAGCAGCAGCAAACCATCCTTCGGGATGACGGCGGCGAGGTTTGATAGTCGACGCAGAATATTGCCGCGTGTTGGTTGCCGTTCTGCCGGCTGATCGGAAGCCAAGAGTGTGACTTGTTCCTCAGGAAAGCCGGCATACTGGACCAAGCCCTTAGCAAGAGCTTTCGCATCGTTACTCGCGCCGCCAAGTGTAGTGATCTGTGTGTCGGCATATTGATCGACGCCAATCACAATCGCATAGCGCTTCGAGGTGGACGGCAACGCTTTGACTGGGCTACTTGGGACGCCAACGCCGCGACTGTTCGGTTGAGCTTTAGAGGCCTTGGCGCTGAACGCGATGAATAGCGCGGCTAGTATTACCGGCAAGATGCGCGCGACTGATTTTGTCTTCATACCCACACCTCTCCTGCGAAATGCGCGTGATTGTAGCACTGAGCGACGACTGAACAGTCAGTTACAGGTGAAAACCCGGCCTATGGAGATCTGGTGGTGATGAGGACTTTGTTACTTTGCACACCGCGCAATTTGATACTCACCCAGATATCTCCAACGTTCGCGAGATTGTCAGGCATTTTAATGTTTATCTGCGTCAGCCAATCAAAGTTTGGAACATTGCCGGCGTATTCAATCGTCAACGGATAATTTGACCCTAACGAGTCTTCGGCTTGAGCAGAAAGAATCGACGTATCTTCACCGGGTCGAAACTCCACGTTGGTCGCAAAGACTATGATGCGAGCGAGTCCATCCAAACTGAAATTATTATTCGCGGAAAACGAGAACGGACCGCGGAAGAAAGTTACGGAATCTAACGCGATTGCTCTGTTTGAGTTCTCTTCAGTAAGCAAAGCGGGAGCAGGACTTGGTGTCGGCGTTGGAGTTGGCGTCGGAGTGGGCGTCGGAGTTGGCGTTGGCGTTGGCGTCGGCGTCGCCGTCGGTGTTGGAGTCGGTGTTGGAGTGGGCGTCGGAATCGGTGCGGCGTTTACCGTCAAGTTCCACCCACGATCGTCGCTCAACAGATCCTCGCTATCCTTCCGCACCATCGGAGTGTTGTCATTTACCAGCGCCTGGACAACATGTGCTCCGCTACTCAAGGTACTGGAATCAATTGTAAGTTCCGTGCCCGTTGCTTGCAGCTGTCCATCCAAATACCACTGGATCTCGATCGTATTACCCAGCGTGACCAGCGGAGACACTCTAAACATCTGCGATTCCCCTTGCGTGATTGTGATGTCAGTCGCAACGGGCTCAACAGAGTCTATTGGTGAAACGAAGTTGTATATTCGCGTGACGAGTTGCTCGGTGTTGATTTGCTCGTACGGCCGCCCTAAAAAGCGCATCTTGGAATCGAGCGTGGGCCGGTACAAACCAGCGTCACAATAGGCCGCTCCCTCATATAACCCGGGCACGCCGTGAATAAAAGCTGTTGTGGGTAGTGGCGTGTCGAGCTCTATCCAGTGGTTCCATTTGACGAGCGAACGTTCCGTAACCTTCGTCGCATTAGCAGCAGAAGGTTCGAAGGTGTTGTTACAAAAGGGCGGCGGTGGACCACCATATTCATCCGCAAGCAGGCCAAAGCTGTGCCCAAGTTCATGAAGTACGAGTTCGACGACCTCGGGATGTGTCGAGGCAACAGCGATCGAGCCGCCTGAACCACCATACTCAGGATCGTTAACGATCACGAACGTCAGATCGTACTGCGAAGACGTAAGCGTGTTTCCCAGAATTAAATTGACCGTGGAAGTGTTTACACAAATCAGGCGCTGGGTCCCCGCACAGTTGTAAGTGGCGGCGAGTGCCGTGTCTTTAAATACTGCCGGAATCCTCTCCGGATGATCCGCTCCCGACTCATTGCTTATGACATCGATGCGATGAACATTGAAAAAGCTTTTGTACTCGCGAAAAGGCGACTGAAGAAAGAACGCTTGCATCAACGCTTGAACGTCGCTGTTGTATTTCTCCATCTCTGCGGCAGTGTAACCGTCGCCGAGAATAGCGATGTCTACACGATTCTCAGGAGCACTGTTATTGAGAATCGTTTCGAAGTGCTCAGCGAATGCGATTTGCGGTAAGCAGAAAACTAGAAAAAGCGCACTTAGCACCGAGCGGGCAGTGGACCTTTTCATTTCAGTTTTCTCTCTCTTGAATTACCGAACGGGAACGACAGCCAACAGTTTCAAATCGAAATCGGAACCCGTCCAGATTGGTTTATAAAACCGCAAGTTTGTAATTTTAGGATCGTCAGGAAATACGACATTCACCGTGAAGTTAGACTGGTAGTAGTCTTCACTGTGCAGCTCTCCGGTGGAAGACTGAAACTCAGCTCTAACAACGCGCGGGTCAGAGATGATCGACCACCATCTAAGTTGGTTGGTCTCGTTGACAGCAGCGATAAAAACATGGGTTGGGGAGAGTTGAAGCGAACGTTGCCGCGGCAGTGGGCCGGAGCGTTTCTTATCTTCTACAAGTGAGACGACAGGCGCCGTCTTTCGTTCTGTCTTACTGATAGAAGGTCTCGCTTGGGGGGTCGATGATGCGGTCGTTGAATCCGTCCAGCGGATTTTCACTTCCCGGTAAGCCTGAGGTTGATTGCTCCTCGCGCTAATTCCACCAGCGTCTACGCCAACCTTATTCAGTAGTTTCTTCAACCGCTCTTCTTGCGCAGTCTCTCTACGATTTTTTTGAAGCGCAGTTGGGCTTTGGCCTTGCACAAATGTAAAGGCACAAAGTACTGACAAGGCGACGAGCAGACGGTAAAACACGCTAATTACTTACCTCTGGATGGGAAAATCTATCTGTCAGAAGGGACTTTCACCGCGAGAGGCCTCCGAATTCGAGGTTGGGGGAGATGGCAATGAACGGGTGGTGACTTTATAGCACAGGTGAGGAAGTATTTCAGCCACAAAGAAGCACAAAAGCACAAAATTAGAAAAATTCTTTTGTGCTTCTTGTGCCTTTTTGTGGCTGAGATACTTTTGATACGAAGCTTCGCTAAAGCGACTTCAGATACTCCACCAAATCAGCCTTCTGTTTCGTAGTGAGCCCGAGTGTAAACAGAGTGTCGTA
The DNA here is from genome assembly GCA_046733535.1 of Acidobacteriota bacterium. Lineage (GTDB taxonomy): Bacteria > Acidobacteriota > Blastocatellia > Pyrinomonadales > Pyrinomonadaceae > PSRF01. The sequence continues at coordinate 22,268 of JBKPPH010000141.1, forward strand.
ATGGTTAACGACAGCGCCGAGATCTCGAGCGCTTCCATCGTGAAAGTACGGCGGATGTTGCCACAGTCCGCGCAGCGGTGTCGTGCGGTACTGTTTCGTCGCGCTTCGCTGCGCGTATAGCGGATCAGTGCCGACCTCCGTTGGGTCGTGCAGGAACGGAACGCTCGGGTCCGGACCACTCAGCACATCAGTGAACGTCGGCGGAATGTGACAAGAAGCACATCGTCCTTTGCCGTTGAAAATCGCCTGGCCACGCCGCGCAGCAGTTTGATCGAAGCTTCCAGCCGGAGGCGCCGGCGCGGAAAGACTCAATTGGTATCGAAGCAACTCCGGCAGTTTCGAAGTAACCAGATCGGGTTCCTGAACAATGTTGATTCCGAGTCGAGGATCAGAAAAACTGCCATGGCCGCCCATCTCTAACACCGCGACGTAATTGTTCCAATATGAAATCGGACCGTCTCCCGTGTACGTCTCGAATCCCACGCCCTTCAGACCATACGCCGGTGGGATAAGCACTGGACCATTGATACCATCGACGTTGAAGCGCGGATCAAACCTGCCCGGCCCCCACGAGTTATAGACTGCCTTTTGCGCACTCGTCAGAGCGGGAGACAATGCGATGATGGCTCCGGGATTCAGATCGCGGTTGGGCCAACCGTCGAGCCGGTTACCAACGCCGGTCGTGACGGAATTGTCGACAGTGGAATGACAGATCGCGCATGTGATACCCACAGACTTGAGCTGCGTGCCTCGGACGTTCCCCACTATTCCAACAACAGCATTGAGCTTGATCAACTCCACCGTCGTGGCGGGACTATTCAAGTCGTGCGTGGCGAGAAAATTCGCGGGCAGCGCCGTCGCATCAACCTTGAGGCCGACGGCAAGTGCAGTCGCGGGACTTACCGACGATTGGATGACCTCGTGCATTCGCAGAGTATCAGTCCAAAACTGCTCGTCGCCGAAAGTATCAAAGCGAAAGATTTGCTGTCCCTGCTGTCCTTGAATCATGGGTGCATTGGCGGCGCGGGTCGTAAGAAATGCGACGACACACAGCACAAAGATGAGGCCCTTAAGGATTGTTGATTTCATTTTTCTTCCCTCTCGTTCGTTTAGAAACAGGTCCACGTAATCGCGAGTGCCGGTTGAGCGTGGGTCACCGTTCCAGCCAAAATGGCTGACGTCCTTAAAAATGTCGGGGGATTGCCGATAACTTCGGGAGGAATTGTGTTTTAGGATACACCCTAAAGGCGGAGCTTGAAAGCCGCGGAGAAATTCGTAAAAAATTCTTGACCGTCTCGCGACTAGCCGCCGTTGCTGGATGCTTTACAAAAGGTATTTTAGGCCGTAGCCTAATGGCCGTTCCCTCAATCACTTTCTAACGCACGATTCCCCATCGGCGAGCGAAACTACGATGTGCCTGCTTTGTTGTGTGTAGTTAACTACGCCCCAGGTACGCGTCTTGAGCTAATCGGAGGCGTGCCCGTCGCGTTTTGGCGGCGCAACCTCGCATGGTTCTAAAGAGGAGGAGAACGTATGGAAAGCAAAGCAAAAGCGTTAGGTCATCCGATTCACCAGATGTTGATTCCGTTTCCGTTCGGACTCTTATCGACGGCGGTGATCTTCGACATCATCTATCTCATCTGGGGCAATCCCACGATGGTGACGGTGTCTTACTGGATGATTATCGCCGGCATCATCGGCGCGATCGCAGCCGCTCCATTCGGTTTCATCGATTATCTCGCCATCCCGCGAGACACGCGCGCGAAATCAGTCGGGTTGATTCACGGGTTGGGAAATGTCGTCGTGCTGCTGTTGTTCATCGGCAGTTGGTACTTGCGTTATAGCTCGCCGGCAATTGTTCCCTATGTGCCGACGACGCTTGCGTTGCTGCTGTCTTTTGTAGGCTTTGGGTTGGCGGGTATGACGGGGTGGTTAGGTGGAGAATTGGTAGATCGATTGAGCGTCGGCGTCGACGATGGCGCGAATCTCAACGCGCCTAATTCATTGAGCGGTCCGGCGACGCGCAGCGCACGATCGTGAGATGAGTGATCCAAGCGAGTACACGATGGTTGGAAACATCAACTACTGAACCCTGACCAACACCTGATTTTTCAAGTAGGGCTGGTACCAACGCCAGCCCTGGAGCATGATTACGCCGGATTTGTCACCGAACCCATAAACAGCACGATCCCGCGAAAGTTGTCCCGAATCGCAAAGAAAAAGGGACGATCTACTTTCATGACGAACTTTTCTCGCGGTGGCTGAGCGGACGTCATAGTGCCCACCACTGACGTAACGGCTGCAGCCACTGTACCCTCCTCGTTTACTTCGCCGAACGTTTTGTGCTTGACCTCAGAGATGAAGAGATTGGTGCCCTGCTTGAGTCTCGCTATTTGAGAAAAGTCGGCACGATCAGGATCGAAAGCGTCTGACATCCCTAAAGCCTTCAGCTCGTCGTTCAGGTCCGACTCCCATTCGACCTTGAAACGCGGCAACATCAAGTCACCAGGTGTCAGCGCGAAACTCCTCATCCACGTGTCCCAATTCTCAGGTGTAAGGCTTTGCTCAAACTGGTCCAGGCC